>CAYGKE010000011.1:0-45510 GCA_964350465.1 uncultured Hyphomonas sp.
TTCTCGCATCAGATCCTGCGCCCGCACCTCTTGCTGGTCAGTTAGCGGCGGCGCCGACTGAGCGATCGCTATCAGTAAGGAAACAATGGCAGCTTTAATCATGATGCCGGTTTCCTTGCCGGGACCAGGCAAAACAACCCGCCCAATCCGATCAGAATGACACCCCAGTATATCAGATCGACAAGGGGTTTGACAAAGACCTCAAACGTCCAGCGTGTCACGCCGTCCACCGACCTTCGGTCACCGAGCGCGACGTAGAGATCACTGGTGCCCATGCCATGAATAGCAGTCTCTGTGGTCGGCATCCGTGCTGCGGGATAGATACGCTTTTGCGGTGCCAGCATGACTTCGGTGCCGCCTTTGCGGGCCAGCAACTGTGCCTGGTCGGCATACCAGTTTGGCCCTTCAATAGAATCCACGCTTTGCAACTCGAAGGCCCATCCAGCGGCCATTGCTGTCTCTCCCGCCTGGAGCGCCAGTGTCGCCTGGGTTCTGTAGGTGGTTTCTCCCACTGCCCCCAAAATGAAAACACCCAGGCCCGCGTGAGCGAGCGTCATGCCCCAGACGCGGCCAGGAAGCTTAAACAGCCGCGCCGGCGTTTTGGCCCGCCGCCAGACCTCGTAAGCTGCCCCGCCGATCAACCAGACCGCCAGGCCAAACCCAAAGCCAGCCAGCAGTGGTATATTGAACGGCCCGACGCCAAGCAGCCAGAACGCCCCGACTACCCCGGCAAACCCAGCCAGCCATTTCCACAGGCCTGAAAGGTCAGCCTTGCCCCAGCTCCAAGCCTGAACAACTGGCAGCGCGATCAGCGCCACGGCCATAATCGGCGTGAATGTCAAATTGAAATAAGGTTCACCGACAGACATGACCTCGCCCATCGCTTCAGCGATAAGTGGAAAAAGCGTTCCGAGCAGAACTGTCAGCGTTGCAACTGACACGACAAGGTTATTGCCCATGAGGGCACCTTCACGGCTAAGCAGAAGATGCTCCGCGCCGCCTTTGAGACTAGGTGCGCGGATGGCGAACAGGGCTAAGGCAAAACCACCATAGATAAGCAATCCGCCCAGCAGGAGTGATCCGCGCAAGGGGTCAACCGCGAAGGCGTGGACACTCGTCAAAAGACCTGAGCGGACGAGGAATGCGCCAAGGATCGAGAAACAGAAGGCCAGCACTGCCAACAAGGCTGTCCAGGCACGAAAGCTGCCGCGCTTTTCTGTGACGATCACAGAATGCAGGAACGCTGCGCCGACAAGCCATGGCATCAAACTGGCATTCTCAACCGGATCCCAGAACCACCAGCCGCCCCAGCCAAGCTCGTAATAGGCCCAGTAAGAGCCAAGCGCGATACCAAGGGTTAGGGGAATAAAAGCTGCGAAAGCCCACCGGCGTGCGGTCTTGGCCCAAAGCTGATCAATCCTGCCCTCGATCAGACCTGCCGCTGCCAAGGCGAACACGAATGAATAGCCGACATAGCCAAGATAGAGCATCGGTGGATGCGCCGCGAGCGCCGGGTCTTGCAGCAGGGGGTTTAAGTCACTGCCTTGTAGGGGCGCGTCTAACAGACGTGTATATGGCGATGACGCGAATAGGAGATAAGCCAGCGCGCCAAAGGTCAGCAAACCCTGAACACCCAATGCGCGAGCTTCAAATGTCTTGCGACCGGTTTTCAGGAAAAACCCACCGGCGGCAGCAAAGCCACACATGGTCAGGCACCAGAGCGCCATTGACCCCTCGTGATTGCCCCAGGTTCCCGCGAGCTTGTAAATCAACGCCTTTTGTGTATGGGAGTTGTTTGCAACGAGCGCGACAGAGAAGTCTGAGACCGCGAATGCGTAGATCAATGTCAGGAAGGAGGCCAGCATCGTGGCAAACGCGGCTGCCGACAGAACGACTGCTGATCGGCGATGCCCCTTAAGGCCCAAAACAGCCAATGCGGCACACGCCATCATAGAGACGAAGGCCAGAAAGTGACCCAGCTCGATCATGAGTCTGGTCTAGTCTCGATGTTTCTCAGCTCACGTGGCTGGTAATTCTCGTCATGTTTCGCGAGAAGTTGGTCTGCCAGAAAAATCTCGTTTTTGGCGTCGAACTTTCCTGTCGCCACAACGCCCTGACCTTCTCGGAACAGATCAGGCGCGATGCCGACGAATTTCACTTGGACTGTTTGCTCTGAGCCGTCTTCAACCGTAAAAACCATTTCGGCCCCCTCCCCATAAGCAACAGAGTCCAGAGCGACAAAACCGCCAATCCTGACTTGCTGACCTTGTGCGGGATAACCTCGCTCGACCAATAATTCAGGTGTGTAGAAGAGGTCGGCATGCTGGCGCAGCGCAAAAAATGCGAGCACGGCAGCCGATGCCAGAAGCACGGCGGCAACCCCAACTGCATAGAGGCGTTTCGTCCTAGCTCTCATGCTGCCGGTATACTCCGTTCTCGCCTCGAGGCCAGTGCGGCAAGTGCGCATTACTCGGCCGTGCCCGCAGTTTCAGGGGCTGCACCGACAATTGCATCGAACATAGTGCGGCGAGGATCATCTTCCGGCAAGGTTGCTTCAATCGCAGCCCACAGGGCGTCGGCTTCGTCAGTACGCCCATCCAACTGTAGAGAATATCCAGCAAGTATGCCCGGACGGACCTGATTATTGTCCAGTTGCCAAGCCCTCAAATAGACATCCCGTGCCGTAGGGCCGACCGCACCATTGTCCATCATAACGAGACTGTCGCCCATCTCGACAAGAGCCTGAACGTTTCGATCATCACGCCGCAGCGCCGTCTGAAATGCGCGAATAGCATCCTCCAAACGTCCCTGTGACCGAAGAACAACACCGATATGATAGTGAGGTTCAGGGTCAGTCGGCCGCTCAATGGCGATTTGTTGCAAACGGGTTAGCAGCTCTGGCGCTGTGAGGCTGCGTAAATCCTTTTGAGCTATCTCGGCGGCTCTTTTGGAAAATGGTTGATCGGCAAGCATCGGACTACCTTTCCAGGCATAAAGGCCAATCGCGCATACCAGGGCCATTCCGATGATGATATGCTCGAACCTTGTCATAGCGCTTTTCGCATTCGCAATGTCGCCCGCAAGCCGCCAAGTGGGCTATCCGTCAAGACCAGTTTCCCACCGTTCATTTCAGTTACATCGGCAACAATTGAAAGTCCAAGCCCGGTTCCGGGCGCTGTTTCGTCTAACCTAACGCCGCGTTTTATAACTTCGACTTGCTCTTCTTCAGAGAGACCCGGCCCATCATCATCGACATGGATTAGCACATTGCTGCCATCCACTTCTTCCGCCGATATCTTAACCGCTGAGTTCGCCCACTTGCACGCATTATCGACAAGGTTTCCAAGGATCTCCTCCAGGTCCTGCCGTTCGACCCGGACAAAAAGCATGTCCGGCACTGCCGTAGAGACGGACTTTGCATCACCCGCATAGAGCTTGTTCATCATCCGAACCAGCCCCTCAAGCGACTCCGCCACACGTGTCCGGGTGCCAAGGGTTTCGGCTCGCGCCGCAGCTTGGGCCCGGTTTAAATAGTGCTCGACATTCTTGTGCATGGTCTCGGTCTGACGGCGGACTGTAGCCGCGAGTTGGCTGTCATCCCTGGCCTCATTGCGAAGCACTGCCAGAGGGGTTTTTAGGGCGTGGGCAAGATTGCCCACGTGCGTTCTCGCACGCTGAACGACGGATCGATTATGCTCAAGAAGCTTGTTTAGTTCTTCGCTCAGCGGCTGAACTTCCTGCGGATAGTCGTCTCGTAAATTTGCCCGGCGGCCTTCGCGGACATCGGCGACATCCGATTGAATTCGATTAAAAGGTCTTAAGGCAAACCGAAGGCCAAGCGCCATCGCCAATAGCGTTCCGCTTGCGAGTGTGGACATGGCGAGCAGCAGCAATGTGCGAAGACGGTTGGCACCTTCATTGGATTTCGTGCGATCCGCCGCAGCAATTAGCAGGAGCGGATTCTCTCGATTCGGAATGGTAATTGACTGGATCGACATTCGAATAGGCTCGTCATACGGGCCAGTTTCGCTTTTCCGAATAATTTCCCCAGGTTGTCTCAGAGCATTCAAAACAGTGTCGGACAGGAGCGGAAGGTCACTTTCAAAAAGACTGCGTGACTTTACATCGACCCCTCGCTGATTGTCACTCTCGACGGCAACAATCATCCAGTAGCGACCAGAAAGCGGCGTCTCATAACGCGGGTCAGGTGGAAGCTTGTCATCGATTGTAACAACCCTACCATCCGGTAACACTTCCAGGGCCCGCGACAGCGTGATGAGCGTCCCATCCAGGTCATCTTCCAGCAGACCGAGAGATTGCGAGCGGTAGACAGCTGTGATCGCAAGGACACCGCCGACGACGATCAGCACACTCCATACCAACGCACCAATCAGCATGCGCTGCGCCAAAGACAGACGACCAATTCTGGCAGAGAAGGTCAGCGGTCGGCTCATATCTCCGACTAGCTCGCGCGACCCCTAGCTGACAATAGCTGTCTGCTCTTCTTCTGGGACGACCAGTCGGTAGCCAAGGCCGCGTTCGGTCAGAATGCGATCGCCGCCAATCTTCTTGCGAAGCCGGCCGATGAAGACTTCAATCGTGTTGGAGTCGCGATCAAAGTCCTGATCATAGATATGCTCGACCAGCTCGGTGCGCGGGACAACGCGTCCGACATGGTGAATCAGATAACTCAGCACTTTATACTCATGCGCCGTAAGTTTGATTGGATCGCCATCGACAGTCGCCCGTGCAGCCCGCGTGTCCAAGCGCAAAGCCCCCGCCTCAATCGCTGCGACAGCGTGCCCTGACGCCCGGCGCAGCAATGCACGAAGTCGCGCAAGCACTTCCTCTGTGTAGAATGGCTTGGTGACATAATCATCGGCACCAGCATCGAAACCCGCGACTTTTTCGCTCCAACGGTCTCGCGCCGTCAAGATCATCACCGGGAATGTTTTGCCATCGTCGCGCCATCTCTCGAGAATGGTTACGCCGTCCATTTTGGGCAGACCAAGATCAAGGATGACAGCATCATAAGGCTCTGTGTCGCCGAGAAAATGCCCATCCTCGCCGTCCGCCGCCAAGTCTACTGCATACCCCGCATGGGTCAGAGCATCTGCCAGTTGGCGACGCAGGTCAGCTTCATCTTCAACAACAAGTATTCTCATGATCTCAACCTTAGTTCGAACTCAGGATGCGTCCAGACTTCGCGTCGACAGTTATCGTCTTGCGCTCGCCCTTTCCGGTCATCCAGTCAATAATATAGACTTGCTTGCCGCCGCGGTTTCGCAAGCTTGCATCGATCTGATAACCGCCATAGCGGCGTTTGAGTTGTTGGAAAATCTGTCCGAGCGGCACATTTGCCTGTTCGCGTTGGCTATCGCTTCGGTCAAACGAATTGCCCCATTGCCCCTGCGCGCTTGCGGCAGGAGACCCGAAGGACAGCGCTGTAAGCGCCAATATGACAAATGCTAGTCTCATTTCGGAGCCATATGAACACATGGCTCTGAATGTATAGTGAATGATGACATCGGAATTCAGTCAGAAATTGCGCCCTTTGCCCAAGCGCGCAGCTTCGGGTCTTTCGGGTTTTCAATCGCAACTTCCACCCGCGCAAACAGATGCCCTTTACCGCCTTGTATTTGAACGCCTTTATCGCGAAGCCGTAAGACTGCGCCGCTATTGGAGCCTTCTGGAATTTTTAATGAAACTGGACCAGCGGGCGTGGCAATCTCGACCGCTCCCCCGAGAATCGCGGTTTTCAATGGAACTTGAACCGACATTCGCAAGTGATTGCCATGACGCCGCCAGATAGCACTATCTCGGACGTTGACCTCTAACAAAGCATCGCCAGGAGGTCCGCCGGTGCTGGATGGCTGCCCTTGGCTCTTGAGACGCAAGGTCTTGCCAGATTCGAGGCCCGGCGGAATCGTGACGCTAAGTGTTCGACCATCGGCCATCTTCATGTCGCGCCGCGCCCCCAGCACGGCATCTTCGAACGCTATTTCGACCCTATAGCGCATGTCCGTGCCTTTGCGAGGGCCTGGCCGTCGACGACCACCGCCGAACATTCCTGACAGTATGTCATCAAACGGGTCACCCTGGAATCCTCCGGCACCACGGAACATCCTCTCAGCACTTGCTGCCTGAGCAACAGGTTCGCCCGATTCGGTGATCAGACCACGGTCGTATAGGCTTCGCTTTTCTGGATCGCCCAATATCTCAAACGCCGATGAGACGGCCTTGAACTCGTTGACCTTCGCTTCATCGTCTGGATGCAGATCGGGGTGCAGGGTCTTTGCCTTCCGGCGATAGGCCGATCGGATATCGTCTGCACTGGAACCGCGAGGCACGCCCAACACGGTATAGAGATCCTTGGTCATGTAAAATCGACTACTCGCGAATTTAGGTATCCTCCACTTAAGCGGCGTTCAGGGTAATTGAAACCCACTCGCCTATTCGACCGTCTCGACCTCGCTCGGCGACGCGAACTTCCTTAGGGTCTCCGCCCGCTGATATGCTGGAAGCCCCCGTTTCGATAATTGATATCACGTTCGAGCTATCTACAAGCTCAACGACAAACGCGCCATCATTTGCCTGTTCCGGCAACTCCCAATCGTCGATGATGCTAGGCGAACGGCGCGTCGAACTAATAAGCCAGTCACTAGCCTTCCGCATCGCCCGCAAGTGTCCAACGCGCCACGGCAAAGCTGCCAAATCATCATATCGCAAAACTTTTGAAGCAGCACCTAGGCTAGCGACGAGATTGCGGCCTTGCTCGGTTTCGGACAGCGGTACAGGCACAAGGCGCTGGTCAAGCAAAACTGCAAGATTGCCGACCTCTAAGGCCCGAATTCCAGTACCGTTTAACCCGCGCAAAAAATCCCTTCAATCGCCACCGGTTGTCAGCTGACAACTCGGCGCTGGTGTAGGAAACACGCTCCCAACCCTCGTTGCTTTGCAACAAACAAGTCCCAATCCGGCCCCTTCCTGGCTTTCGGTAATGCGCAGGGCTTCAATTCGCGTGCCTTCAATTGGCGAGGCGAGTGAGGCATCGATAGCACGCCCTAGCAAACTGCCAGCGGTGCGCCCAATCGCGGCCCCGGCGATTGTCTGCCCCAAAACCGAAACACCTTGCGGTAACAGGTTCTGACCGATCACCGAGCCAGCTTGAGACAGTACAATTTCAGCCATGGTTTTCTCCACAAAAAAACCGGCCACCCTTTGGCGGCCGGTCCATCTTCGCGACAGGGTTTGAGTTAGAGGTCGCTGCCACCCCACAAGACTTCATAGGCCTCACAGTGAACCAGGACACTTGCATAATCTGACAAATTTACGCCTGCAGGAATCTCGTATTCCTGCCCGCCTTTGGTGCTTTTCAATTCGCCGATATTGATCGAGCCATCCACAGCGGTCTTGCCGGTTAGATCGGCAATTGAGGTTGGTGACAGAAAGACTTTCAGGTCAGGCCCCTTGGCCGCGCGAAAATCTTCCGAAAACACGATAAAGGATTTGCCGCCGCGTTGAACAATCTCCCAGTCGCCTTTCAGTTTCTTCTTTTTCTTGATGAAGCTGCCAGATGCTGATTGCTCAGCGCCGACCGCGAGTTCGGACTGTGCAAATGCTGGTGTTACGCTGGCAAATCCGGCAGTCGATACGGCGATAGCGAGTGCGGCGGCTGTTAAATAGTTCATATCTTGTCTCCTGAGCGTTTAGTGTCTGATCACCCCTTGAGGCGCTGACGCTAGCTAGGAGAGGTTGGGGACCAACACCAATCACGCCTCTTCACACAACGGTGTGAACGCTGTGAGATCACGAGGTGGCGCTGTGTCAATAAATGAAAACGCTGCTGCAATCCTTCGCTCCCACCATGGCACGAGGCGCGTTTCACAGACCGACCGCCCCCAATAGGTATGGATGATCTTTCTGTCCCCACTCAAGATTGCACAATGCTTTGCCGGATGCCCCAGCCCCATACGGAACAGCAGCACATCACCCGGCCGCGCTTCACCAGAAGGTAACTCGCGCAAGTGTCGACGTGCGGCGATGAGCAGTGTTTCCTTGCCAAGCGCTTCTGCCCAGTCAGGTGTGTAAGGTGGCACTTTTTCTGGCTCATCGCCATTGAAAGTCCGCCAAATCCCACGCACCAAACCAAACAATCTGTGCCAATACCCTTTCGGCTATCTCTATCCTCATTGCGGGCTAGCCATCATTGCCGAATTCTGTTCTGCCGGGCGCCTTGAAGAACCAAAAGACGGGAAAACTATATGCTCGGACGTGTCATTTCGGTGGCCAATTCAAAAGGCGGCGTCGGCAAAACGACAACAACGGTCAGCCTCGCAGAGGCTTTCGCCGCATCAGGCCTGAAAACACTGGTCGTGGACCTCGATTCTCAAGCCAATGCCTCACTGTTGATCTATGGCGAAGACGGTGATGAGCAGCTCTATCGCGCCATCAACGACTACAAAACCGTATCCGATTATCTGCGCGAGAATTTTCTCGGCGAGTCGCTTAGTCATTTGCGCGATTTCATCGTGCCGGGCGCCAGCGATGTCTCAAACGCCGGTAATCTGCTCAATATCTCGCTCTGTCCGGCTACACCGGGTCTTCGCCGCGCTGAGCGAGAGCTAATCTACACATTGACAGAGCAGGGCTATTCGATGACCGCCATCGAGGGCCGCGTCGGGCTTCGCTTGCGCCAGGATATGGCGGACCTCCGCAAAAACTACGACATCATCATCTGCGATTGCCCGCCGGGTATCTCCGCGATGACGGAGGCCACGCTTTCAGCCTCTGACCTGATCATCGTACCAACGATCCCTGATTTCATGTCCACACTCGGCCTCGACCTGTTTACTGGCGACATCATCTCAAATCTCGAGAAACGTCAGATCGAGATCCGCCCCATCGTCTTGGCGACAAAGTTTGACGGCTCGCAACATCAGAATATGGTCCTTCAGGCGATGCGTGAAGGCGCATCGGAAGCTGACCGCGAGTATGACATGTTTCAGACCGTCATTCCGAACAAACCGGAATTTGCCGCCAATCCGGTTGAATTGGGTGCCAGCCCAACACTGGCGCAAAAATGGCCCGGCGAAGCAATGCCAATTATTGAGGCCCTGCATAGCGAAGTTCAGGAGAGGCTGAAATGACTCTCACACCCGACGGCGCTTCTGCTTTACGTGCAATGCTCGACACGCCAGCGATGTTTCCTCGGCTGAAACAGCCCGACTGGACCGCCGCCGCGATCAAACTCGCCAAGAAACAGATCATCGCCGCCGGCCAAACGACCGAGGCCCTCATTGATCTGCAAACGGCGATAGGTGAAGACATATTCCAGCGCACACTCGACACGCTGACGGCTCATCAGGCCAAGCAACTCGCCAAGCGTATTGACCCTGATGTGAACCAGGAGACCATCGCCTCCTGCAACATGTCGCTGAGACATATTCGAACCATCCTGAACGGTGAGACACCGACCTATATCGCATCTGCCGAAACGTCCGCGACGCCTGACGAAACCGCCAAGCCGAAAAACAAGTATCTAGGCCGCAAGGCCTTCCGGACCGGACGCTAGAGGAACCGCAGCCGCGGCTCACCCATCGGCGCCAGTATGAGGCTTGTTACAGCCCAGACAAGCGCATCAAGACGGTCGGGCGAGCCAGAGAAACCCGGCGCCCCGAAGCGGCACATCTCATCCTCCAGTTCGGGAAAAGTGCCAATATGGCTGACCCGTCCCTGCTGGTAGAGCGCCGCTACCGGCGTTGCCCTTGCCTGCTTGCCAAGGCGTGCATGAACCAGCTGTACCGGACACGGGCAGCCTACCATTTCCAGTATCGATGAGATCATCTCGCCGCCTTGATTGGCTTCAGCAACGATTGATGATGCACCCGATGTATAAGCAGCCTGCACTACCCGCTGTGCCCACTCCATGGGGCGAAGTCCTTGTACGCTCTCATCGCCCAACACGAAACACTGCCGCGCGCCACCTTTGGATGTTGCCGTTCCCGCAATCACAATGCCGCAGGCATCTGATGCTTCGGTGCTTGTGATTGGCGGATCGACCGCCACAATCACGTTCTCGAATCTATCAGGCGGTAGATTGGTGCGATGCGCCTCAATCATGCTCCGCGACCACAGCGCCCCTTCAAGATCCTCGATTAGTTCGCCGCCCAGCTCCTGACGGCTAAGCGTTGTGCCGCCATATGTGCGCTCGACGTGCTGGATAAAGTCTGGCGCGAGATAGTTGGCGTTATCCAATGTTGTCGCATATGTGACAATTGCCTCCCCCTGCACCAGACGCCGGATCAAATGTGTCGGACGCGGCGTTGTCGTTGCGAGCACGCGCGGCGTGATACCCGTCCGCACAGCCATCTGCATCGTGTCCCAGACCCTGTCATGGTCGCGCCAGGCCGCCAGCTCATCGCACCACGCCGCGTCGAATTGCGGGCCGCGGAAACTATCGGCATCTTCAGCCGAGAAGGCCTGAGTGATCGCACCATTTGGCCATTCCGCGCGCCGTCTGCTCGAACTGAATGCAGGCCGCGCGCTCTCATCCTCGTCGAGCATTATCAGTCCGGATTTGCCTTCAAGCATAACCTCGCGGACATCACCCAGAGTCGGACCAGCCAGACATGCGCGAGCCACGCCGCCATAGAGAATGGAGAACCGCAGCCACTCAGCCCCAGCCCTCGTTTTTCCTGCGCCGCGCCCGCCCATGAATAGCCAGTTGCGCCAACCTTTGTCGGCAGGTGGTGGCAGCTGCGCCACATGCGCTGTCTGCAGAAAAGGCACACCCGTTTCGTTCGGTCGGCAAACAATATCTCGGTCTTCATGCATTCCCTATGATAGCCGTCACGCCTATCAGGTCGGATACAGCGACGCAGAATTTAGTCTTGTTAACCGATCCGGATTGCCTAAGCTGACTTCGATACAACACAAGGGGAGTAGATATGGCCTATGCATCGGGTGTGAAACTTGGCGGTCTTGCCGGGATCGTTGGCGCGGTCGTTGGCGGCTACATCGGCTACACACAAGCTGAATCGATCAGTGAACTCACACCGGTCAGCGGCGCCTTGATCCTCGGCGGGGTCGGCTTCTTGGCCGGAAGCATTGGCGCTTTCTTGCTGAAATCGGTGATGCAGTTTGCAATCTACGTCATTATGCTCGGCATTGTGGTATTCGTCTTCCAGAACCAGATTGAAGCCCTAACGGGGATCAACCCGGTTGATGCCACCGTCAGCTTCTTGAGGGGGCTCGGCCTGCCGGTCGGGGTAATACCCGGCGTCGAAGAGTAACCCCCCAAAAACAAAGGCTCGCCGAATTGGCGAGCCTTCTTTGGATGAGCCCCCAATATCAACCCGGCATCTGATCTGAGTCTTCCCCTTCGGCAGGTTTCATCTCCTGCTCGGTCAGGACGCCATTTCCATCTGCATCCAGCATCGTGAATTTCGCCATGGCTTCTGCCGCGGTGACCTCGCCGTCTGCGACGGTGAAGGCGATGAATTCATTCTGAGATACATAGCCATCATTGTTCACATCGATGTCCGCAAAAGTTAGCGTGTCCTGAGCGTAGGCGAGTGCGCCGCCAAATAAGCCAAGAACAGCCAAGCTCACTAATCGGGTCATGAATGGGACTCCTTTTTCGTTCCGTCACCTGTTGTGACCTGTCAAAGATAGTCCAAGGCTGATCGGCGATCTCGTGAATAGCGGGTAAGCCACATGACCCTTCACTCATGACAATCTGATCAGCATCGCGCATCCTGTTGGTGTCGCAACACACGCGCAAAAAAACCGGCGCCTCAGGGGAAGGCGCCGGTCTGACTAACTGGACAATTATTTAGGCTGAGTTACCTTTGTCCTTGCAGTCATGCTTGGCTTTCGATGCCTTTTTTTCCATCGCGGCTTCCATTTCTGCAAGCGTCAAGGAGCCGTCATCTCCGGCTACCTTGGTAAAAGACTCACTTGCCTGCGCAGCGGTATATTTTCCGCCCTCAGTCTTGTGCGCGACATATTCAGCCTGCGTCACGACACCGTCCGCATTAGCGTCAATCTTTTCAAAATAGTCTGCGGGTGAGCCAGCCATGGCAATTGAGAATACCCCCATTGCTGCGATTGAACCGGTTCCGAGAATTACAGTCTTGAGTTTCATATCGGGCTCCTGACACGATGATATTGAAATTTTGCGCTGGATCGATCCCGCGCTCTACAACTGTAACAATATGGTGTTACAGTTGTAGAGTTACACTTTTGTCATTTTCGAATCCGGAATTTCATTCGTCCATCGCAGCAAGTTGATAGCTGCCATGATCAAAGTTTTCACAATTTGCCCGCATATTGAACCTATGAAGCGAGACCAGAAGGAAGGTCAGAGATGTCGATTTTTGGAGGGATGAGCCTGGACGTCGTGCCGACGCTCGCCGCGATCAAATTTCTCGAAGATGTTCCGCGCCGCGCCTTGAAAGCAGCCGGCAAGGAGGCGCGGTGGTTTTCACTCCCTGCAGGCTGGCCGCTGTTTCGCGCTGGTGAGGTCTCCGACTCTATCTTTTTTGTCCTGACTGGCTCGCTAGGGGCGTTCAGGCAAATGCGCGATGGCCGCAGCGAATTCCTTGGCCATATCCGCGCCGGTGAACCGGTCGGCGAAATGGCACTGTTTCGCGGCGAGACCGATGAGAAAACCGATCAACCTGAGAATGCTCTGCATACATCATCGGTCTATGCCCTGCGCGACACTGAAATTCTTGAGATTTCTCGCAGTGGATTTGAGCGCCTGACCAAGGCAGAACCCGAAATCCTCTCAGCCCTGATCCGTCTCATCCTTGCTCGTCTCAGTGAAGGCAATGAGCGTTCGCGCCGGACCGCGCCCAAGGTCTTTGCGATGGTTGCAACGTCGCCGACAATCGACCTGAAACTTCGCGCCCGGCACTTGCAGGCCTCACTTGGCCGTATGGGTATTTCCGCGCGCGTCGTAGAGGAGGTCGAAGGCGATGAAAAACCTTCAGCCTTCTTCGATCATCTTGAGGCAACCAATGACGTTGTTATTCTGGTCACGGCGATTGGAGATACTGCATGGTATCGCCTCGCTGTTCGCCAGGCCGATCGCATCTGGGTCGTAGCGCGCGCTGATGCCCGCCCCTCATACCCGCTGCTGCCTGAAGACAAGTCGCCAGCACAATCTCTCAAGCTCGTCGACGTCCTTCTGATTCATCATGGCGGTGAGCGCAAAGCCTCCCGCCCTTCAGACTGGCGCGATGCTGCCGGAGCGGCGCGCGTATTCCACTGGAATAATGTCGAAGGCGCCTCCTGTGATCGGCTGGCGCGGGTCATTTCCGGACGATCTGTTGGTGTCGTCTTCTCTGGTGGCGGCGCCCGGGCGTACGCTCATATCGGGGTTGTAAGAGCGATGCGTGAACTCGCCATCCCGATTGATTTTGCCGGCGGGGCATCCATGGGTGCGGTCATCGCAGGCTGCGTCGCCATGGGCTGGGATGACGATGAAATTGACCGGAGAATCCGCAAGGCATTTGTTGAGTCCAATCCCCTCGGCGACTGGAACCTGCCTGTTGTCGGCATGGTCAGAGGCAAACGCGTTCAAAACCGCCTGCACGAGCATTTTGGCGACTCGGAGATCGGCGATCTTGACATCCCATTCTTCGCCATTTCGACCAACCTTACAGACGGCGCTTATCGCATCCATCGCAGGGGGCCATTGCGGCATGCCCTGCGTGCGACGATCTCGCTGCCCGGCATTCTCCCGCCTGTCGTCGACAATGGCAATGTTCTGGTGGACGGCGCGGTGCTCAACAATTTTCCGACAGATGTCATGCGCGATTTCCAGCGTGGTTTCGTCGTTGGCTGCGATGTTGCGCGCGTACCCGAAGGCCTCGACGCTTCCGAATTTGTCAACCCGCCGGGCTTCTTTCGCTGGGTCGCCAAGCATGGCCTCTCCAATGCACCGCCGATTGCCGGGCTGCTGATGCGATCAGCAACCGTTACTGTGAACCCGAATGCCGGGCGAGAGCTGGTCGATGTGCTCGTCGTGCCCGAACTGGAGGACATCGAACTGCGAGACTGGAAAGCCTATGATCAGGCTGTTGAGGCCGGATATGCTGCCGGAATTGCTGCTCTGAAAGATAGTGGCCTGGCGGAGATGTGTTGCTCCGACACGCCAGCAACCTATCGCAAGGCCCAGCGGTCCTAACGCTTCGGGGCCATCAATACACGCACGCCGTAATAGGCCATGGTCGCAAAAAGCACCCCGCCCAGAAGCACCAGCACAGGCGGTACATATGTCGCCAAATCTCCTGTCGCTTTTGGTTCACTTATCCCACTCAGCAATTCAGCGAGCCCAAACCCGAAGACGACCAGGCCCAGTGATGACAGACTGGCATATGGCAAGACTGATTTCAGGTGCTGCCCATTGTCTTCGGCCTCGACCTCTGCGTTCACTTCAACAGCCCGGGATATACTTTCTGGATCGATCTCCACTTGTTCAAGGTCGTCAATCACAGGCGGAATTGCTGCCGCAGCCGGGGCAACAAAATCGTCACCTGGCTCCGACTCGAACCCGGGCGGCGGCGGCAAGTCTTCATGCGATGGCCAAACCGACCTAACAGGGCCGGTCGCGCTTTCTGCACCTTGCACCAACTCAGATACAGCCGCCGTGATTTCTTCAGGGCTTGCGCCGTCCGTCGTCTCAGAAATATCGGCTTGGTTTGATCCGTCTTCACCCAGTATTCGGATCATTTGCTGGCGAACAGATTCACTCGCCTCTTTCAGTGCATCACGGCGCGGCGCAGCGGTCCTCGTATCCTGATCTTCATCCATGGGCGGCAATGCCTGCCGCTCGACAATAATTTCTTTCGGCTTAGGCAGGGCTGGCCGAATGTCCGCATCCGACAAAGGCCTGACAATCCGCGAAGACGCAACCGCCATTTCGCCCGGTGCCTTTAGAAACAAAGCCTTTTCCGCGGCTCGGCGCCGGACCAGTGCATCAATGACCTGAATCTTGTCTGCTATCTTTGCGTGACGCCAGCGATCAAAGGCCTCAGCCGCCTCAATGCGGCG
Organism: uncultured Hyphomonas sp.; assembly: GCA_964350465.1. GTDB lineage: Bacteria > Pseudomonadota > Alphaproteobacteria > Caulobacterales > Hyphomonadaceae > Henriciella. The sequence continues at coordinate 15,064 of CAYGKE010000011.1, forward strand.
ACCAGCATTCAGTTCTGCGACGACGTCAGACCGTACAAATGCTTTCGGCCCAAGGTTCAGGGCAAGTGAAACCAGCGCATCGAACTCGTTCTGGTTCAGCGGCGCCATCACGCAGTCGGAAACCAGGCGCTCGACGGGTGGCAAGTCATATTCCCGCAACAGGGCCTCGGCTTCGGATTCACTGATCATTGCGCCATCACGCTGTCCGCGCACATGGCCGTAGCCGATAATCCAGCGACCATCGGGCAGGCGTTGATAGCGCGGCCGGAAACCTTCATACGTCTTGATGACGTCCAGTCCGGCCCGCGATGTCCGCATATGTGAAGCCATTACCTGCTCCGGTTTGGGACAGATTCTCTGTCCAGAACGGGATAACTTGCAAGGCATACGCCGGTTGAAACACCAGTGTTTACAGCAAGATCAGGGACGCGAGACCAAGAAAGCTGAAAAATGCCATCGTATCTGTAAGGGTCAGGACAAATACCGATGAGGCAACCGCCGGGTCTGCACCGCATTTCTTCAATGTGAGCGGCACAAGAATACCTGATGCCCCGGCCCAAATGAAGCTTGCCAGCATGGCCACGCCGATCACCCAGGCAAGTTGAATATCATTGAACCAGACGAGCGAAATTAATCCAACACCAACTGCAAAAATAACCCCGTTGACCAATCCAGTCAGCGTTTCGCGGATGACGGCGCGTCGCCCGGCCGAGCCGCCCATTTCCCGTTCAGCAATCGCTCGCACGGTAACGGCCAGTCCCTGGCTGCCAGCATTGCCAGCCAGCGCCGCCACAACCGGCATAAGGATGGCCAGCTGCACGATCCGGTCCAGTGTGACCTCGAAAAGCGCAATGATGAAGGAGACGAAAAACGCCGTCGCGAGGTTGACCGCCAGCCATGGCGCGCGCGCCCTCACAGATTCCCAGACCGTATCAGACCCATCCGCCGACGACACATTTGACAGCGCCAGCAGGTCTTCGGTGTTCTCCTCCTGAATGACATGCACCATATCATCCACGGTGATCATACCGACCAGACGGCCCCCTGCATCTTTGACCGGGGCAGATGCCAGCGAGTATTTCTGGAACTGGAACGCCACTTCTTCCTGGTCCATATTGACATCAATATTCGAGTCAAAACTTTCCATCATGTCGGCAAGCTTGGCCTCTCGCGGCGCCCTCAACAACTGCGACAGCAGGACATAGCCAATCGCCTTGAAGGCTGGATCTACAATATAGACTTCGTAAAAGTCGGCCGGCAACTCATCGGCATGCTCGCGGGCATGGTCGATCGTATGGCCAACCGTCCAGAATTCTGGCGCCGCCAAAAACTCGCGCTGCATCAGACGCCCGGCTGTATCCTCCTCATAGACCATATTGGCCTCAAGGACGGCCCGGTTCTCAGGTTCCAGATCGTCGAGAATACGCTCGCGCCGGTCATCATCGAGATCTTCCAGAACGGTTGTCGCATCATCTGAATCAAGCTCATCGAGGACATTTGCGACCGCCTCATCCGGCAGCATCTCAACCGCATCCTCGCGGTATTCGTCACGCAATTCGATCAGGATATTGGGCGGTAAGTCTTCGCCAAGCAGCTCCACAGCCGCTTCAAATCCGTCCTTCCCCAAATGCTCAAGCAGGTCAGAAGCATCGGCCGGGTGCAATTCATCCAACTTGCCAACCAGCCACTCACGATTACCTTCGCTGACCGCGAAGCGTACATCGTCGAGCATCTGTGCCTTTTGTTCGGCCTCAAGCTCTGCAGGATCGGGCGTATCTTCAGTCATGCAGGCACCTTTCGCGCGTTCGCACGGCGCGCGCAAGATGGCAGTCGCGAAAACGCTGTACGCGATCGTTAATGCTCACAAGTCTGTCAAGAAATATGGTGCGGCCGAGAGGACTCGAACCTCCACGGGTTGCCCCACAGCGACCTCAACGCTGCGCGTCTACCAGTTCCGCCACGGCCGCACGCCGAGGTGAAGGCGCGATATACGTGTGCGCGCGTCGATTGTGAAGCGAAAAGTCCACGCTATATGCAATAGCCATGTCTGATGCTTTGCCCGTCGAATGGACGATCAGTCCGAACCCTGTGCCTTATGAGGAGGCGCTGGCGGTCATGGAGGCACGCGCCCGGGCGATCCGTGAGGATAATGCCCCAGAACTGATCTGGTTATTGGAGCACCCCCCGCTCTACACAGCCGGCACCAGTGCCAAACCGGACGATCTGCTCGCGCCTGAGCGCTTTCCCGTCTACAAGGCAGGACGCGGCGGCGAGTTCACCTATCATGGCCCAGGACAACGCGTCTGCTATGTCATGCTGGATGTGGCCGCGCGTGGGCGCGACGTCCGCGCGTTCGTTGCCGACCTTGAGGCGTGGATTGTTTCTGCGCTTGGCCCATTCAATATTGACGCTGGTGTCCGCGAAGGCCGTGTCGGCGTCTGGGTCGACCGTACACAGCCCGGAGGCCCACTGCGTGAAGACAAGATCGCGGCCATAGGTGTGCGTCTGCGCCGCTGGGTCAGCTTTCACGGCATCAGCCTGAATGTCGAGCCAGACCTTGAGCACTTTTCCGGGATCACGCCCTGCGGTATTGCCGATCCGCAATTCGGCGTCACCAGCCTGGTCGATCTAGGCCGCCCGGTTGGCATGGACGATGCGGATATGGCCCTTCGCCAGGCATTCGAAACTGTGTTTGAACGCCCGACCAGAATTGTCCCGGCGCTGACCTGAGCAGCGCCTAAGCGCTTAAACGCTCATATGGCTCTTCATAAGTCGGCTTGCGCGCCAGCCACAGCAATGACCACAGCATAATCAACCCACTGATCGGAATCATCGCCATTTGAACCGACATCAGGTTCGGGCGCAGGATGAAATCGACCTGTGACGGCAGTTCATTCTCCGGGTTCGGACCGCCGCCCCAACCGCCTTGTCCGCCTCTTTGGCCACCGCGTTGCCCGCCTCTTTGCGCGCCATCACCGGCGGTGCCCTCCTCGCCGCTTTTTGCAGCTTCCCGCGCTGCTCTTTGCTTTTCCTGTGCGTCGCGTCGCTCTTGTAAGCGTGCATCGCGCCAGGCCTGAGGATCTGCGAGGAATTCTGCGCGCTTCTCGTAAAGGCCGTTATATTCGACCGTTTTGCCCAGCACGCCCATCGTGAACAGGCCCATTCCAGCGAGCAGCGGAATAACGATCAGAACAGACAGGATAAGCGGCTTGCGGGCATCGCGCAGCCGTCTTGTATGGATGATGTAAGACAGCACGGTCGTCACGACGAAGACAACCGGCGACACATACAAACCGAGCCTGCCTATTACGCTGCCATCACCGCCCGCCAGGCCGACAATGAACGCGGCGAACCATGGCACAACAATGATCAGGAACTGCATGAAAAACAGCAATGTCCAGGCCCTTGTAAAGTGCAGTTTCGGTGACTTGCCGCTGGGATTGAACAATGTGTCCATCCAGTTCATGCGGGCTGGTAATTCACGCTCATCAGTAATCCACGGACGGTCTGGATCCAGCGCAGTCTCGGACACGTATGTATCGCTCATTGCTTTTAGTTCCTCTTGGCAAGATGCCTCATGGATACGCTTATACACAGCCAATTGGATTTATCAATAAACGATAAAAACTTATCGACGGGCATGAAATATGATTCTAGCCAAACGTGTCAGCCGGTGACGTCCCGGGAACCGGCCCGTGCTTGTTCTCGCTTTGCTGCGTTGGCAGACTACCAATGATCAGACCGAGAATAACATTGACGCCAACCGTCGCGATCAGGTTCAGAGGCAACATACGCTTGCTGAGAATTTCTGCCCCTTCCATCATGCCCGTCAAATCGCCAGCAGCCATACGCTCCGCCATTTCCTGTTGAATTTGGACATCTTCGGCGGTGGTGAAGAACGGCCCGGCAACCAGGCCAAAGATGAAGCTCAGCACGACAGACCCCAGCCAAATCGCGATCACCCACCACGCCGTCGTTCCGGCATCATGCAGGCGCTTTCCGTAGACGCAGATATATGGATAAACAAGCAGCAGAGATACGAAGCCAACCGCAGAGCTGACCATCGCACTGCCCGCTGTTACCAGCACACTGGCCACCGTCAACATGACCAGCCCTTGCCAGAACCGGTTGCGAAGAATTCGCCCTTGCGGGTTGAATAGCAGATCGCCCATGGGACACTCCCTTTCGTGAAACTGTAACCGGCTTAATGCAATTTGGCGCGCTCTGGCTAGTGAAACTCTATTCGAATTCGACCATGATTTCATCAGCCGCAACACTATCGCCGCCGGCCACATTGATCGCTTTGACTGTGCCATTGGCTTCGGCGCGGATGATGTTCTGCATTTTCATGGCTTCGACGATACAGACCGCCTCGCCTTCCTGCACGTCCTGACCAAGCTCGACATCGACGGACACAACAAGGCCCGGCATTGGCGAAATGATCAGCTTGGAGAGGTCCGGTTTTTCCTTTTCCGGTAAGCGATTGTGCAGATCAGCAGCGAACGGCGTACAAACCAGTGCCCGAAGGCGAACGCCGCGATGACGGACAATGTAGCCTTCTGTCCTGTCCGCCAGTTTCACGGCAAAAGAGTTACCGTCAAGAACACCCTCAAACAAGGCCTGCCCAGGGCGCCATTCCGTCACCAGCGTGTGCGTCTTTTTGTTCAGTGTAAATGTCGCTTCGCCGTCGCCAAGCTCCAACGAGACCGGCAGATGTTCATCGCCAAGTATAACGATCCAGTCGCGCCGCGCCTCGGATAGGGGCGCCATACGGTCTGAGGTCTGCGCCGCGCGTGCGGTATAGACGCCGTGTGCATAGGTCGCCGCCGCCGCCAGCATCAGCGTCTGCTCGGCCGTTGGCGCAGTACCCTGGAAGCCATCCGGAAATTCGTCCTTGATATAGGCGGTGGTGATGTTGCCCGAGCGAAATCGCTTCTCGTCCATCACCGCAGCGCAGAATGGAATATTATCCTGAATGCCCTCAATATGAAACCGGTCCAATGCTTCGGCTTGAACATCCAGCGCCTGATCCCGGGTCTTTCCGTGCGTCACCAGCTTTGCGATCATCGGATCATAGAACATCGAGATTTCGTCGCCCTCGCGAACTCCGCTATCCATACGCACTGTGCCGCCAGCCAGCTTGCCTTCGCCAGGTGGCTGGAACCGTTTCAGTCGGCCAATCGATGGCAGGAAATTGCGATAGGGATCCTCGGCATAGACCCGGCTCTCAATTGCCCAACCATTGATTTTCAGATCTTTCTGCTTGATGTCGAGCTTGTCACCGGAGGCCGACCGCAGCATCTGCTCGACCAAGTCCACACCGGTAATCATCTCGGTCACAGGATGCTCAACCTGCAGCCGCGTGTTCATTTCCAGGAAATAGAAGCTCTTGTCCTTGCCGGAGGCGACAAACTCCACTGTGCCCGCGCTGTCATAGTTGACCGCCTTAGCCAACGCGACGGCCTGTTCACCCATTTTCTTGCGGGTCGCCTCATCCAAGAGAGGCGACGGCGCTTCCTCGAGAACTTTCTGGTTGCGACGCTGGATCGAGCATTCGCGCTCAAACAGGTAGACACAGTTGCCATGCTTGTCGCCCATCACCTGTATTTCGACATGACGCGGCTCAAGTATGAATTTCTCGATGAAGATGCGGTCATCGCCAAACGAGGCCGCCGCTTCGGCCTTTACCGCCGGATAGCCTTCTTCAGCATCCTTGTCATTATAGGCGATACGGATGCCCTTGCCGCCGCCGCCAGCTGACGCCTTGATCATTACAGGATAGCCGATTTCCTTGGAAATCTTGACCGCTTCCTTCGCGCTGGTGATCAACCCCATATGCCCCGGAACCGTCGACACACCGGCATCAGCAGCCAGCTTCTTTGAGCTGATCTTGTCACCCATCGCCTCAATCGCGTGTGGATTGGGACCGATAAATGCAATACCTTCCTTTTCAAGCCGCTTGGCGAATTCGGCATTCTCGGAAAGGAAGCCAAAACCAGGATGAACCGCTTCAGCGCCGGTCTGCTTCACCGCATCAACAATCTTGTCCATATCAAGATACGATTCAGACGCTGGCGGCGGACCGATATGCACCGCTTCATCGGCCATCTCGACGGCCATCGAGCCCGCATCGGCATCCGAATAGACCACGACCGTTTTCACGCCGAGTTTGCGGCAGGTCTTGATCACCCGAACCGCAATTTCCCCGCGATTCGCGATCAGTATCTTGTTGAACATGTCGGCCCCTGAGCGTGCTGTTTTTCTCTATCAGCGCTCGGATTAGGCCGGACAACTCAGATTGTCGAGATTGTCGTAAGGTCGCGCATCATTGTTAGCGCTGTCAGCTGGCCGTCTAGGCGGCAAGGCTCAAACCGGCTGTGAACCCTGGTATTTCGCGGTCGAGAAAATCGATCAGCGCCTCTTCGGCAGGGCTGGTGCGACCATCTGAGAGCATACGGCGAACAACCCATGCCTCTTCATCATCCGTAATCGCCTGCGCTTCATGGTTTGCTGCGGCTTCCGCTGCGGCCCGTGCTTTTCGGGCCTTTTCGGAACTGTACATAAGCTTTTCGAACCAGTTACCGGATGAGAACGACGTCGCTGCCTCGCCCAAGAGGCCAGCGACATCCACAGATGTGTCACCAAGCCATTTCTGCCGTGCCAGCACATCTGCTTCTGATTCTGGTGCCGGATGGGCACGCGCAAGCAAATGGTTGGCAACGGCCCTTGAGAACAGATCGTTCCACTCCGGATCATTGTCGCTAAAGGCAATCGCGTCATTGGTCTCGAATAGCAAAGCTGCCTCAACCTGACTGACCCAGATACCGCCATCACTCGATCCGGCATAGATTGCCAGACGCGCGCGCTCGACCAGATTGGAGGCGGCGCGGCCCGCTGCCTTGATGCGCTCGCACACTGCATTCAACGTGTAATTTGCCAGCTTCACCGGCGCGCCCTCAGCGTGGCGAAGGATCGCGTTCAGGAGGTCGAGGTCATCGAGGCAAACTTCATCGCCAGACTGCTCGACTTGAGAGATGAGCCAGTCAGCCTCCTCGTCAGTGACCCAGCTCGCCGGTGCCTCGCGGCTCAGCAGATAATCTTTGATCGCCTCAGCAAAGCGCGGACCCCACATCGGATCGACATTTTGCAGCGTTTCGCGAAACTGGAACAGCGTTTCGGCCTCGCCGCGGCTGACGATGCCATCGTCATATATGCTGGACATGATCCCGCGAGCCTCGTCCTTGGACATCTTGCCCAGACGCGCAACATTAGCGATCATTTCTCGCAGGTCCTGGTCCATGATTACCCCTCAAAATTCTTGTTGGCGCATCTTGCAGCAAAGCCGTTTCCAATGCGTTTACAGACCCTTGGCAAATCTGCGTGCGCATAAACCGTGATCGCAGTGTTTGAAGTGGCAATTCTCGTTGAGGCCTGCCATATTGTAGTCAACAGACCCAGATGCGCCAGGCGCAAGGACCAAAAGACGATGACCACTGCAGAAGCTGACATCATGATGCCGATGCGCACCGGCGAAATCCGCATCCATGATGCAGAAGGCTTCGAGGGCATGCGCAAGGCGGGCCAGCTGGTGGCGGAATGCCTTGATATGCTGGTGCCTGAGGTCAAGATCGGCGTCACAACTGAATATCTTGATGACCTGATCCGGGCGTTTGTCTTCGACCATGGCGCGCAGTCCGCAACCATAGGTTATCGCGGCTATCGTCACGCCTCCTGCATCTCGCTGAACCACGTCATATGTCACGGCATTCCAGGTGACCGTGCCCTGAAAGAGGGCGACATCGCCAATATAGACGTCACCGTGATCGTTGATGGCTGGCACGGCGACAGCTCCCGCATGTACGCCGCAGGGTCGCCGAAGCGCAAAGCTGAGCGCCTTATGGAGGTCACCTATGAGGCGATGATGGCCGGTATCGCGGCCGTAAAGCCCGGTGCTCGCTTTGGCGATATCGGCGCCGCAATATCTGCCATCGCCCGCAAGAACCGTTTGTCTGTCGTCGAGGATTTTTGCGGCCACGGCCTTGGCCGCTTGTTCCATGACGAACCAAATGTCGTCCACTCTGCCAAGGCCGGCACCGGTCCGGTCCTGCGGGAAGGCATGTTCTTCACCATAGAGCCAATGCTGAATATTGGCCGCAAGGATGCCGCCATCCTGAAGGATGGTTGGACGGCCGTCACCCGCGACCGCCAGCTTTCAGCGCAATTCGAACACTCGGTCGGCGTCACTGCCGACGGTGCAGAGATCTTTAGCGCCTCGCCGAAAGGCCTGCACACGCCTTTCAACATGCGCTGACCGAGACGCATGGGGGACACTGGCGAAAAACCACACTGGCAAGGGCACCGTGACCGCTTGCGCGGCAAACTGCTCAGCCGCGGTGCCAATGCGCTGGAAGACTATGAGTTGCTCGAAACTCTGCTCTTCGCGTTCATACCGCGCCGCGATGTGAAGCCTGTTTCCAAGGCGCTGCTGACAAGGTTTGGCTCCTTGTCTGGTGTCTTTGCTGCCAATCCTGAAGACCTGATCAAGGTCAACGGGATCGGGGATACAGTCGCTGCCTATATCAAGGCGACCGCCGAAATTGGCGCCTGCGCAGCCCGCGAAAGCCTGCAGGCGAGACCTCTCATCTCATCCTGGACCGCCCTTCTCGCCTATGTTCGCAACCAGTTACAGCATGAGAGCCGGGAACAGTTTCGCGTCCTGTTTCTTGATCGCAAGAACCAGCTGATCGCCGACGAACTGATGGGGCAAGGCACCGTCGACCACGCCCCGGTCTACCCGCGTGAGATCGCCAAGCGTGCGCTGGAACTTTCAGCCAGCGCCTTGATCCTGGTGCACAATCACCCAAGCGGCGACCCAACCCCGTCTCGGGCTGATATCGACATGACGCGAGAGATCATGGACGCGCTCACCCCGCTTGAAAATTTCGGTCCATGACCACCTGATTGCCGCACGTGGCGGCGTCACCAGTTTCAAGTCCGAGGGCCTGATCTGACAGTTTCCGTCGCGAAATGTCTTGCCGCGCGGAATAACGCTCCTAGGGTAAACCCAAGAAACACAAGCGCATAAGACGCAGCTGGAGGAAATGGAATGACGGCGATCCCCGCATCGGCTGATGGCAGCCCAAACGAAGGTTTTGGCTCGAAAGGCTATCGGGCATATGTCCTCGGCGCCCTCCTGGTCGCGTACATCTTCAATTTCATTGACCGGATCATGATTGGCATTCTTGCTGAGCCAATCATCAACCATTTCGGTCTTTCTGACTTGCAATTTGGGCTCCTGAGCGGTCTGGCATTCGCCACTTTCTACACGTTTCTAGGTATCCCGATTGCGCGCCTCTCAGAGCGGTTTGACCGAACCAAGATTATCGGTTTTGCAATCCTGCTCTGGAGCATCATGACGATGCTGTGTGGCTTCGCTGTCAGTTTCTGGATGCTTTTCATTTTTCGCCTAGGCGTAGGTGTTGGTGAGGCTGGTTTGACGCCGCCTGCGAACTCACTGATTTCAGATTATTTTGTGCCGAAGTCGCGGACGCAGGCCCTCGCAATTTACGCCATGGGCATCACCGTCGGGACATTTTTTGCCAACCTGTTTGTGGGTCTCACTGGGGCACAAGTGAGCTGGCAGCAAACATTCATCATCATTGGCGCTGCAGGCATTCCGGTTGGCATACTGATGCTGATCACCGTCAAGGAAGTGCCGCGAGGTTATACTGATCCCCCTGGAAAGCAGCGCATAGATTCACCAGGCATCGTTGAAACACTGCAGGAATTGGCCACCAAGGCGACGTTCTGGTGGGTTACGGCTGGCGCGACGCTCGCGTCTTTTGTTGGCTATGGAATGGGCAACTTCATCATCTCGTTCCTGGTCAGAAATCATGGGATTTCAGTCCCGGATGCGGCGCTGAAATATATGGCGCCGCTGTCGGTGGTCGCAGCTTTTGGCACATGGCTTTGCGGGTTCCTGGTCCAGAAGGTGGCCGGTGGCCGACCAATGGCCTCACTATGGCTGACTGCTACCAGTCTCGTGATTGCAGCGCTCGCTTATATCGCGGCCTTTAACATCGGTTCGGTCGGCATGATCCTGCCGCTGCTGATTTTAGCCAATCTTTTCCACTACTGGTATTTGGGACCAATGTACGCTGTGACCGGCGCTGTTGTATCGGCGCGCGTCAGGGCAACTGCAGTTGCTGTCCTGCTCTTTGTTGTAAACTTGATCGGGTATGGTCTCGGGCCAATATTTGTAGGGTGGCTGAGTGACCTACGGGCGCAGGCCGGGCTTTCAGGATCCCCCGAACTAACGCTAGCGATCTGCAAAGGCGACAGAGCTGGCTTAGCAGAGGCCCAAATGGACATTTGCACCAGTGCGGTAGGGTCTGGGCTTCAGTCGTCGATCACAATTACGATGCTGATATTTGTCGTCGCCGCAGGTTGTTTTCTCTATGCCATGCGCACGTTCAAGAAGGATACCGGCCATAGCGCTGGACCTGAGGCCGCCGCTGCGACATAAGCCGCGCCATGGCTGTCTATACGAGCGTTTCTGACGAGGCCCTGGCCGCGTTCCTGACCGAGTACGATCTTGGTGAGGCAACGGCGTTCAAGGGCATCGCCGAAGGTGTCGAGAACTCGAACTATTATCTCGAAACGGGCACGGGCCGGTACATCCTGACGCTATTTGAGAAGCGCGCCGATCCGGCTGATCTGCCTTATTTCGTAGCGCTAAAAGAGCATCTCGCAGCCAAGGGTTTCCCCTGCCCGCAACCTGTTATGGCCAGAGATGGCGCCGCGTTACGAACGCTTTCAGGACGCCCGGCGCTGATCGTGACATTCCTCAGCGGGCTTTCACCGAAACGCCCAAATGCCCGTCAATGCAGGGAGCTTGGCGCAGCTCTGGCGCAAATGCACGCTGCCCTCAGCGATTTCAAGCAAGAGCGCCCGAACGATCTCGGCCCTGCAAGTTGGCCGGAGCTTTGGGCTGGCCGGGCCGATACTGCGGAAGCGTTGCAGTCCGGACTTTCAGCCCAAATCGAGACCGATCTAGCTGCCATAGCGGAGGCAAGAACCCAGGACCTCGACCTCCCCCGCGGCACCATCCATGCCGATCTTTTTCCCGATAATGCCTTCTTTCTAGGCGATAAATTCTCTGGCGCGATCGACTTCTATTTCGCCTGCACAGACGCGCTCGCCTATGACCTGGCGGTCTGTCTGAACGCGTGGGCGTTTGAAGGCAATGGCGACTATAATTACTCGAATGGTGCGAACCTGATTGCAGGATACGAAACGGTTCGCCGCCTCACAGAGGATGAGCGAAAAGCCCTGCCATTATTGGCACGTGGAGCGGCCTTGCGCTTTTTCCTGACGCGGTTGGTCGACTGGACAGAGACCCCCGCTGACGCGCTGGTGAGGCCGAAAAACCCACTCGATTATGCAAGCCGCCTGGCCTTTCATCGTAAAGCAAAAGGCGCTGGCGATTACGGTGCCGGCACGGTTTAATCCGGCAGCTTATCCCGCCCCCTATCAGACGGACAAGCGGGTCAAAACAGGTTCAAATACGGGTCTGTTACGGTTCAGACAGTTTCGAAATAATCGTGAGTTCCACGGGTCAGAATTTCGTCCCCTGACGCAATCTCATGCGCCTCAATATCTGCGGCGTTTCTCACCCCGGCATAGAGCGTATCGAAATCCTCATAGCAATGTTCAAGCAGCCACTCGAAGCTGTCGATGACAAAATAGGTCTGCTGGAAGTCGTCGATGATATATTTGGTGCGCATGACGCGTTCAAGGTCGAGTTTCACGCGGTTTGGCGATGGGTCTTCAAGACTGAACACACTTTCCTGCGGCGATGACAGGATGCCAGCGCCATAGATCCGCAAACCATCTGGCGTCGTCATCAGGCCAAACTCCACTGTATACCAATACAGCCGGGCGAGATTGTGCAACTGGCCCTTGCCCATCGCGCGCTGACCACCCTTGCCATAGGCTTCCATGAACTCGGCGAAGACCGGATCAGCCAGAAGCGGCACATGGCCAAAAATATCGTGGAACACGTCAGGCTCTTCAAGATAATCGAACTCGGCCTCTGGCCGGATGAAGGCCCCTGCCGGGAAGCGCCGATTGGCGAGATGGTCGAAAAACACATCATCAGGAACAAGGTCAGCGACCGGCACGACACGCCAGCCCGTAATCTTCTCAAGCCGGTCTGAAAGTTTCTCCATATCCGGGATGCCAGAGGGTGACAGCTCAAGCGCGTTCATGGCCTTCAGGAATTCGCTGCAGGCCCGTCCAGGGAGTATCTCCTGCTGGCGCTTGAACAGACGGTCCCAACGGTCATGCTCTTCAGGTGAATAGCTCTGCCAGTTCTGATCGATCGTATAATCGGCATTCTTTGGCGCGCTGGCATAGCGGTTCTTGGAGGTTAGATCGTCAGCGGTCTGGGACATGGTCGTCAAAGCTCCTGCTCAGGCGCATTTAGTTGCAAATGAAACTATAGCATGGTTTGGCATTTCGGCAATTACTGGCCAATGACAAAAATATTTCACCATGCCTGCATCCAAACCGATGCCTCGCCGCCTCTTACACATAGATCGCCAAAATAATGGCGGCATAACAAGAAGGAAAACCTCCTATGAATGAGGATACACTCGTCCCGCTGATCGTTTTCGGATCAATCATTGCCGGAATCTGGCTGTTCAGTCATTTCAACTTCAAGAAGCGCCACACGGTTCATGAGACCCTGCGTCATGCCATCGACAATGGCCAACCGGTCTCGGAAGACCTGATCCAGAAAATGTCGATGATCACCGACCCGATCAAAGCCGACCTTCGGCGCGGCGTCTTATTTGTCGCTTTTGGCGCAGCTTTCCTTTGCCTGGCGGCAATTGTCGGCTCAGCCGAACAAGACGCCATCCGGCCATTGCTCGGTGTTGCAACCTTCCCGATCATCCTTGGGCTGGCCTATTTCGGGCTATGGGCCTTCGGTCATGACAAAAAAGCGCGCTAAGCTGTATCTGGTAGACTTGGAGGATCGCGATATGCGAACCGATCCAGACCTCGCAGCCGACGCCGCAAAGGGCAATTCGGCTGCCTTTGAGGAACTTGTCCGCCGTCATCAAGCGACGGTGCGCGGCCTGGCGAGACGGTTGTCAGGGCAGTACGCCATGGGCGACGACATTGCCCAGCTAACCTTCCTGACGGCCTGGCGGCGGCTATCCACTTATGCTGGCGGCACATTCAAGTCCTGGCTGTGCACCATTGCCTACCGGGAGTTCCTGCAAATGAAACGCAAACAGCGCCCGGAGGTCGAGTTCAAGGAAAGCGCCCATGTGATCGAGTTTGATCGTAGCGCCGCACATGTTGAAACACAGCTAGACCTTGCCCGTGCCATGAACAGTCTGAAAGACGAGCAGCGAATTTGTGTTAGTCTTTGTGTCGCCGCCGGGCTTAGCCACCGGGAGGCTGCCTTAATTACGGGCTGGCCGCTTGGTACAGTAAAATCACACGTCAATCGCGGTGTCGCCAAAATGCGCACCTATCTTGGCGAAGAGCAAGTTGCGTAAAGGAGTGGAACAATGACGACAGATGAAAATTATGACGATCTGACAGCCCTGTTCCAGGATCAGGACAAGACGCTAGAAGCCGATACTTTTACGCATTCAGTGATGCGCCGGGTCAATCGCAGCAAGCAGATGCGACGGATATTCCTATCGATCGCGGGCGGCGTTGGCGCGCTGATTGCGCTACCCCAAATGATCAATGCCTATGCCAGTTGGCCCCTCGCAGAAGGGCTTGGCGAGACCTCGATGCCGTCTTTGCAGGAACAATTCGCCTCGCTTCAGTCGGCCAATCCGGTCTGGCTCGGCGCCGCCGGCCTGATCCTGTTCTGCGTCATGGTCGCATCGAGTATGGAACGTGCCTAGCGGAACTCAGCCTGCAAGGCTTTCAGCTTTTCCGCGCCCGGATTGAGCTCGGAATAGGGAATGCTGTTGAGCGGCTCATCGCGCATGTCCTTGATCACATGCAGGTCGGGGCGCGCTTCATCAAGATATAGCAAGCCGGTCAGAATCTCATCACGAGACTGGCTATCGAGAACTCGCGAAAAGGCAGCAGCCCGGTCGGTCGGATCATAGTTCGGATCAAGCTTTTGAAGCTGGATCACGCCGCCATCATGCAGCTCAACCGGCATGATCTCGCCATGCTCATAATCGGCAAGGATTTCCACGCTGGGCGGAACATAATCGGCGTGCACCGCCTTGCTGTAATACTCATAGGTATGCGCGTAGGACTTGGTCGAGCCCTTATGGTCGTTAAAGCTCACACAGGGCGAGATGACATCGATCAGGGCAAAGCCCTTATGCATCAGGCCAGCCTTGATCAGCGAGACCAGCTGCGCCTTGTCGCCTGAGAAACTGCGCGCGACGAAACTGGCACCAACCGAAAGACCAAGCGAGACCGGGTCAATCGGCGGGTTCTTGTTGGCCGCGCCTTTCTTGGCCGTCGAACCAAGGTCAGCCGAAGCCGAGAACTGGCCTTTGGTGAGGCCGTACACGCCATTGTTTTCGAGGACATAGCACATGTTGAGATTGCGCCGCATGGCATGGACCAACTGGCCAAGCCCGATGGAGAGACTGTCGCCGTCACCGGAGACCCCTATGAAGGTGAGGTCAGAATTCGCCATCGCCGCGCCAGTGGCAACGGATGGCATTCGTCCGTGCACAGTATTGGCGCCGTGGGCTTCTTTGAGGAAGTAACTGGTCGTCTTGGACGAGCAGCCGATACCGGAGACCTTTGCCACCCTGTGCGGCGGAATCGAGAGTTCGAAAAAGGCCCGCGCGATGCTGGCTGTCACGCTGTCATGGCCGCAGCCGGCACACAGTGTCGACATCACACCGTCATAGTCATGGCGGGCAAGGCCGATCTCATTCAGTGGCTCATTCTTGCGGCGGATCTTGGGTTTCTTGAATGAGGTCATGCCGTCTTCCAGACTTTGGTGGCCTTGGTCAGGGCTTCATAAATGGTCGTGAAATCAATCGGTTCTCCGGAATAGTGCAGAACCGGCAAGAGCTTCTCGCGCGGTGCATTGGTCTCGGTCAGGATCAGGTTAAGCAGTTGGGCGTCGCGGTTCTGCTCGACCACGAACAAAGTCTCATGCGCCGCGATGAAGTCCGATACCGACTTTGCAAACGGGAAGGCGCGGACACGCAGATAGTCGGCCTGAAATCCGGTCTCGGCCAGCCGGTCACAGGCTTCGATGACGGCGCCGTCGCAGCTGCCCAGCGAAATGATTCCGAACGGCGTGTGGCCACTGGCCTCGCGCAGGACTGGTTGTGGCAGATGCTCAGCCGAGCTTTCCCATTTCATCCGCAACCGATCGACGACCTCCTTGTAGGCCTCGCCATTTTCTGTGTAGGCGCCAAATTTTGTGTGGCCAGAGCCGCGCAGGAAATATGCACCCTTGGACGGGTGCTCGCCAGGGATCGTGCGATAAGTGATATGGTCGCCATCGGTGTCGAGATAGCGATAGAATGTCTCGATCTTGTCGAGGTCTTCCTTGCGCAGGATCTTGCCGCGATCAGGCACATAGTTTTCGTCCCAGGTCAGCTCATCGACCATCCAGTCATTCATGCCGATATCGATATCCGACAGGAAGAAGACCGGGGTCTGGAACCGGTCAGCAAGGTCGAGGGCCTGCACGGACATCTCAAAACATTCGGCAGGATCAGCCGGATACAGCACGATATGGCGGGTGTCGCCGTGCGAGGCATAAGCGCAAAGCTGGATGTCGCATTGCTGGGTGCGGGTTGGCATGCCGGTTGAAGGGCCTACACGCTGGATATCGAAAATCACCATTGGCACTTCGGCATAGTAAGCCAGCCCGATAAACTCACTCATCAGTGACACGCCGGGGCCCGAGGTCGGCGTAAAGGCGCGCGCGCCATTCCAGGAGGCGCCGATGACCATGCCCGCCGCCGCCAACTCATCCTCTGCCTGCACGATACAGTAATTGTTCTTGCCGGTTTCAGGATCGACGCGGAGCTCGGCGCAATATTTGGCAAAGCCGTCCATCACCGAGGTTGACGGTGTGATTGGGTACCACGCTCCAAACGTCGCGCCGCCATAGACGCAGCCGAGCGCAGCGGCGGTATTGCCGTCAATCATAACCTTGCCATCGGTCTTGTCGGACCGGCGGACCTTGAAGCCGAGCGGGCAATCGAAATGCTCCATGGCGTAGTCATAGCCCAGCGAGACAGCGAGCATGTTGCTGTCAATCAATTTCGGTTTGGCCGAGAACATCTCGGTGACCAGCGTCTTGATCACGTCACGGTCAAGATCCAACAGCGCCGCAACCACCCCGACATAGGCCATATTCTTCATCAGGACGCGTGAGCGCGCGGCGACGAAATTATCATTACACATTTGCGAGAGCGGCGCGCCAAGCACGGTGATGTCGGATCGCTGCAACATATTCGGACGCGGCCAGGTCGAGTCGTAAAGCAGAAAGCCGCCCGGCGCGACAGCGGCGAGGTCATCCTTATAGGTTTCCTGATTCATCGCCACGACCAGATGAACATCCTTCAGACGTCCAACATATCCCGCCTCATTGACGCGTATTTCGTACCAGGTCGGCAGGCCCTGAATGTTCGATGGAAACACGTTCTTGCCAACGACCGGAACGCCCATCCGGAAGATCGCCTTCATGAGCAAGCCATTGGCACTGGCCGAGCCGGTTCCGTTTACCGTCGCCACTTTCATGGCGAAATCATTTATCGTGGGGGTGGTCATGAATTAAGTCTCTGCCAGTACGCGCTGGTCCTTGGCGTGATGAATTTTGATCACGCCTTCTTGCATATCCCAGGCCGAGGTTGGACAACGCTCAGCGCAAAGCCCGCAATGCAGGCACAGATTTTCATCCTTGATCATGACACGGCCGGTTAAAGGCAGCGGGCCGGAAACATAGAGATCCTGCCCCTCGACCTTTTCAGGTGCTGTCAGCCCCGCGCGCAATGTGTCCTCGTCCTCAGCGTTCGGCGTCATCGCCAGACACTCAACCGGACAGACATCAATGCAGGCGTCGCACTCTTCGCAAAGCGGTGCGTCAAAGACTGTATGAACATCACAGTTAAGGCAGCGCTCAACTTCGGTCGCGATCTGCTCTGCTGAAAACCCAAGCTCAACCTCCGTGTCGAGTTTCTCGAACCGCTCAACCAGCTCAACGTGCTGCATCTTGCGCCGCTCGGACCCGTCAAAGGCGTTGGAATAGCGCCATTCAAACATGCCCATCTTTGCAGAGGTCAGATTGAGCTTGTCAGCAAGCCGGTCTGTCAGTGGCAGTTTCCGGCAGTGATTATGGATCGAGATCGCCGCCTGGTGGCCATGCTCAACCGCCCAGATGATATTCTTCGGACCAAAGGCAGAGTCGCCGCCAAAGAACACGCCCTTGCGGGTCGACTCAAATGTCACTTCATCGACGACGGGCACATCCCATTTGTCGAACGCGATCCCGGCATCCTTCTCGATCCAGGGAAAGGCGTTTTCCTGGCCGATGGCCAAAATGACATCATCGCAAGGAATGGTCTTCTCGCCAACAACGCGCTGATCGGTAATCCGGCCATGCGCATCAACGTCATACTCCATCAGGTCAAACAGCATGCCGGTCAGCTTGCCATTCTCGGTTACAAATGCTTTGGGCGAATGATTGACGAGAATTTCGACATTCTCTTCTTCGGCGTCCTCAAGCTCCCAGTCCGAGGCCTTAAAGAATGCGCGCGGCTTGCGGGCCATGACTTTTACGTCCTTGGCCCCAAGGCGCAGCGACGTTCGGCAACAATCCATCGCCGTGTTGCCGACACCAATGATCAGGACTTTTTCGCCGATCTTGTCGGTGTGATCAAAGGCAACTGATTCAAGCCAGTCGATCCCGATATGGATGCGGTCCGCATCCCAGCGCCCCGGCAGGTCAAGATCCTTGCCTTTGGGCGCGCCCGTCCCGACAAAGACCGCGTCATAGCCCTGCTTCAGCAGGTCGGTCATACTCTCGACCGGCGTGTTGAGCCTTAGCTCGACGCCCATATCAAGGATGTAGCCGAGTTCTTCCATCAACACGCTTTCCGGCAGGCGGAAGGCAGGAATGTTGGAGCGCATCAGGCCGCCGGGTTTGCCCAGCTTTTCAAAGATGGTGCACTCATAACCAAGCGGGGCAAGATCGTTGGCGACGGTGAAGGATGCCGGCCCAGCACCAATCAGCGCAATCTTCTTGCCATTGGTACGCTCCGGCTTTTTCGGCAGGCGGTCGGTGATGTCATCGCGGTGATCAGCCGCGACCCGCTTCAGGCGGCAAATCGCGACCGGGTCTTCCTCAACGCGCGTGCGGCGACAGGCCGGCTCGCAGGGCCGGTCACAGACCCGGCCAAGTATGCCTGGAAACACATTTGAATCGCGATTGACCATATAGGCATCGCTATAGCGGCCCTGGGCAATCAAGCGGATATAGTGGGGTACCGGCGTGTGTGCAGGACACGCCCACTGGCAATCTACGACTTTGTGGAAGTAGTCAGGATCGTCGGTATTTGTTGGCTTCATTTTGTCTGAAAAGCCTCCCTGTAAATGGGATGTATGCATAGCCTGCGCAGGGGGGCAAGCACTGCTCGCATGACGTTGCGGAAGCCAGTCATGGCATTGCCCCGCGGTGGCAAGGCGACTTGCCGGATGGGCTTTGTCGCGGCACCAAGCTAATTCGGTTTATTGGAGCGCAAGCCTCGTCAGTCATGATTCGCCAAATCTCATCCCACTTTCGATTTGTGTTGACGGCAGCGCTCACTGCCATCTGGTCAATGGCCGCGCACGGCGAAGACGCGCTGGTCGCAGTTGCCACCAATTTCAAGCCAGTCATGGATGAGTTGAAACCCACCTTTGAAGCCGGCAGTGAACACACCATCACCATCGCTGCCGGATCGACCGGCAAGCTGTATGCTCAGATCAAGAATGGCGCGCCCTTCGATGTCTTCCTGTCAGCCGACCAGACCCACCCGGCCCTGCTGGTCAGCGAAGGCCGCGCTGCTCCTGCCTCGATGTTCACGTACGGGATCGGAAGAATCGTCCTGTGGTCACCGACCGAAACGGACCTGAGCGCTGAACGCCTTGAGCGCGGTAATTTCCGGTTTCTGGCCCTGGCAAATCCGAAGCTGGCACCTTACGGAAAAGCTGCGGAGCAGGTGCTGCAAGGCCTCGACGTGTATGATGCCCTAAAAGACCATCTCGTCTTCGGCGAGAATATCGGTCAGACCTTCGCCTTTATTCAGACCGGTAATGCCGAACTTGGTTTTGTTGCCCAGTCACAGGTTCTGTCGAGGCCTGAAAACAAGCGCGGGCAGATTTGGCTGGTTCCAGAGGCACTCTACAACCCGATCCGTCAGGACGCGGTGTTGCTTGGCCGTGGGCAGGATAATCAAGCGGCCGCAGACTTCATGGACTTTCTGCGCAGCGAACCGGCCCGCGCAATCATCCAGCGGCATGGATATGATACGCCATGATCGTGCCTGATCTCTCCGCGCTGTGGCTGACCGTGCGGCTCGCTGTCGTAACCACCGGCATCCTGATGCTGATCGGAACGCCAATTGCCTGGTGGTTGTCGCGGACAAGATCGCGCCTCAAGCCCGCGATCGAAGCGGTGATCGCCCTGCCGCTTGTGCTTCCGCCGACGGTGCTTGGCTTCTACCTGCTGATTGCAATGAGCCCGGATGGCTGGCTCGGCGGCTTCTGGATGGCGGCGACCGGCGACAGTTTGAGCTTCTCTTTCATGGGGTTGGTGATCGGATCGGTCATCTATTCCTTCCCGTTCATGATCCAGCCCTTGCAGACCGCTTTCGAGATGACGGCGCGGTCGTCAATGCAGGCGGCGGCGAGCCTGCGTGCCTCACCGCTCGATGCGTTCTTTACCGTCGCAGTCCCGATGTCGGCGCGCGGATTCGTGACCGCAGCGGTGCTCAGTTTTGCGCATACGCTGGGCGAGTTTGGCGTCGTCTTGATGGTGGGCGGCAATATCCCTGACCGCACCCGCGTCGCCTCTATCGAGATCTACGAGAATGTCGAGAGCCTCAACTATGCCGATGCCCACGCCTTATCCCTGATCCTGCTCGCTGTGTCCTTTGTGGTCCTGCTTGGCGTCTATATCTTCAACCGCAGGAACCCTGTCCATGTCGGCTGATGTCCTGAAAATCTCCGCATCTGTGGCCCATCAGGGCTTCACACTGGATGTTGATGAGGCGATCCCGCTGGAGGGCGTCACGGCGGTGTTCGGACCAAGCGGCGCAGGCAAGACGACCCTGCTTAACCTGATCGCGGGCTTCACGCGCCCGAGCATCGGCGCGGTCAAGTTCCGCGACGAGGTCTGGGTGGACACGAGCGCGCGAGCATGGGTGCCCGCCCACAAAAGATGTATCGGTGTGCTGTTCCAGGACGCTCGGCTGTTTCCGCACTATTCTGTTGCTGGAAACCTTGCCTATGCCGACCGGCGCAGCAGCGGCGGCCAGCACGGTTATAGCTGCGACGATATTATCGAGGCGACAGGCATTGGGCCGCTGCTGGACCGCGCACCGGCAACACTCTCTGGCGGTGAGCGCCAGCGTGTCGCGCTTGCCCGCACACTCCTGACGCGGCCAGATGTCCTCTTGTTTGGTGAGCCGCTGGCTGCGCTCGATCGAAACCGCAAGACAGAACTCCTGCCCTTCCTTGATGAGCTACCGCGGCGCTTTGGCATCCCCTGTCTGTATGTCAGCCATGATGTTGATGAGGTCAGCCGCATCGCTGATCGCGTGATGATGCTCGAACAGGGCCGCGTCAGCGCCTTTGGCCCGACCGAAAGGGTATTAGGCAGTTTCGGCCTGGCAGCAGGGCGCAACCCTTATGAGGCCGGTTCGGTGCTTCACGGCACCGTCAGACAGCATGATACCGCACTTGGCCTGACAGAGATCGCGATTGGCGATAACTCGATTTGGCTCCCCCTGCATGACAGCATCGAAAGCGACGCTGAAATCAAGTTAAAGCTCTCGGCTCGCGATGTCGCAATCGCGGTCTCGATGCCGTCGGGTCTTAGCATCCAGAATGTCCTGTCCGGCACGATCACCAGCATTGCCGCGCCAGATGGTTCGGCCTTCTGCAATGTTGAAGTTGAGGTTGGCACCCAGGCGCTGAAGTCCCGCATTACTCGTAAGGCGGCTGAGGCGCTCGCGCTCACCGTTGGCCAACCGGTCTATGCTCTGATCAAAAGCGCCAGTTTCCAGCGCTAATCTGCGCTCAGCAGATCGGCGATTTGCTGTACAAGGCGTTGCGGGTCCTGATCCACAGAGAGCCGGATCGCATCGGGCGGCGGCGATAGTGCGGACAACTGGCTCTCCAGCAAGCCCGGCGGCATGAAATGGTCCCGGCGCTCCATTCTGGCCCTGAGCGTATCCGGATCAGCGTCCAATAATATCCACACCTGTTTCCGCCCGGCCACTTTTCGCAACTCAGATTGCACGAAGGGTGTCAGCGCCGAACAGGCCAGAACAACGGCCTCTGCCTCACTGTTATCAACCGCCTGCCTGATCGCGGCAATCCACGGAGCACGGTCCAGGTCAGTAAGAGGCTCGCCTGAAGCCATTTTTGCGACATTCGCTTCTGGGTGGAAGTCGTCTCCCTCATGGAATGGCCATCCTTGCATTTCAGCGAGCAGCCCGCCGACTGTGGACTTGCCACACCCCGACGGGCCCATGATTACAACAAGGCGTCTGTCCGGCATTTTACCAGAACAAGGCGTACAGCCCGACCAGAATCAGAATGACGAATCCGGCGCTGACCTTGAACGAGGTCGACGTGGCAAAGTCGATGCCACCAAGATCGACCGGCTGGTGCTCCTCTGGCGGCCGCGTCGATAGAGATACAACCACACCGATCACGAGACACAGCATGAAGATGAACCAAATCCGCACCACGAAAGGCATGTCGGCGACGCTGAAATCCGCCAAGCCAAGAAGCGGGTTGAAGACGGGTCCCAAGACGCTTGCGATACCGCCGCTTAGCGCCTCACCCACCTTGTCCGGGCTTGCCATGGCGAAGAACAGGAAGGACAGCACAACGGAGGAAATCAGCAGGGCAAACGCACCTGCTGTATTGGTTCGCTTCCAGAAGAAACCAAGGATGAAGACAGCAACAATGCCCGGCGCCACGAAGCCGGTATATTCCTGAATGGTCTGGAAGATACTTTCGCCGCCGCCGAGAAGAGGCAATGCCAGTGCCAGGGCGATAATCATGGCGCTTGCCGCTGTTATCCGGCCAACCAATACATAATGCGTTTCGCCGCGTTCCTTGGCGATATAGTCGCGGTAGATATCCATCGTGAAGATCGTCGAAATCGAGTTGATCATCGAAGCGAGCGAAGACACGATCGCCGCGATCAGCGCCGCAAAGATCAGGCCGCGAATGCCGACCGGCATCAGCGTCATCAGCGCGCCATAGGTACTGTCGGGATCAGCGCTTAGCGCCGCCTTGTCCATCACGCCCTGCCCCGCGAGCCATAGCGCAGCAATACCTGGAATCACCACGATTAGAGGAATCAGGAATTTGAGGAGCGCGGCAAAGGCGAGGCCCTTTTGCGCCTCGGCCAGACTTTCGGCGCCAAGCGCCCGCTGGATGATATACTGATTGAACCCCCAATAAGAAAAATGCAGCACCCAGAGACCGCCGAGAAGTGTCCATATGCCCGGCAGGTTGCCATAGCTCGGATTATCCTTGGCAAGGATCATTTCAAAGTGACCGGGTATTTCGGCCATAAGCGTGTTGAGACCGGCCAGCGCGCCGCCGCCCTCCCCGCCAACCATGCCAAGCACGATGAATGTAATGGCAAAGCCACCTGAGATCAGGATGACAACCTGAATGATATCGGTCAGCGCAACTGCCTTTAGTCCGCCATAAAGCGAATAGAGCAATGCAAAACCTGCCAGCATCGCCATACCTGGGAACACTGCAACGCCGGTCACAGCCTTGATTGCCAGGGCGCCGCCATAAAGAATGGTGGTCAGGTTCACAGCGGTGAAGAGGAAGATCCAGAATAACGCCATTGTCGTTTTGACGCTGTCGCCAAACCGCGTCTCAAGAAATTGCGGCATCGTGTAGATGTTGCGCTTCAGGAAGATCGGCAGGAAAACGGCTGCGACAATCAACAGGACAATCGCGGCTTGCCACTCATAGGCCGCAATCGCCAAGCCAACGACAAATCCCTGTCCTGACTGGCCAATGATCTGCTCAGCCGAGATATTGGCGGCAATCAATGAGGCACCAATCGCCCACCAAGGCAGCGCCTTGCCGGCTAGGAAATAGTCCTCGGTATCCTTGCTGTGCCCCTCTGGTTCTCGTGAAACCATGATGGCAATACCAAACAGCATTACCGCGTAGAGCGCGACAATAACGAGATCGACTGTGCTTAGAGCCATATTGCGGTCCCTCCCAAGACCAATTCATTTTGGGTCAGCATTGGCGCTGTATGACATCGCTGTCAATCACCCTGATTACGCAAATCTTCCACGTCTGTCTGTTTTCGCTCTGCAGGCGATCCTGACCAGTCGCTAAATCTCATGCTTACGGGCTGTCATCAATCAGCGCCCAATATATCTCATCAGGATGAAAGCCGAGCAAAGCCCATATTATCGATCAGGCGCGTGCGCCCTAACCATGCCGCCGCCAATACGCGGCCGACGAAGCCCTTTTCAACAGCGCCCGGCGGTAAATCCTGCAACGTGTCTGGATCAACCGCACTGACATAATCCAGAGTGTCGAACCCAGCCGCCAGAATGGCATCGCTCGCCTCGGCCAGCGCATCCGCAGTTTCACCCCCCACGCTCATTCGGCAGGCAGCGCGGTGTAGGGCAAGGCTCATGGCATTGGCCTGTTGGCGCTGTGTGGTGCTCAGATAGGCATTGCGTGAGGATTGAGCGAGGCCGTCGCGCTCGCGGGTGGTCTCGCCGCCAATAATTTCGATCCTGAAGCCGAGATCTTTCACCATGCGGCGAATAATCTGCAACTGCTGATAATCCTTTTCTCCAAATACGGCGACATCTGGCTCGACATGGATGAAGAGACGCGCGACCACGGTCGCAACGCCGTAAAAGAAGTGGGGTCTGTAAATGCCATCCAGCATGTCAGAAAAGCCCTCGACCCGAATATTGGTGACATTGCCGTCTGGATACATCTCTTCGACGCTCGGCAAATAGACAATATCGCAGCCGGTTTCCCCTAGCTTTTCAACATCTTGCGCCTCATTCCTTGGATAGGCATCAAGATCCTCTCCGGGTGCGAACTGGGCCGGATTGACAAAAATACTGACAACCGTCACGTCGGCCGCTTGATTTGCCTGCCGAACCAGGGAGAGGTGCCCGTCATGCAGAGCGCCCATGGTTGGGACAAAGCCGATTGTTCGGCCATCCCGGCGCACCTGATCAAGCGCCATCTGCAATTCCAGACGTGTGCGAACGCAAGATGGCCTTTTTTTCATTCGTCGACTCGCCTGTTACGTGTTTTTGTAAATGCTCTGTTAACCCTTTCAGCGGATTTTTTAAATTATGAGAAAGCCTCTTTTTACCCGCCTCAAAACTCTGCTGACTACAGCGCGCCTGATCGTTTACACAAAGCGATCAGCAAGTGCCAAGCCAAAGTTCAGCACTGAGCCGAACCCTGAACCGGAAGTCGATGCGGTTTCCGATGACTGGATGTTTGAATCCGAGGCGGCGCTTACTGCCTATACGGACGAACTTGCGTCAGAGATGGATGACCTTGCCAGCGGACTGAGCGGTCTGCGCGAGACATTGGCCCTGATTTCCGGGGATATGCCTTTCCCTGTCGAGGCGACGACACAAATGCCTTGCGCCATAGCGCATCATGACGAAGACCTGTTCGATGGCGAGATCGCACTTGCTGGCACACGTCAGGACGCGACAATTGGCGGCGAGGCGGACTTCCTGTTCGAAGATGAGCTTATTGAAATCGAAGCTGACCTTCCAGCCGCGCAACAGGCTGCATAATTCTGCACCCCTGACCTACGGAGTCACCCGGTTCAATGCCCGCCGATGGATATGATCATGTAGGCGATACGGCGTCCGATACGCTTACGCTTTCCACCCCGGCACAGCACCAGTGCCGGGTTATTGTTGTCGGCAATGAAAAAGGCGGCGCCGGCAAGTCGACGGTCTCTGTACATCTTTCAATTGCACTTCTGCGCATGGGCCTCCGGGTTGGCGTGATTGACCTCGACGTACGGCAAAGAACGCTGACACGCTATCTTGAAAACCGCATGCGCTGGATGCAGGCAACCGATGTCAAACTGCCGATGCCGGAAATTATTCGCGTTGATGCCAGCACCGAACGCGATCTCGATCTGGCCGAGCGTGAAGAAGCCGAGCGATTTGAGAGCTCGCTAAAGCGCCTGAAAAATGTCTGTGACATTGTCATCGTGGACGCGCCGGGCGGGGACACGTTCCTGTCGCGCACGGCGCATACAAGAGCCGACACGCTGATCACGCCGCTAAATGACAGTTTCGTAGACTTCGACCTGCTTGGAGACGTCAATCCACAAACCCTGGAAGTGCTTCGTCCCAGCTTCTATTCTGAGATGGTCTGGAATTGCCGAAAGCAGAAAGCCCGCACATCGCGTCAACCCATCGACTGGATTGTCATGCGTAACCGGGTCTCTCCGCTGGAAGCACGTAACAAGCAGAAGGTTGGTGAGGCTTTGCAGAACCTCGCCAAGCGGATCGGTTTTCGCCTCGCCCCGGGCCTATCCGAACGGGTGATCTATCGCGAGCTATTCCCTGCGGGATTGACGCTGCTGGACCTGACGGAAAATGGATCGAATATCTCATTCACGATGAGTCACGTGGCCGCCCGCCAGGAATTGCGCGACTTGGTTATCCTGCTTCGCATGCCTGAGCTGGCCGGGGCCGAAATCGCGTTCTAAGCCATAGAAAAAGCCCGAACCGTGTTGGCCCGGGCTTCTTGTAATTGGACTAATCTGAAACTTTAGGCGTTGCCAAAGCTGCCAAAGCTGGAAGCTGCAGGCTTTGCAGCTGAGCTGGAAGCTGGCTGTGTATCAACTGCTGGCGCAGCCGCTGCAGGCTTCGGTGCAGATTCCTTGAGAGGATCTTCCTGCCGCTTGACCTGTCCCTCGAAGGTCGCATCTGGCTGGATAATCAGGGCGGCATGATAGATGTCGCCATCAACCTTCGCCCCGGTTTCCAATTCAACCTTCTGCGCACGAATAGACCCTTTGACCTTGCCTTTGACACGCAGGGTGGCGGATTTGATCTCACCGGTCACAGAGCCGGTCGAACCGATCGTGATATCGCCAGCACTGACGTCGCCATCAACATTGCCGTCGATTTGCAGGGCACCTTCGGTACTGATCGAGCCGGTAATTTTCATGTCCGAACAGATGATTGAAGCGCCGACACGGGAGGCGGCCTTTGATGCGGCGCCGCGAACGGCATCTTGTGCGGGAGTCATACCTGGTGTCTCCGGTTTGTTAGTTTTGGTGAACATGTTTTCCTGCCTTCATAAATTCTGCCGGGTTATAAGGTTTGCCATTGAAGTAGACTTCATAATGTAGGTGCGGCCCCGTACTCCGCCCTGATGACCCCATGCTTCCCAGCTTATCTCCGATCGCGACCGTGTCGCCGCGTTTCACATTTATCCGGTTAAGGTGCGCATAGCGCGACACAAAACCCTGCCCGTGATCGATATCGACCGCACGGCCATAGCCTGACTTATTACCTGCAAAGATGACTTTTCCGGGGCCGGCCGCAATAATTGGTGCATTCCAGTACGCCGCCATATCGACGCCATTGTGCCAACCCGGCCGTTTCGTGAATGGGTCGGTGCGCAAGCCAAAGTTCGATGTCAGCCGAGATGGCACACCAATTGGCTGCGCAAGCGGCAAATTCTCAACCAGCGTTTCGAAGTGGCGGGCCTCTTCCATTCGGGCAGCAACCTGAGCAACGCGCCCAGCAAAAGCAGCCTCTTCCGGTGAGTCAAACTCCCCCGACAATAGGCTGGAAAACTCCACAGCCGGGCCGCCCA
The DNA here is from genome assembly GCA_964350465.1 of uncultured Hyphomonas sp. Taxonomy (GTDB): domain Bacteria; phylum Pseudomonadota; class Alphaproteobacteria; order Caulobacterales; family Hyphomonadaceae; genus Henriciella. Next base: position 42,175 of record CAYGKE010000011.1, read on the forward strand.
TATTCTGGCCACTCTCGATCCGGCTTGCGCCAACTGCCGTCAAACGCAGGACGCCGCGCGCTGACTCAGCGCGGTCAACCGCCATCTCTTCCAACTCGTCGAGGAAGACCTCCTGATCGGAGCGAATATTGCTGACTTGCCCGCTAAGGCCAACTCTTGGCAACGCGCTGGCTGTTTGGGTAAGTCGCTGTGACTGGCGGGTATCGGCTTCATCAATCGACGCTGTGACAAGCAGAGATCCTGAGTCGCCGCGCAGTGCAGACACATCCAGCTGTCCGCCATTCTGCAACGCATCGAGCATCGTCGTGAGCGTCTGGTGACGACGTTCAAATTCCAGAGTCGCATCCTGGAAAGCCTCGGTCCGCGCAGCGAGCTGGGCGCTCGACAGCTCATCGCGAGCCCGCAATTCCTGCACCCAGCGCTCAAGCTTGTGCACCTCACCATCGGCAACAACAGAACCTGTGCCGCCTTTGCTCAGCAACACCGTGGCAGATGCAAAGATTGACCAGCCGACCAATGCAGCCGCTGCCGCTGCCAAAACCATTTGCTGGAATGGCGAGATCGTGAAGTAGCGAACGGTACCACCGCTACGGTGGTAGATTTGACGCTCAGGGAACAGATTTCTGATAAAGTCAGAGACCTTGGAACTCGATTTCATTCTACACACCTATCCGCGCGGCAACCTGATGCGCGTGGGGGGATCGCAACAAGTCTTGATTGGTTGATGCACACTAACCTCATTGCGAACGCTCAGAAAAGCCCTTTTTACGGTTTTATAGCAGAGTTTTAGCGAAGATCGGTAAAGCTGAGCTTAAAGTGTTTTCATTTGACGGGTTTTTAGCCGATTTTCTCCCGAGTCACCTCCAAAACAGCGTCCGCATGCCCTTTTACACGGACCTTGCGCCACGCCTCAGCAATGGTTCCGTCCGCCAGAACGAGGAAGGTCGAACGCTCGATCCCCATATATGTCTTGCCGTACATGGACTTTTCGACCCACACACCGAAAGCCTCGCAAGCGGCGCCGTCTTCGTCAGACGCCAAGGCAACGCTAAGGTCAGACTTGCTGCGAAACTTGTCATGCGACGCCAATGAATCTTTTGAGATGCCGATTATGTCCACGCCAAGCGATGCAAATTCGGATTTCAGGGCTGAAAACTCTTGAGCTTCGGTCGTACACCCTTTGGTAGAGTCCTTTGGATAGAAAAACAAAACATGAGCGGTGCCAGATGGGACCGATAGATTGACTTGCTTGTCGTCGGTGGCGGGTAATGTCAGACGAGGTGCAGTATCGCCTTTTTCTAGTCGGCTTGTCATGGGATTGTCCTGTAATGCTAGAGGTTTTTCTGTTCGGCGCCGGATTGAGGAACCCCCGGCAGAAATGTAGATGGAGCAAATAGCTTGGTTCGCCAGACCACAAAAGTAATTGTCCTTGAAATATTTGGGGTCATTTCGTTGCTTTTAATGGCGGCGGTCGCGATTTTGGCCATCATGCTGGCGAGCGGGCCGGTTGAGATCGGTATGTTTCGCGACGATGTCGAACAAGCGCTGACAGATGCCCGCGATGGCCGGGCGGTTACTGTTGAAAAGCTGACCCTGCAATGGTCCCCCAACGAACGGCGTTTGTTTGTCGTCGCGAATGAGCTGTCCCTGAAAGATGAGGCAGGCGCCGAGGCCGGGCATGCTGGACGTGCGGACATGACGCTGGATGCTGGCGATCTGCTACTCGGCGAGATCACCGTTCTGCGTGCAAAGGTCAGCGATGGCTGGATCGAGGCCCGCAATACCGGGCCGAACCTATGGTCAATAGCAGGTGATCCGCTTCCCGAAATCGCCGCAGGTGTGTTGCCACAAACACCAAATGAGTGGCTGGAGCGTATCAATGAGGTCATGGGACAGGCTCTCGATATCCTCGATATCAGCCAGCATACCTACCGTTTGGAGTCACTTGCGCTTGAGGGCATGGAGATTCGCTTCGTTTCAATTGAAGACAGCGAAATCGGTTCTATTCAGGATGCAACAGCCCTGATTGATCGCGGCCTGTCAGACCTGGAAATGAGTCTCGTGGGGGTCGGCAAGGGCCTTGGCCTGCCCGGCCTGTTCTCGGCCACTGTCTCAACCTCCGATGGCTATCAGGCCCTACGTGCGGACATGACAATTCAGGACCTGCCTCTGACTGACCTGACCAATCGCTTCGGGCTAACTGATATTGATGGCGGCGACCTCAGGCTTGATATCACGTTTGCTGCCGGTCTGACCAAGGCCGATGGTCTGCAACAGGTCGGCCTCGCCGTTCAGCATGAGTCGGGAACGCTGCAAGTGGGACCTCTGTCTGACACGCTCAGCGACTTCAATGCGCAACTGACATATGCGCCTGAACGCGACGCCATTTTGATCGACAGTCTCCTGCTCAAAACTGATCGCCTCGAGGCTACGTTTACCGGAGAGCTTCAGAATGTCTTGTCGGAAAACACACTTCGTCGCCTGGAACTCGCTTCAGACAGGCTCGCGCTTGATCTTACGCCGAGATTTCCACAGGCTTGGTCTCTGGCCGATTTTGAATTTGGCGCCGACCTGTCGGATGACTTTTCGATCCTGGCCATAGACGCGTTTTCTATTGATATCGGTGAAGCGACATTCAAGGCCACCGGCGAGCTTGACTTGAGGCCAGGCGCAGAGCCGGACCAGATCCCCGTCAGCCTCGACCTGACCGCAGAAGTGGTCGGCGAACTGAGCAAAGAAGATGTGCTGGCTTTCTGGCCGGAAACACTCGGAGACGGCGCGCGCCGTTATGTGGTGCAGAATGTTGGCGGCATCAACGTCACCGAAGCGAGCGCTTCGCTTGCCCTGCGCCCAGACAGCATGGAGGAAGGCTATCTGCGTGACGGCGATCTCGGTGTCTCCTTCGGGTTTACGGACGGAGAAGTGACCTTCCTGAGTGAATTGCCACCGGTGGAGAATGTTGCCGGGTCCGGACGGCTCAGCGGAAACAGTTTCGGCATCAGTGTCCTCGCCGCCACATATGACGACTGGGAGATTGATCGCGGGGCTGTCGACTTTCCCGCCTTCAGGCCGCGCGGCGAACGTTTCACCGTCGCCGCAGAGGGGCGCGGACCCGCTGTTTCAATTCTACGGCAGCTCTCCGCCTCAAGACTGAAACTGCAGGAAACCACCGGGTTTGATCCGGAGCGGGTAACTGGCGACGCTGAAGCGGTGTTCTTCCTCTCCCGACCGGCACTTAGCGATGTCCCGTTTGAAGAGCTTGAGATCGATGTCACCGGCAAGATCCGCGACGCCGGCCTCAGCCAGGCCGCGCTCGGCATCGATATGATGAACGGG
>CAYGKE010000012.1:0-43636 GCA_964350465.1 uncultured Hyphomonas sp.
AACAACTATCTCGTCAATGCCGGCTATGCTTCTGCTGAAACCTGAAACGCTCTAAACGGTGTTCCAATGGTTAATATTGCCCGGAAATCTCGCCGCTAGGATTATCCGTATTCAAACTCAAATGTGCGACACATACTTGAATGAGTGGCCGTCCCGTCCTTCGAGCGACCCTGTTGCAACGCGCTGCAGCGGTTTTTACCCTTTGCGCCGCCGCAATGGCTGCGCCGTCTACGGCTTCGATCATTGACCGCCCGCACATGAAGGTTGAAGGCGTCGCCATCGTCTGGGCAGCGGATGACAGCAACAATGCGCCAATCGCCTCCGATTTTATCATCGAGAATGGCGGCGTGAACGCTGACCTCATCGCCGGTGATGTTCGCACCGTCGTGACCGGCACACTCGATCCACTGGACGAAAGTTTCGCCAATGGCGCTGGCGCGACCCTTCGCATACGCGGAGGCACCAACCAGAATACAAGACAGGGCGACCGCTTCACCTCTGCTTCGGATGTCCTGAACCCGTTCAGGATCCAGAACAATACCGATGTCCGCACGATCCGCAGTGACATCCTGTCGAGCTTCTATGTCGCCTCGAACCGGTCGTTCAATATCGATGTCGTGTCCTCGGCGCTCGGTGATCCGGCAGATCTCAACCTGATCCGCCTTCGCATGCGGATCAGCCGAACCGGGAATGATGGTGGCCTGTCCTTTGGCAGCGCCGCCCAGATTCCCCACACTGGCAATGGCGCCGCCTCGGGTGTTCAGTGGGGCGGCTATCGCCGTCTTTCAACGCTAACAGGTGGCAGCGATATTTTCCGCGGCAATCGCCGTACAGCCGCATCGCCCGGCACGATTGCCGACCAGTCTGTTCGCTTTGACCTCGATTATCGTTGGAATACTGGCAATATCGACCTTGCCGATGGCGTCTTCGATGTCGAAGCCGAGGTTGTCTATACAGTCTATATTCCCTGACCTACTGAAAAATAGTCGGCTTCTTCTGGTCCCATTGCGCCTGCGCCCGGGCCAAGGCAGACTGAAAGTTGTCTGGGGCCATGCCATAAGTCTCGGCCCGCAGATAAGCCATCAAGTCATGACGCTTGCCCGCGCCAGCCAGGTGTTCGGCGCTTAGCGTCTCACCGATGTGAACCGGCATGCGCGTGCCGATGCGCCGCCGCACTTCCCTGAAGATCATCGCCAGACGCAGCTCCAGCGAAACATGGCTGGCCCATTGAAACAGGCGTGAATTCTGCCCCTCGAAATAGATCGGCGTAACGCTGGCGCCGCTGCGTGTAATCAGTTTGGCAGTAAATGGCTTCCACGTGTCATCAACAGCAGCTTTGGTGAATGGCGTCGGGGAGGTCGAAACCCCGCCCGCCGGAAAGACAATTATGCATTCGCCATCAGAAAGTCGCTGCAGCGCCTCGGCCCGCGTCGCGATATTGACGGCGCGCGCCGCCTTGGTTGGCGCAAAGTCAATGGGCAACAGCCAGTTCCTCGCCTCAGGCGCGCCGTCGAGCACGGCATTGGTGAGAACTTTAAAATCGGTGCGCCGCAAAGAGATCAGCCACGACACCAATAGGCCATCAAGAACGCCAAAGGGATGGTTTGCAACAACAACCAGAGGGCCATTGGCCGGGATCTGTGCAAGCCGCGAAGCGTTGAATTCAACCTCAAGATCGAGAAGTTTCACTGCAGCAGCAAAGAATGGCTCGTCGCCAAGATCAGAGCGATAAGTCTCATAGAGTTTTTGCAGGCGCGGCTGGCCAGACAAGCGCTCGACCGCCCGGACAAAGCCGCGCTTTACCGGATGATCAAAGTAGGGTGCATAGGACAGCGTCGGCGTGTCTTGCTGGCCTGGAACCGGATCGGTTTGGGCAGGTGAAACCGGCGCGCTCAGGCTAGTCCTTCATCAGTCCGGCGGCCTTGAGCGTCTTGCCGGCGCGAATGACCCGCGCGAGTTTTTGCTCTGACGAGCGATCACCGCCATTCGAATCAGGATGGAAGCGACGGACATATTCGGCATAGCGTGTGCGAATTTCCGGCGACTTGGCATCCGCATCCAGATCAAGTTCACTTAATGCCCGCGCCGCCACGCCGGTCGCCTTGCGGCCAGCCTTACGTTCAGCCCGCGCGGCTTGCGACTGATCAAAGAACTCGCGCCCGCGCCAGGTTTTCGGATCATGGCTGTCTTTTGCCTTCGCCCCGCCCATCGGACCAGAGCCCATTTTCCAGGTTGGCGAGAAGCCATAACGAGCATTCTCATTGAATTCCTTCAATTGCTCATCATTCATCGTGTCGAAGAAATTGAAGGCACGATTATATTCAGCCGCATGTCGTTTGCAGAAATAATGCTTGCCATCACCAAAGCGCATGGGCGCCGGATGCTCGCCCGCAAGGTCGCATTCCTCATGTTCACAAACCCGATTCTTCTGGGCATGTGCACGCGACGTCTCGTCGGCCGGAGGCTTCACTCTTATATCAGTGAACTTAGGGCGATATTTGTAATCATCTTTCATCAGCCGCCCAACATAGTGCGTTCGCGTTAACGAGGCTAGAACCCATGTCACGATTTCACAGAATTCACGCAGTTCTGGCCGAAACCTTTGCACCAGAGACCCTGGAAGTCACCGATGACAGTGCCCGTCATGCCGGTCATGCAGGGGCCACGCCTGAAGGCGAAACGCATTTCAATGTCGTGATCACCAGCGCAAACTTTGCCGGTCTCAGCCGCGTTGCCATGCAGCGCGCCGTGATGCAAGCACTACAGCCGGAGTTCGATTCCGGCCTGCATGCCCTGTCGATCAAAGCCAACGCAGTTTAATTTTTGTAATAAGGCTTTGATTAAGCCATGGCGGCTAGATTGCCCCTCAGCGGAGGGTGTGATGCGTTCACAGCGCCAGATGAAGCCAAATACCGGTCGGCGCGACCACGCAACCATTCGCGTGGACGCCACCGTGGATCAGACTTGGGCGCTCGACTCCGAATGGTTGCACAATCGGCTCGATGTTCTGCGTCCTTATGGCCGTCACTATGTCAATCGTATCCGCATGCTGGATCTAATTTCTGACTTGCTGATTCTAGCGTCAGTGATCTCAACCTTCTTTGTCGCCTGGTGGAGCGGCATACCGCTGCTCGGATTTGCCTGCCTGCAACGCTACGCCAACCGGCGCATGGCTGGAGAACTGGCCGCAAAGGCCGCCAAGGAATCGACCGACGCATTCCTCTATCTGTATAATCGCGGGGCGCTCTGGCTCGACTGAGCCGTCACTGCCCCTACCAACCAGACATCGATTTCGGCACACCCTCTTCGGTGGCACTGGCTTTGCGCGCCAGGAACCGCCGCAACGGCTTGATCTTGCTCGCCGCGAGAAGACCGATGCCGCGCAGGGGCTTCAGCACTTCAAGGTCATTCGAAAACAGGCGGTCGATCCCATCGAGCGCAAGCGCCGAACCTGTGCCATCAAACCGCCGCGCACCGGAATAGCGCTCCAGAACCGTCGCTGACCCGATATCCAGGCCGGTCTGCGCGGCCGCCTCCACCACGTCGATGAGTGCGGCAACGTCCCGAAATCCCTGATTGAGGCCCTGCCCTGCCAGCGGGTTGATCCGCCGCGCCGCATCGCCAAGCAGGACTGCGCGTGATCCGGTAATCTCTGCCGCGACCTGGAGGATGAGCGGATAACTGCCCGCCTTGCCTTCAATTCTCATCTCACCAGCAAATTCTGCGAACCGGTCGTTCAGCTCAGCTTCGGCCTGTTCCTTGGGCAGGGCAGCCAAAGTTTCGGCGGCACCGCGCTTTAGATACCAGGCCAGATTGGCGCGCTGACCGGGCAGAGGCAGGGTGGCAAACGGCCCCTCCGGCGTGAACAGCTGCCGGGCAATGCCATTATGTGGCTCAGCCAGTTTCACATTCGCAGTGAACACAGACTTGCCATAGTCGCGCCCCTCGGTCTGGATGCCGAGCGCCTCGCGTACCGGCGACTTCATGCCGTCGGCACCCGCAACCAGCCTGGCCTTGATCGCCGAGCCATCTTCCAACACCACAATGCGGTGACCGGCATCCTCGCGCATACTCGCGAAGCGCGCAGGTGCGAAGCGCGTAATCTGATGGGAAGCCTCCAGGGCGCTATCAAGCGCTGCCTGCAAGCGTTCGGCAACGATCATATGGCCAAGCGCCTCATCCGGGTCAAGGCTATCGAGATCACAATCTTGAAACAGAACAGAAGGGGTTCCGAACCAGTGACGTCCGCCATCAACCGCCTCTAGACCACGCAGTTTCTCGCTATGCGGCTCCAGTTGCTCAGCAATGCCAATGGACTGCAACAGGCGCCAGCTACCTGTGACAATCGCAAAGTTCCGCTCATCTGGTGATTTTTTGGCGGCAGGATCGCGCGCATCGATCAGCGCGATCTCAAAACCGCGCTGCGCCAAAGCCAGTGCCAGCGAGCCCCCCGCAGGCCCGGCGCCTATGATCGCAAGGTCGAAAATCTGCTTTTCCATTGTCTTAGACTTAGGAAACAGCATTGGCATGGTCCACGCCTGACAAGCAAGCGGGCGTTTCGGTCGCAGTCTGCCCAAAATTCGATCAGGTTGCTGCAAGGGTAAACGCAAACTTCCGTTAGTGCTGGCGCATTTTTGGGCGGCCCGGCTTAGGTGCAACAGTCATATCAACCAAAGCTGCGGGAGTAGGGCATGCGAAAATGGATTCAACACGCGACCAAAGGGGCCATGCTGCTCCCGGTTGCTGCAATGGCGGGGCTTAGCGCCTTCGCCCAGGAGGCTGAACTGCCTTCAGCGAGCGATGTCAGCGCTTATGTCGACAACTCTTATCTGTTCCTGATCGGCGGCCTGATCGTGATGTTCATGGCAGCAGGTTTCCTCTGTCTTGAGGCTGGTCTCGTACGGTCAAAGAACGCATCGATGCAGTCGCTGAAGAATATTGCACTGTTTTCCGTCGCTGGCCTGATGTTCTGGCTGGTCGGCTATAACATGGCCTATCCCGGTACGACGGTACTGAGCGGAATTTTCGGCGTACCGTCTTTCATCTGGGCGCCTGAAGAGTCACTTGATACCGGCTATGCCGCAAGCTCCGACTGGTTCTTCCAGATGGTGTTCGTCGCGACAGCCGCCTCGATCGTGTCCGGAACGGTTGCCGAGCGGGTCAAGCTCTGGCCTTTCCTGATCTTCACAGCTGTTCTTACAGCTTTCATCTACCCAATCGTGGCGTCCTGGGAATGGGGCGGTGGCTATCTCGATAGCGAGTGGGCCTTCTCTGACTTTGCTGGTTCAACGCTCGTGCACTCCACCGGTGGCTGGGCTGCGCTGATGGGTGCGATCATCATCGGACCACGCGCTGGTAAATTTTTCGGCGGCAAGGTCAATCCGATGCCGGGCTCCAACATCCCGCTCGCCGCTCTGGGTACTTTCATCCTGTGGTTCGGCTGGTTCGGCTTTAACGGTGCATCGCAGCTCGCGGCCGGCACGTTTGATGACATCAACTCCGTCGCCAATATCTTCGCCAACACCAATATGGCCGCTGTTGGCGGTGTCCTCGGTGCGATGATCCTGACGGCCATCCTCTACAAGGGTAAAGTCGATCCAACCATGGCCTTCAACGGTGCGATCGGTGGCCTGGTCTCGATCACCGCAGAACCGCTGGCACCTAGTATGGGCCTTTCGGTTCTGATCGGTGCCATCGGCGGCGTCCTGGTTGTTCTGACCGTGCCGCTGCTCGACAAGCTGAAGATTGATGACGTCGTTGGCGCCATCCCGGCTCACCTTGTTTGCGGCATCTGGGGCACACTGATTGTTCCGCTGTCATACACTGGCGCGATTGCTCCGAACGAAGCGGGTGATCCAAGCTATATTGGCCAGCTGGTTGGTATCGGTCTCACAGCTGTGTTTGTCTGTGTCGCCTCCGGTATCGTCTGGACTGTGCTGAAAGTCACACTGGGTGTCCGCGTCAGCGAAGAAGACGAGCAACTGGGCCTTGACCGCGCAGATACCGGCGTGGAAGCCTACCCGGAATTCGCTTCTTAGCGAACACTCGCTTTCCCTGTTGGAGAGCGTTTCCTCCTGAACTAGCCCCGGCTTAACTGCCGGGGCTTTTTTCATGCACAAACCCCTGGCGCGTTAGCGACGTTTTAAGGCCGAGCTGTCAGTTTGATGGAAAGTTCAAGCCTACAAGAAGTGAGCGCGGGTATGGTAGAAACATTGGCAAGCCGTCACGGCATGAATGAAGTGTCCGATCCGGTCTGGCGCATCATCACGGGAACAGCCGCATTTGCTGTCGGTGTTTTCATGTGCGGCAGTGTCGGATCCTATGTTCCAACGGATCCGAGCTGGAATGCCGCGACCAGCGCCGACGTCAAAAACCTGTTTGGCAGTGGCGGCGCCGCGTTTGCTGATGTCGCGCGGCAATTGCTCGGCTGGTCAGCCTGGGTTGCGGGTATCGCCCTGATGATTGGCGGCGCTATGCGCGCTGTCCTGATCGGCGCACCAAGAGTCCGCCGCTGGTTGCTTGGTCTGCTTTTTGTCCCGCTATCAGCCGCCAGTTTCGCCGCATGGCCTGTACCGGCCTCATGGCCACTCCGTTCGGGCCTCGGCGGTATGATCGGCGATAGTCTGCATGACCTTGCCGTGATGCCGTTCAAGGCTTTGCTGTTGCCGATGCCTGACATGCTGGCGGGGTTCGTCCTGTTCGGTCTTGCGCTGCTGTGTTGTTTCTCCGCACTTGGGTTTCGGCGCGGTGACGCACGTCTGCTGCAATCGGTTGCTGCCACCTCAACCGCCAGAGCTGCGCGCCGCGCAGTTGGACTGAGCGGCCTGTTCGGGCGCCTCATTAGTCGCCGCAAGGCTCCGCGTGGGCATGCTGACCATGATGATGGTCCGTCGATACATTCGGACGAAAGGCGCCGCAGGGCTGCGCCGCGCGCACCTTATGCTGAGGACGAGGATTTCGATCCGGTCCCCGACACAAAGCCTGTCGCTCAGCCGCGCATGGAAACACCGCGTGCCAATCCACAGCCTCGCCCGCGCGTACGCAAGACCAAGCGCAAGGGCGGATCGAAACTACCGCCGATTGACTTGTTGCAGCTGCCACCCGCGCGCCGCGATGAGGTTGACGAGGAGGCCCTGCTCGCCACAGCAAGTCGGCTCGCTGAAGTATTGCGCGAGTTTGGTGTGCGCGGCCGTATCCGCGAAGTGCGTCCCGGCCCGGTGGTGACCCTGTTTGAACTGGAACCGGCGGCTGGAGTGAAGTCCGCCCGCGTGATTTCGCTTGCCGACGATGTCGCACGTTCGATGAGCGCCGTGTCGGCCCGTATCGCAGTGATCCCTGGCAAGAACGCGATCGGCATTGAGCTTCCAAATGAAGAACGCCATACCGTCTATCTGCGCTCACTGCTCGACAGTGAGGTCTATTCGAAAAGCAAAGCCGCGCTTCCGATGGCGCTCGGCGAGGATATTGGCGGCGTGCCAACCGTCGTCGAGCTGGCCAAGATGCCTCACCTGCTGATCGCCGGGACGACAGGCTCTGGTAAGTCGGTTGGTGTCAACGCGATGATCCTGTCGCTGATCTACAAACTCCCGCCGGAAGAGTGCCGCTTCATCTTCATCGATCCGAAGATGCTGGAACTTTCAATCTATGAAGGTATTCCGCACCTGCTTTCTCCTGTGGTGACCGATCCGAAGAAAGCCGTGCTGGCCTTGCAATGGGCGGTGCGCGAGATGGAGATGCGTTACGAGCTGATGTCCAAGGCCGGCGTTCGAAACCTCGCTGGCTATAACAAGAAGGCCGCCGACTATCGCGCCCGCGGTGAGCACATGACCCGCAAGGTCCAGACCGGCTATGACGAGCGCGGCAAACCGATGCACGAAACCGAGATGTTGCCGGTCGATCATATCCCGAACCTGGTCATCGTGATCGACGAGATGGCTGACCTGATGATGGTCGCCGGCAAGGAGATCGAAGGCTGTGTTCAGCGCCTGGCGCAGATGGCGCGGGCGGCAGGTATCCACCTGATCACCGCGACACAGCGCCCATCCGTCGATGTCATCACCGGCACGATCAAGGCCAACTTCCCGACGCGGATTTCCTATATGGTCACGACCAAGATCGATAGCCGCACCATCCTTGGCGAGCAGGGCGCTGAACAGTTGCTCGGCATGGGCGACCTGCTTTATCAGGCCGCAGGCGTGAAATCGAAACGCTGCCATGGGCCGTTTGTTTCTGATGAAGAGGTTCAGGCGGTGGTCGACTGGCTGCGCGAAACCGGCGGCGAGCCGGATTACAATCCTGACGTTCTGGAAGAGCCAGAGGAAGGCACAGGCAGCGCCGTCATGGATGCAATGCTTGGCACTTCAACCGGCGATAAGGACGAAGATCTCTACGCGCAGGCACTGGCGGTCGTCATCCGCGACAAGCGTGCCTCGACCAGCTATATTCAGCGCCGCCTGAAGATCGGCTACAACAAGGCGGCCAGCCTGATCGAGCGGATGGAAGATGAAGGCGTGATTTCAGGCCCCAACCATGCCGGCAAGCGCGAAATCCTGCGCAAGAGCGACAGCGATTAGGGCCGGGTTTGAACCGATTGAAACGCTAGGAAGGGGCTGGGTAAACCAGCCCCTTTATTGCATCACTGGCAAAGAAACTGAGATCGAGTAAGGCACTGTGCACCAGTGCATCTGGACCGCGCCGACAATATCCCGGGGGCCGCCCGATGCGCAACGGCGTGATCCGCCCGGGCCGATCAGCGGCGCGGCGACGGGCAAGCCAGCGCCTCATCCGGGCGACATGTTTTTCGCGGTCGTCAAGAACGGCCTGTAATCTTGCGAGGCGGCGGCGCACCGGCTGCGCAGGATAGTCAGTTTCGGCCTCAGACTCTTGCGGCAGATAGGTCCACTCCATACCAAGCCGCCAGATGCGCGGGCCAAGCTTGGCGTAAGGCGGATTGCTGGTCCATGTCGGAATCCGGATCGGGTCCAGCAGAGGCAAATTATGACCTTCTTTGCGGGGCGCTGAAGCCGTTCGCGCCATGCGCCGCGAGGCAGGTCCTGTTCGGGCAATACCACCCCGCGCAGGACTTAAGTCTCCATTCTCTCGCACTGCCATCAGGATGAGCAGGCGGCGGGCCATGCTCTCGGCCGGGCGGATCAGGCGCAGTGCCTGATTGCGCAATGTGCCGGGCAAGCGATCTGCCACACCGACCAAAACCGCGATCCGGGTGACCAGCGCGGCGAGTCGCGGCCAGTTGAAAGCAAGACAGCGCTCGGCATCAGAGTCCAGATAAGCCATGCCTTTGAGAATAGGCGTGCAAGCTATCGGTCGGATCGATTTTGCAAGCGCTGAATGGCCAAGCGTACATTGTGCGGGACGGGCCGGGCACAATACATCACCCGGCCCCTCTTTTTACGGTCTTACGCGTCAGCTTCGAGCAGACCCTGCTTGAACAGGAAGCCGGCAGCAGCAGCGCCGATCAGCGGCGCGATGATAAACAGCCAGAGCTGGACCAGCGCAGAGCCGCCAACCAGAACGGCTGGTCCGATACTGCGCGCCGGGTTGACGGACACGCCGGTGACCTGAATGCCGACAATATGGATCACCACCAAAGTGAGACCAATCGCCAAACCCGCCATCGCCGCCGGAGCGCTTTTCTGTGTCGCGCCAAGAATGACGGTCACAAACAGGAAGGTTGCAACAATCTCGAAAACCAGCGCCGACAAAAGCGAATACTCGCCAAGATAACCCTCGCCCCAACCATTTGCGCCAAGACCGTTTCCAGCCAAAGTATAGTCCGCCTTGCCGGAAGCGATCAGGTACAGCACGCCTGCCCCGACCATGGCGCCGAGCACTTGTGCGACCCAGTATTGCATCATTTCATTGGCCTTCATTCGGCCCGAAACAAAAGCGCCGAAGGATACGGCTGGATTGACGTGACAGCCCGAGATCGGGCCGATGCCATAAGCCATGGCGACAATCGCAAGACCGAAGGCGAAAGATATGCCGAGTTGGCCGACGGCATCGACGCCAACAGTGCCCGCTCCGGCCAGCACCGCTGCACCACAACCGAATAATACGAGTGTGAAAGTACCGATAAACTCGGCGATCATTTTTTTCATTTGCCTCTCCCTGCAGACCAAGCTGCGATGCGATTGTCTCAAAATTCGCCAGAAAAACAAGACTATGGCCTTTTGAGCATGATTTCCGTGACCTTGATCCAGACAGCAACAAATAAAAGGGCGGCCTTTGAAAGCCGCCCTTGCGAGATTGTCCGAGGCAGAACCGCGTCAGCCCTCACCTTCCTCATCGGTCTCAAACCCGCGAATGCGCAGCAGCGGTTCGATGGTTGGGTCAGAGCCCCGGAAATTGCGGTAGAGCTCATCCGCTGGCTTCAGGCCACCGGACTCATAGACCCATTTTTTCAGCTTCGCTGCGAGTTCCGGATCGAAGATGTCGCCCTTCTCGCGGAAGGCCATGAAGCCGTCTGCATCGAGAATTTCAGACCACAGATAGGCATAGTATCCAGAGGAATAGCCACCGGCGAAGATATGGCTGAAATACTGGCTGCGATAGCGCGGCTCGATTTCCGGGATCAGGCCATATTTGGCCAGCACCGTCTGTTCGAATTCACGCGCATCCGTGATCGCCAAGGCTTCCTCATGGCTCAACATGTGCCAGTTGAGATCGAGCAGGGAGGCGGCGATGAACTCGGTCGTGCGGAAGCCCTGATTGTGGTTGGAGGCGGCCCGCATTTTCTCGACCAGTTCCATCGGGATAACGTCACCGGTGTCATAATGCAGAGCATATTCGCTGAGCATTTCCGGCGCGCCAGCCCAGTGCTCAAGGATCTGCGCCGGGAATTCGGTATAGTCGCGCGGCCCGTCTACGCCTGAGAAGGTCTCATACTTGATCTGGGTCAGCAGGCCGTGCAGGCCATGGCCAAACTCATGGAAGAAGGTCTCGACCTCACCGAACCGCATCAGGGTCGGCCCGTCTCCCGCCGGGGTGATCAGGTTGAGATTGTTGGTGATGATGGGCCGGATCTCCTCGCCATCATCATAATTGGTCGATGAGCGGTAGGAGCTCATCCAGGCGCCGCCGCGTTTGCTGTCGCGGGCATACATGTCCATCATGAACAGGCCGAGATGTTCGCCGGTTTCCTTGTCCTTGACATCATAGGAGGTGACGACCGGGTTCCAGCCATCAATCGCAACCTCTTCGAGCGTGATGTTGAACAGTTTTTCGGCCATGCTCCAGGCGCCGGCGCGGACGGCGCCCAGCTCGAAATACGGTTTCAGGGCATTGTCGTCGAACGCATATTTGGCCTGACGGACTTTTTCAGAATAGTGCCACCAATCATGGCCGGCAAGCGTGAACGCGTCGCCGATCATGGCCTGCATCTCGTCGCGCTCGGCCTTGGCCTGAGCCAGACCAGGAGTCCAGACGCGGACGAGGAAGTTCTCGACCGTTTCCGGGGTCTTGGCCATATTGTATTCGAGAATGTAGTCGGCATGCGAGCTATAGCCGAGCAGTTCCGCGCGTTCGGCGCGAAGCTGTGCCAGCTTGATCGCAATCGGGCCATTGTCGAATTCGCCCTCACTGGCGCGCAGGCGGTAGCCGTCAAACATTTGCGCGCGCAGGTCACGGTTCTCGGACTGCGCCATGAAGGTTTCATAGACCGAGCGGTCGACGGTCAGCGTCCAGACCGGATTGCCGTCATCGTCCTCGCCTTGCAGCGCCGCCTTGAAATCGTCAGAGAGGCCAGCGAGATCGACCTCGTCAGTGATTTCAAGCTTGAACGCCTTGGTCGATTTCAGCAGGTTCTGTGCGAACTGCGTGGTCAGGGATGAAACCTCAGAATTGATGTCAGCGACCTTGGCCTTGGTCTCGGCATCAAGCGCCGCGCCCGCCCGTTCGAACCGGCGATAGGTCAGCTCAACCAGGCGCGCATCCTGCTCATCGAGGCCCAGTGTGCCGACGCTGTCATAAACCGCCTTGACCCGCTCAAACAGAACCGGATCGAAGACAATCTCATCATAGACTTTTGTCACGAGTGGATAGATCTCACCCTCAAGCGCCGAGAGCGCATCATTGGTGTCGGTATTGGTGATGTTGCCGAAGACGCCGAGCACCTGGTCCATCGTGTCGCCAGCTTTTTCGAGCGCGACGATCGTATTCTCGAAGGTCGCAAGCGCTTCATTCTGCGCAATCGCGGCGATTTCAGTTTTGAGGTCAACCACCGCGACTTCGACGGCCGGCATGTAGTGCGCGTCAGTGATATCAGCGAAAGGCGGCACCCCATAAGGCGTATCCCAGCTTTGCAGCAGCGGGTTTTCAGCGCGTATGGCGGCAATATCGACAACTTCGACAGACGGGGCGGTATCGGTCGCCGTTGTGGTTTCTGTATCAGCAGCGGTGCTATCTGCATCGCCCGGTACGCGGACAGCGTCACAAGCGGTCAGCGTCAGCGCCATGGCGGCCACGCTGCCTAGAAAGAATGTTTTTACGGTCATCTGGGTTCCTCTGGGTGATTCTATGCAGGTGTTTAACCAGTTCTTGAGCAATTCGCCTAGACCACACCTGTCACACGTTCATGGCGCCCAATCGGCCAACCACCTGCTCGAACTGCTCCATCGTCTCGTTCAGAATGTCTGCAACCGGGCGGACCTGCTTGATTCGGCCAGCAACCTGTCCGGTAAGCGCGATACCCGCTTCAAGGTCGCCGCCAAAATAGACATCCTGCGTTCCGGCGAATTCGCCAAAGATATTTTCCACGCCGTCTTTCTCGATCCGGGTGGTGCGTTCGGTGCGCAAGGCGCGCAGAGCCGGCCCCGGACCATCGCGGTTGAGAAACACCGTGTCCGTCGCATCCGCCGCGACAATCGCCTGTTTCCAGTTTTCGTGGACCGGGCTTTCGGTGCTGGAGAGGATGCGCGTTCCCATCAGGACCCCCTCGGCGCCAAGCGCAAAAGCGGCGGCCATGGTCTGGCCGTCCATAATGCCGCCAGCAGCGATAATCGGCACCTCAACCGCTTCACAAACCTGCGGGATAAGCACCATTGAGGCAACATCCTTCGGGTTCTTGAACCCGCCGCCCTCGCCGCCTTCTACGATCAGGCCATCAACACCGGCGTCAATGGCGCGCAACGCCGCCTTGAGGCTAGGCACGACATGAAACACGGTCAGACCGGCTTCCTTTAGCAGGGCCGTATATTTCTTTGGGTCGCCAGCAGACGTCGTGACAAACTTGATGCCCTGATCGATGACAAACTGAACGATATCCGGGTCACGAACAAAGGCCTGGGCGACATTCACGCCGAAAGGTTTGTCGGTGAGATCACGCATTTTGAGGATTTCTTCACGCACAGCATCGAGTTCACCCGACGAGGTTTCGATAATGCCCATGCCGCCCGCATTCGAGAAGGCCGATGAGAGTTGCGCGCGCGCAATCCAGCCCATCGCCGCCTGGACGATCGGTTTTTCGATGCCCAGCATCTCGGTAATTCGTGTCTTGATCGTCATGCAGTGTCTGCTCCCATCTGGTTCGGCGCAGATAAAGCAGCCGCCGCCGCGTCAACGCAAGAGAGCAGCGCGTCAAAACAGATGGTGCGCATATGGCCTTGATCACAAAATAATCGATTGTGACTCTGATCATTTACAGTCTGCTTTGCCCTGATAGTGTCTAAGAGTTGGAATAATCTAATCGAGGTATTGCCTGATGTCGTCCCGCTTCACTTCTATCACGATGGCTGCCATGGCTGTGGCAGCGACGGCTATTCTAGCAGCCTGCGGCGGTGGCGGCGGAGGTGGAAGCACCGCGCCGACGACCGTGGCACCGCCGCCGCCTCCTCCTCCGCCTCCACCAACGACCTGGCAGGCTGGCGTCTATCCTGCTGCGAGTACGTTCAAAGACCAGTGCCAGTCGCCGCGCAGCGGCGTCGATATTGAAGGTAACACTTTCCCTGATCAGCAAGGCGCTCTGATAGATGAGCTTTTCTGGCTCCGCTCCTGGACGGAGGAAACATATCTCTGGAATGACGAAGTGACCGACCAGGACCCCGCAGGGTTCGCTGACCGGCTCGCCTATTTTGCTCAATTGCGAACCACCGCCACAACCGCGTCGGGTGAAGACAAGGATGATTTCCATTTCAGCCAGTCGACCGAGGATTATCTGGCAGCGCGAAATTCGACACCGACTTCCGGCTATGGCTTTAATCTGGTTGTCTTCTCCAATTCGGTTCCGCGCGACTACCGCATTCGCTATACCGAACCAAACTCACCGGCCTCCGAGTTTGTCGGCGGCGTCCCTCAATTTGTGCGCGGCACGCGCATTCTCGAAATCGACGGCATTGATCTCGTCAGTGGCGGGGCCACGCAGGCCGAAATCGATATTCTCAACGATGGCTTGTTCCCAGCGGCGGCGGGTGAGAGCCACGACTTCGTTGTGCAAGACCCTGGTGCAGCCTCCAGCCGCGCCATCACAGTGGTGTCTGCCGACATCGCACCAAAGCCGGTCAATCGGATGAAGACGATCAGCACGCCAACCGGGGATGTTGGCTATATCCTTTTCAACACGTTCAGTCCGCGCGCCTCGGAGGAGGACATCGTCAATGCCATGTCGGCAATGAGTGCGGCGGGTGTGAACGATCTGATCCTGGACCTGCGCTATAATGGCGGCGGTCTGCTCGCTGTCGCTTCACAACTGGCTTACATGATTGCCGGAGACACCAGGACAGGGGCCAATACCTCTAACCCTAAGACTTTTGAACTTTTGCAATTCAACAGCAATGCGGGAAACGTCAATCCGGTGACCGGCCAGACCAATAACCCGATCCCGTTCTATGATACCGGCGTTGGCTTTACCGTTGCCAATGGGACGCCTCTGGACAGCCTCGACCTGCCGCGCGTCTACATCCTGTCGACCGGTCGGACCTGCAGTGCCAGCGAAGCGGTGATCAATGGTCTGCGCGGCATTGATGTTGAAATCATCCTGATTGGCGACATTACCTGCGGCAAACCCTATGGCTTCTACCCGACCGATAATTGCGGCGAAACCTTCTACACGATCCAGTTTCGCGGCGTGAACGAGAAGAATTTCGGTGACTATTCGGACGGCTTCGTACCGATGAATTCAAGCTTTGCCTTTGGTGAGCGGGTCGCAGGCTGCGTTGTTGCCGATGATTTCACCAAGGAGCTTGGCGACGAGACTGAGGCGCTGCTGGCCGCTGCACTGAACTATCGCGCGACCGGGAGCTGCCCGGCGGTGACCAGTCCGAAATTGTCGCCGGTAGCGACTGTTGTGGCAAAAGGCGGGGCCGAAGTTGCAACGACGGACAGCCCGTTCGCCCAGTCTGTGTTTGAAAGCAATCGCGACATGTCGATGCCAGAAGATTTTGCGGATAGCCCGGAATGAGCGGCGCGCGAAACCTCATGGGCGCGCTGATGGCTATTGCCGGACTGTTTCTGACAGCCTGCCAGACTGCACAACAAGGCGCTCAGCCTGCGGTTCTGATAAGCCAGGACGAGATGAGCATGGCCGCGCTAAAAGCTACCCTGTCCGAAGCGATGGGGCGGGCCAGTATCGAACTTGGTGCCGGTGACCTGACAGAAGTGTCGACCGTCGCAGTCTTGCCGCCGCCGCTTGGACCACATGAGATGAACAGCCCGGCCATGCCGGAACTGTTCGACCTGATGATGCAGGATGGCAACTGCCTGCTAATCCACCGGAAGACCGGCAACACCCATCCATTGGACGGGGTCGCTTGTCGGACAGTCTCTGAATAATGGCCTCAGCCTAAGCGCCGAGCATGCCTTTGTCGCTGAGCCATTTGATGATTGCATCAGCGGCGTCTTCGGGTGATTGCTCAACCGTGTTGATCGTGATTTCCGGGTCCTCGGGCGCTTCATAGGGGCTGTCAATGCCGGTGAAGTTCTTGATCTCGCCGGCGCGGGCGCGCTTGTAGAGGCCTTTGACATCGCGCTGCTCGGCGACATCAAGCGGTGTATCGACGTGAATTTCGATAAACTCACCTTCGGTCATCATATTACGCGCCATGCGCCGCTCTGAGCGGAAGGGCGAGATGAAACTGACTAGCGTGATCAGGCCTGCGTCCGACATCAGTTTGGCAACATTCGAGACGCGGCGGATATTTTCGACCCGGTCGGCATCGGTAAAGCCGAGATCGCGGTTGAGACCATGGCGGACATTGTCGCCGTCGAGCACAAAAGTGTGCTTTTCCATGGCAAACAGTTTTTTCTGAAGCGCGTTGGCGATGGTCGACTTGCCTGAGCCTGACAGCCCGGTGAACCAGAGAACAGCTGGTTTCTGATCCTTCTGTTTGGCCAGCGCGGCGCGGTCGACATCCAGCGCCTGCCAGTGAATGTTGGACGCGCGGCGCAAGGCGAAATCGATCAGGCCGAGCCCAATTGTATTATTGGTCAGGCGGTCGATCAGAATGAAGCCACCGGTCTCCCGATTCACATCATAGGGATCAAACGCAATCGGCTGGTCGAGACTAAACGTGCAGACACCAACTTCATTCAGACAGAGCGTTTTCGCCGGGCGGTCTTCCAGATCATTGACATCAATTCGAAATTTCAGGCCGGTCACTTGCGCGGTTACGGTCTTGGCACCGATTTTCATCAGATAGCGCCGACCCGGCAGCATTGCTTCGTCCGCCATCCACAGGATACGCGTCTGGAACTGGTCCGACACTTCGGCAGGGTCAGATGCAGCGCAAATGACGTCACCGCGCGACGTGTCGACTTCGTCCGCGAAGGTCAGGGTGACGGACTGGCCAGCAATCGCCTCGTCAAGATCACCGCCATGGGTGACCACACGTGTGACGGTGGTTTCCTTCGCGCTCGGCAAAGTCTTGATCTTGTCGCCCGGTTTGATTGACCCCGATGCGATCTGTCCGGAAAAGCCGCGAAAATCGAGATTCGGACGGTTGACCCATTGCACCGGCATCCGGAAAGGCAAGGCTTCGCGCCTGTCGCCGACCGGCACGGTCTCAAGGTATTCCATCAGGCTCGGACCGTCATACCATGGCGTGTTGTCGGACGCGCCGGTGATATTGTCACCTTCAAGTGCCGACATCGGGATCGCCTGAATTTCAATCCCGGCGGAGAGCTCTTCAGCAAACTCGAGGAAGTCTTTCTCGATGCGCTGATAAACTTCCTGTGAGTAATCAACCAGGTCCATCTTGTTGATCGCCAGCACCAGTTTCCGGATGCCAAGCGAGGACGCGATGAAGGAATGGCGACGCGTCTGGGTAAGCACACCGCGGCGGGCATCGATCAACAGGATTGCAAGATCAGCGGTAGAGGCCCCGGTCGCCATATTGCGTGTATATTGCTCATGCCCCGGCGTATCAGCGACAATGAACTTGCGTTTATCGGTCGAGAAAAAACGATAGGCGACATCAATCGTGATGCCCTGCTCGCGTTCAGCTGCAAGGCCATCGACCAGAAGCGCGAAGTCGATGTTTTCGCCCTGCGTACCTGATTTCTTCGAGTCCGCTTCGAGCGCATCGAGCTGGTCCTCGAAGATCATCTTGGAATCGTAAAGCAAGCGCCCGATCAGGGTCGACTTGCCATCATCGACACTGCCGCATGTGATGAAGCGCAGCAGAGACTTATTCTCATGCGATTCCAGATAAGCAGTGATATCTTCGGCAATCAGGCTATCTATGTGCGACATTAGAAATATCCCTCTTGCTTTTTCTTCTCCATCGAGGCGGCCTGGTCGCGGTCAATCGTACGGCCCTGGCGCTCTGACGATTTTGTCAACAGCATTTCCTGGATAATGTCTTCAAGCGTATCGGCGCGGCTTTCGACAGCGCCGGTCAGCGGATAACACCCAAGCGTTCGGAAGCGGACATATTTTTCCACTGCGGTCTTGCGCAGCTCTTCTGGCATACGCTCATCATCGACCATGATTTGGCTGTTTTCCCACTCCACGACAGGTCGCTTGGCGGCATAATAAAGCGGAACGATCTCGATCTGCTCGCGGCGAATATATTGCCAGATATCCAGCTCGGTCCAGTTCGAGATCGGAAAGCAGCGAATGCTCTCGCCCTTGCGAATGCGCGTATTGTAAAGGTTCCAGAGCTCGGGGCGCTGGTTTTTGGGATCCCAGCGATGTTCAGTAGTGCGGAACGAGAAGATGCGCTCCTTGGCGCGTGATTTCTCCTCATCGCGGCGAGCCCCGCCAAAGGCAACATCGAATTTGTACTTGTCGAGCGCCTGCTTCAATGCCTGGGTCTTCATGATATCGGTGTGCACTGCCGAGCCATGCGTGAATGGACCAATACCAGCCTCAATGCCTTCCTGATTGGAGTGCACCAATAGTTCCATACCGATCTCAGCGGCCTTGCGGTCACGAAACGCAATCATTTCGCGGAACTTCCACGTCGTATCGACATGCATGAGTGGAAAAGGCGGAACGCTAGGGTAGAAAGCCTTCATGGCAAGATGCAGCATGACGGCGCTGTCTTTGCCGACGGAATAGAGCATGACCGGGTTTTCGGCTTCAGCCGCAACCTCGCGCATGATGTGAATGGCTTCTGATTCAAGCCGATCAAGGTGTGTGAGTTGCACGAGAGTCATCCCTGGATACGCTAAAGATGTGGCACCGCTACGGGCCACCATTTACTGCCGCGTCATATGCAAGATTGAGCCCAGTAATTAAACCCCCGTTCTGCCGAAGCCAGTGTTTAGACAATCTGACAAGGCTTTGGGCGATGTAGCGCCTGAATCCCCAGAAATTGTGCAGGCCGCAGCGGGTCTTGATTTATCAGTCCTGCTGCGCCACCAAGCGCATAAGCAACCGCTATGCGCCGCAGAGTGAATACAGGGATTAAGCAATGACCAAGACCGTTCTTGTTACTGGCGGCGCCGGTTATGTCGGCAGTAATTGCTGCAAGGCGTTTTCGCAGGCCGGCTGGCGTGTCGTGGTTTACGACAATCTTTCACGCGGGTGGCGCGATTTGGTACAGTGGGGCGATCTGGTAGAAGGCGACATCCTTGATCCTGTCAGCCTCGACAAGGCGTTTGAGACCTACAAGCCCGATGCTGTCGCGCACTTTGCTGCGCTGGCTTATGTCGGCGAGTCAGTGACTCAACCCGGCATGTATTATGAGAACAATACTTACGGCACGCAGCTGCTGCTTGACGCCATGGTCCGCGCTGAGGTCCACAAGATCATTTTCTCGTCCACTTGTGCAACCTATGGCGAGCCCAAGTGGATCCCGATGACTGAGGACCTGCCACAATCACCGATCAATCCCTATGGCTGGTCCAAGCTGTTCGTTGAGCAGATTCTAAACGACTATGGCCGGGCGCATGGTATTCGGTCGGTCAAGCTGCGCTATTTCAACGCGGCGGGGGCTGACCTTGATGGCCAGGTTGGCGAGCGACATGAACCAGAAACGCACCTTATCCCGCTGGCCATCGAAGGCATGATGAAGGACGGCTTCACGCTGACCGTGTTTGGCGACGATTTCGATACACGTGATGGCACCTGCGTACGCGACTATATTCACGTCGCCGATCTTGCCGATGCCCATGCCCGCGCCCTGGATTATCTTGAGCAGGGCGGGGTGTCGGACGCGTTCAATCTCGGCACGGGCACTGGCACGACAGTCATGGAGATTATCGCGGCGGTCGAGCGCGTGTCAGGGCGCAAGGTCAACAAGACGATAGGACCACGGCGCGAGGGCGACCCACCGGCCCTGGTTGCGTCGGCTCAGAAGGCCAAGGATATTCTCGGCTGGGAAGCCAGGCATTCTGATATCGATACAATTATCCGAACCGCGTGGACGTGGCATGAAAAAGAAGCGATGCGCAATTCGGAAAAGGCTTGAGGGCCTACTGCCAGCGACCCAGGCGTTTGAAGACAACTTTCCTGATTTCAATGCCGCGCTTCTTGGACAGGACGTCGGGCTTTATGCCGAGATAATCGAGGCCCCGCTCGGTTACATTGGCGGGCAGGTCATAGGTGAAGCGGTACTCGGCATAGTTCGGCTCAAGGTCAAACCGCAGCCAGCCTGAATTGCCGTTCTTGCCGGTTGAATAATTGACCAGCATGGCATTGGCACCGCGTTCCTGGGTTGGCCTTGCAGATATCGTCACCTCTACTGTATGACCGGCGAAAGCCCGCTCCAGATCAGCATCAATCTTGAAATGCGGACCACGCGTCGTGTCATCCGACAGGGCCCCAAAGGCCGCGATAATGCGCATAACCATATCGTCGCCAGTACCGATACGGTCCAGCTCAACCACCTCGCCGCCCGATTCCAGACGCGAGAGTTGTTCGCCCTCGACAATGACTTCAATATAGTTGCTATCTGCGCCGCCAATCGGGCCGCTTGGCAGACGTTTCACACCCACCTGCAACGCAACCAGAATCATGACTGCAGCGGTTAGGGCAGCAACTAGAAAGAAGACTCGATCGGTCAAGGCAGCGCGGGATCCCGTCAATTTGTTTGGAGAGTTTCAAGCGCGTTTGGCTCTGCTAGGCAACCGGCTAGACGCCCAGAACGGCGAGAACCGCTGCAATCGCTGCAACAAGCATGAACATCAATGTCAGACTGACCGCAACCACACGCTGGGTCTTGCGCTGACGGCTGGGGTTTGGCGGTGCCTCACCGCGTTTGAAGGATGCCAGCGTCCAGCGATTGGTGAAAAACCCAAAGGCGGCGAGCATGGCTGTCACGCCCGACCCGATTGCCCCGCCCAAAACAGCCAAGGCCGCACCAGCCACGAGCACAATAGCGATCTTGTCCGACCCGGTCTTGAGCATCTCGCGAATATGGCCATCGGCGCGGCTGGCATCGAGACGATCATAGGACACATTGGGCGCCACAATCGCCATCATCCAGGCACCGCCCGTGGCAAGCCCCATCAAAAGGGCGGCCCCGCCCTGTCCAAATTCGCGAATGGCTTCCAGCATGGTCGCTTCCTTTTGAAGCTCGCCGGCTACACTGATTCGCGCCGCACAGGCCTATGGCTGAACCGTCATGCGCAGCGGCTCGGTCGCATAGCCAAGCGTTTCGGCGCGGGCCTTGATGCCTGCCATGATATTATCTGCCAGTTGCGGTGTCCGCGACAAGATCCAGAGATATTTGCCAGACGGCGACCCAACCAGGGCGTGGCGATAGTCGGCGTCAAGATCGAGAATCCAATAATCGCCTTCGGCAAATGGCACCCATTCTGGAGCGAACTTCACTTTCAGGTTCGCGCCTTCGGAGCCTTCGATCACCCGGGCGACACCCCTGGATGAGCGTTCGTCTCCCAGCCTGCAAGTATTGGTAACGGTGATCTTGTCGTCCTCGCGCAACGTATATTCTGCGGTGACGCCATCGCAATCCTGCTGGAAGCTGTTGGGATAGCGGGCAATCTCATACCACAGCCCGGCATAGCGTTCGATATCGACCGAGGCGACCGTGTCAGGCGGTGTCTCCGCACTGCGATAGTCGGGCTGGGTTACGCAGCCTGCCAAAATGAGCAGCGGGACAAGACTGAAGGCGAGCAAGAGGCGGGACATGTCATACTCCTTTCCTCTTCATACGCACTCGACACAGAATGGGTTCACTCTTCGCTGAACAATCCGCCCTGTAGACCGTTTTGCGGTGCAGGCAGGCCCAGCCGTTCATAAGCAAGCGGCGCTGCGACCCGGCCGCGCGGGGTGCGCGCAACATAGCCTTTCTGCATCAGGTAGGGTTCGATGACATCCTCGACCGCGTCGCGGGCTTCTGACAATGCCGCAGCAAGTGTATCGGCGCCAACCGGCCCACCCGCATAAGTGCGCACGAGAGCATCCAGGTAGCGCCTGTCGAGCGCATCGAGGCCGTCTTCGTCAATCTGCAAACGGGCCAGAGCCCGGCCCGCGGCGGCGCGGTCGATTTTCTCACCTTCGGCCTCGGCAAAGTCTCGCACGCGCCGAAGCAGGCGAAGGGCAATCCGCGGGGTTCCGCGTGCTCGGCCAGCAATCTCGACCGCGCCGTCCTCGCTCATCGCGACACCAAGCTTGCGGCCAGCGGCCATGACAATCGTCGAGAGTGTTTCTGGCGTGTAGAAATCAAGCCGCAAAGGAATGCCGAACCGGTCCCGCAGCGGCGTTGCCAGCAGGCCTGCCCGCGTGGTTGCGCCAACCAGAGTAAACGGCGCAAGATCGAGCCGGACAGAGCGCGCGGCGGGTCCCTCACCAATCACGATGTCAACGGCATAGTCCTCCATCGCCGGATAGAGCACCTCCTCGACAATCGCCGGCATCCGGTGGATCTCGTCAATGAACAGCACATCATTGGCTTCGAGATTGGTCAGGATGGCGACAAGATCACCCGCTTTGGCGATGACCGGACCAGAGGTGGCGCGGAAGCCAACGCCAAGTTCCTTGGCAAGGATTTGCGCCAGAGTCGTCTTGCCGAGGCCGGGCGGGCCAAACAGGAGTGTGTGATCGAGCGCCTCACCGCGGCGCCGGGCGGCCTCGACATAGACCTTGAGATTGGCCTTGATCTCGTCCTGGCCAACATAATCGTCGAATGTCTGGGGCCGCAGGGCACGGTCGAGCGCCTCGCCGGCCTGAAAGTCAGGATCGGTCAACATGCCGCCGCGAATGTGGCCATCTTCACTCATGCTGGGCTAAGCTCTTTCAGCGCGGCCTTGATCAGCGTGCCCGTGTCGTCAGCACCTGATTTCTGCGCGGCTGTGGACACAGCCCGGGCCGCATCGCCCTGGGCATATCCAAGGTTCACCAGCGCCGAGATCGCTTCGCTGCGCGGGCCTGTTTTCAAGGTAGCCGCCTCGCTCATGGCCTGCGCACTTGCAGCCGGATCTGCAGCAAAGCGGCCAAACCGTCCCATTGGTGGTGCCTTGCCGGACAACTCCGTCACGATCCGCTCGGCGAGTTTCTTGCCAACGCCCTTGGCGCGCGTAATCGAAGCGGCATCGCCAAGTGCCAGCGCATCCATGAGCTCTGCCGGGGCGAGGGCATCAACCAGTGCCATGGCGGACTTGCCAGCCACGCCAGGTACATCCTGCAGGCGTACAAACCAGGCACGCTCATCATCGGTGGCAAACCCGAACAGGGTAATCGAATTTTCTGTGATGCGGGTTTCGACAAAGATTTCCGCTGGCTTGCTAACAGTAAGGCGTGACAGAAGGCGCGAGCCCGCCAAGACGACATATCCGACGCCGTTTACGTCGATCAGGGCGTTGTCGAGCCCGATCGCGGCGACATCGCCTTTCAGCCGTCCGATGATCATGCCACCCCTCGCAACTGGGCCGGTCCAAGGTGATGCGCGGTACAGATCGCGCAGGCGAGGGCATCAGCAGCGTCAGCGCCCATCTTGCCAGCACGGGGCAGCAGGCGCGCAACCATGAAGCCGATCTGGTCCTTGTCGGCCTTACCGCTGCCAACAACGGCGAGCTTGATGGCGCGCGGGGCGAACTCTGCCACTTCAAGGCCGCAATATGAAAGCGCCGTCATCGCTGCGCCGCGCGCCTGGCCAAGTTTCAGGGCCGAGCGGGGATTGGCATTGACGATGGTCTCCTCACAGCCACTGAAATGAGGTTTGTACTGTTCCACGACCGCCGATATGGCATGGAAGATACCGGCCAATCGGTCAGCCATGGCGAGGTCGGGGTCAACATTTATGACGCCGTGCGCGACATGGCTGAGGCGTGAGCCAGCTGTGTCGATCACCCCCCAGCCGGTATGACGCAGGCCGGGATCGATGCCGAGTATTCGAATTGAGTTGCTCATGGCAGCAACCATCGCCGGATATCCTTAACAGGCCGTTCCAGTTTTCGTGTTTTGTTCGCGTTCGGACCTATCCGTCAACAAAAACCAAGGTCAGGTTCTCGATCTCATCATACATCAGGGTCGAGAGTGCAAAGCCAGCCTGTGTCGTCTGACTCTCAATATACATCACCGTGTAGAGCCGCTCTGCACTGTCTATCTGGTTAGGCGCATCGCCATCAGCCTTGATATCGGAGACAAAAAAGCGGCGTTCCGCATCACTGATAGCGGCGAAATGTGTCAAGCCGATATGATTATTGCCGCACGGCAGCGCGCCGTCCATGCGAAGTCCGAAATCGGCCATGTAGAAATCGCCTGAGCCAAATTGCGTGACGGCAAAAGTGCAGGGCCAGTGGAAGATCGATTGTTCGAGTTCGGTCTCGTTCGTCTCGGTGAAGTCGTAGATCGAAGCGCGATCAGCGATCACCCATTTGATCGCCGGCTCTTCAGCGGCGGCATTGCCCCAATGGCTTCCCGTCACGGCGACTTCAAACGGTCCGCGCTTCACATAGGCGACCGTCTGCGCAGCCTGTCCGCCGGGAGCGTCCAATTTGCGCAAGGGTGCCGCCTCACCGTCCTGGAAGACTTTGATACCAAGCGTTGGCGAGTTGAGCATAGCGCGGCCCGGCAAGCCCGGTTCCGCTGGCGTTTCTGCAACCACTGCGGGCTCCTCGCCCGGCTGGATCAAGCCGGCCAAGTCGTCCCGAAAAATGAAGACCGCAGCTGCAATCGCGACAACCGCGAGCGCGGCCGTGATCAGACCCCAAGGGGGGCTGGATTTCGATGCCATTGGCGTGCTCGGAACCGAATCAAGCCCAATCCCTGACAGCAAGCGGTCACTATCACCTTCGAAACTGGTTCGGCGAACATCAACGCCGTTGCGCAGGGAAAGCTCGCGAATGTCCTCTGGAAGTTCATCGGCTGACGGGATCGGTGTACCATCCAGCAGGACCGGAATAACGCGAATACCCCGCTTCAGAGCAGAACCGATCTCGACCCGGACAAAGTCATCGGGACTATCGAGCCGCCGACGTCCGGCCTCATCGCGAACATCAAGCCAGTCCTCTCCGATCAGGGCGAGAAGAATATCGCACTCGCCAACACGGGCCCCGATATGCTGGTGAAAGTTCACGCCAAGCGGGATGTTGTCGATATCGATAAAGACATCCTGGTCGGGATTGGCACTGCGCGAGCGGATCTTGTTGTAGAGGGTGTGGGCCGGCCACTGCGAATCTTCGCGGCGATAAGAGATGAAAATCTTGGGCATGGCGCGCTGCTCCGCTCTAAGGGTATGGCAGTGATACAGGATGCGATCAGGCAGGTAAACGCGGCGGCGCAAACCATCGCTGTCATGGCGATGAGCAAATTTGGCGGAAGCCTGGGACCAGGCCACATTTTTGCCGTTAATGAGTGTTCATTCACAAATATCACTGAATTGAAGGACACCCGCCATGACCATTCGCACGCTTACCGCCATGACAGCCCTGCTTGTTGCCTCGGCCTGCTCGACCACGTTGCAGACCTCTTCGGGCCGCGATTACCTCGCGCGCTACAATGACAGTCACCAAAGCTATGCTGACCGCAGCGGCGATATCGACGCTGATGTCCGGCGGATTGCGGCCATCGAACCGACACTGGAATTTCCGGCTCGAATTGGTCTTGCGCGGATTGAATATGGCCGACTGGCAACCATTCCCGGCGATGAAGCGCAAATCTGGACGGACGTGATCGATGAGATTGGCGCCGACTATGGTGAATTTGTCCCGATCAGCCCGATGATTGCGAGCATGGTGGCTGAACCAGCCCCGCGCGGCATGGATCCATCTGCTGCGGTCATCGCCGATATTCGCCGCGGCGCAGCGCGCCAGCATGTCGATTATGTTGTCGCCTATGAGGTCAGCTCGCAAAGGCAGGACAAGGCGAATGCTTTGGCGCTGGCTGATCTGACCATTATTGGCATGTTTGTTTTGCCCAGCCGCACCGTTGAAATAGAAGCGAGTGCCAGCGCCCTGATGCTGGATGTCCGCACAGGCTATCCCTATGCCACGCTGACAGCTCATGCCGAAAAGACAGGTCTCAGCCGCGCTGTCTCGGAATATTCAACGACGCAGGCCTATATCGATACCGCAGAGGAACGCGCCGTGGCCAAGCTTGCCGGGGAGTTTGAGGATGCCCTGAAAGGTCTGGCTGCGCGGAGCCCGGACCGCACGGTTGCTGTCGCCCCGATCCGAGAAACGCCGATTACCCCAAATTCAAAACCCGCGGTCAAAAGCCCAACCCAGCGCGCGCTTGAGGCAGCGCAGTAGCCTTTCACGCCTTGGTCAGTTCAGCGCAAACCGCGAGCAAGCGCGCAATATCCTGCGCGCGCGACAGGCGATGATCGCCGTCCTTGATCAAAGTGAAGACGACATCCTGGCTGGTCAGCGTCTCTATCAGCCGGAAGGCATGTTGCCACGGCACATCAGGATCGGCCTGTCCTTGTAGAATGCGGACAGGGCCGTCAAACGAGATCGGGGCGTCAAGTAGGGACCATTGCGCGCCGTCCTCAATCAGGGCTTTGGTGATTGCATAAGGGCCATCATCATAGTCCGACGGGATCATGATCAGACCGTTCTCTGTGATCTCCTTCTGCTGTTCCGGCAGGAAGTTTGGCCACATCAGTTTCTCGGTGAAGTCCGGTGCCGGGGCGAGCAGGACAAGCGACTTGACGCGCGCTTGCAACTCAAGTGCTGCAAGCAGAGCCATCCAGCCACCCATGCTCGAGCCGACCAGGATCAGCGGTCCATCGGTCAGGCCAGTAATGGCGGCGAGTGCATCCTCGCGCCAGGCCGAGATCGTCCCGTCTTCGAACTTACCGCCGGACTGACCATGCCCGGAATAATCAAAAGCGAGAAAGCCGTAGCCGTATTGCGCGGCCCACGCTTCAAGTGTCGTCACTTTGGTGCCGCCCATATCGGACTTGAAACCGGTGAGCCAGACATAGGTCGGGCCATGTTTGGGCGGCGTATAGCGATAGGCGATCCGCCGCCCTTGCGGGGTGGTGAGGTGGGAAACAGTCATCCCGCTGGCTTTGCGATTTGACCGCAACCTGTCAAGCCGGGCTGACAAGCAAGACCGCGCGCATTAGCCATGGCGCGAGCGAAGCGAATAAGACTAGACTGACGTGATGACCGACCCGGACTGGCCCGACCTGACAGGCAAGACAATCGCGCAAGTGATCCCCGACCTGTCGGCTGGCGGGGCGGAACGCACAACGGTAGAAATGGCCGAAGCAATCACCGGCGCCGGCGGCCGGGCGATCGTTATCAGTGAAGGCGGCAGACTGGAAGAGGCGCTCCAAAACGTCGGCGGTGAACTGGTTCGCATGAAGGTTTCAAGCAAGAACCCGGTGCTTATACGCGCGAATGCCGCCAAGATGGTTGGCCTTATCAACGATGAAGCAATTGACCTTCTGCATGCCCGTTCACGGGCACCGGCCTGGAGCGCCCGGATTGCGGCGCTAAAGTCTGATGCTGCCTTCGTCACGACCTATCACGGTGCCTATTCCGGGCATTCCGGCCTCAAGCGGCGCTATAACTCCGTTATGGCGAAAGGCGATCTGGTGATCGCGAATTCGCAGTGGACTGCAGCCCATATTCAGGCCGTCCATGGCCTTGAGGCGGACAAGATTGTGACCATTCCGCGCGGCGTCGATTTTGCCGAATTTGATCCCGCTGCCGTGTCGGAGGAGCGCGTGCGCACGCTGCGCAATGCCTGGCAACTCGACCCGGATGACAGTCGCAGTGTGTTGGTATTACCAGGCCGCCTGACCCGGTGGAAAGGTCAGGCACTGGCGATCAAGGCTGTCGCCGCGATGAGCGGGGAAGAGCGCGCCAAACTGCACCTTGTCCTGCCCGGAGATTCGCAGGGCCGGGCCGGTTATGTCAAAGAGCTCGAAGACCTGATCCTGAGTCATGAGCTTGGCGGGACAGTGTCGATCACGGGCCATTGTCTGGACATGCCTGCCGCATACATGCTCGCCGATATTATCCTCGCGCCCTCGACACGGCCTGAAGCATTTGGCCGGGTTGCTGCGGAAGCCTCGGCGATGGGCAAGCCGGTGGTGGTCGCCGATCACGGCGGCCAGCGCGAGATCGTTATTGATGGCCAGACCGGGGCGCGGGCCGAGCCGGGCAATATTACCAGCCTGACCGCCTGCATTCGGGCGATTCTGCAGCTTCCCGAAGCCGCGCGCCAGTCCATGGGCGATGAGGGCCAGCGCCATGTCCGGCATCATTTCAGCAAATTGAGGCTTCAAACCGCAACGCTTGGCGTTTATAGCCGCGTTCTGAACTTGGTTCGCCCTGCTTGAAAACAGTTGCAAGTACAGGCATATTAGAAGTTCATTTTTGGCAGTATAGGAGATTAGCCATAGCTCGCAGACCACACGCCCGTCCGGAACGGTCCAAACCTTCCGGCCCGCGCATCAATGGAGACATCCGCGTAGAACGCGTCCTTCTCATCGACGAAAACGGTGAAAAACAAGGTGAAATGCCGATCCAGGCTGCACTTGATGCAGCAACGGAAGCCGGGATGGATCTTGTAGAAGTTTCTCCAGATCAAGATATTCCGGTCTGCAAGATTGTTGACTATGGCAAGCTCCGTTTCGAGGCTCAGAAAAAACGGGCGGCTGCAAAGAAGAAGCAGAAGACCCAAGAACTCAAAGAGATCAAGTTCCGCCCGAACATCGACATTCACGACTATCAGGTGAAGGCGAAGAAGATCACGCAGTTCTTCGAGCAGGGCGACAAGGTCAAGATCACGCTGCGGTTCCGCGGCCGCGAAATGGCGCACCAGCATCTAGGTATGGAACTGCTTGAGCGCGTCAAAACCGATTTTGCCGAGATGATGAAGATCGAACTGGAACCCAAGCTTGAGGGTCGCCAGATGACGATGGTGATGTCACCGGTCAGGTAAATGTCACGGAACTCTTTCGCCAGACTGTGTGTGGCTCGAAAGGGGCAAATCGATATTGCTGCCTGTATAAGGTATTCTGCGAAAGCCGCCTCAAACTGGGGCGGCTTTTTTCCTGCCCTGATTATGCACCGCGAACTTGATTCAAATCTCTGATTGCGCTTTAAACCGCGCTTCCGCAGTGGCCGGGCCGAAAACGGCATGCCTTGGCTGCTCTAAATGACTGAAAATAGGCCTTTTTACAGGGCTGTAGGAGATCGAAATGCCGAAGATGAAGACCAAGAAGGCCGCTGCAAAGCGGTTCAAGATCACAGCTACAGGTAAGCTCAAGCATGGCGTCGCTGGCAAGCGTCACCGCCTGATCAGCCACAATGGCAAATATATCCGCCAGAACCGGGGCACTGAAGTGGTGGCGAAAGCTGACACCAAGCGCGTCATCAAGAAGTTTCTGCCGAACGGCCTGAAATAGTCCCTGATCTGAACCGAACCAGTAGTAAGGAGCCTCAATATGGCCCGTTCACGTAACAAAGTGCCCGCCCACGCGCGCCACAAGAAAATTATCAAAGCTGCAAAAGGCTATCGCGGTCGCCGCAAGAATACATTCCGCACGGCGCATGACGCTGTCTGGAAAGCCGGCCAGTACGCCTATGTTGGTCGCAAGGTCAAAAAGCGTAGCTTCCGCAGCCTGTGGATCCAGCGCATCAATGCTGCCGTCCGCACGCATGACGAAGACATGACCTATTCCCGTTTCATTGGCGGCCTGACCAAGGCCGGTATCGAGATGGACCGCAAAGTGATGTCTGATCTTGCCATCCGCGAGCCAGAGGCGTTTGGCGCCCTGGTGGAGAAAGCCAAGGCAGCACTGGCGTAAAGCCGGTTCACACTTTGAGGTTTCTCCGCTAATCCGAACCGCTTGAGCGGGGTCGGACCGGCCCCGTTTGTCTCTGAAGAGCAACGGGGCTTTACATGTCCGACATTCAAACGATCGAAACTGAAGCGCTCGCCGCAATTGCCGGCGCAAGTGATCTTGCCGCACTGGACACAGTACGTGTCGCCGAGCTTGGCAAGAAAGGCCGCGTATCCAGCCTGATGAAGACTCTTGGCGGCATGAGCCCGGAAGAGCGTCAGGAGATGGGGCCGAAACTCAACGCGCTGAAAGTCCGCGTCGGCGACGCCGTTGAGGCCCGCAAAACCGCCTTGGAAGATGCCGCACTGGAAGCCCGCTTGGCCACGGAGAAAATCGACCTAAGCCTTCCGCCCGAACCACAACCTGTCGGCAAGCTGCACCCGGTGATGCAGGTCTTTGAAGAGATTGCAGCCATTTTCGGCAATATGGGTTTTGCTGTCGCCGAAGGCCCGGACATCGAGGATGACTGGCACAATTTCACCGCACTGAACTTTCCGGAAGGTCACCCTGCGCGCGAAACCCATGACACATTCTTCTTTCATCCGCAGCAGGGAGCGGCTCCCAAGGTTTTGCGAACCCACACGTCGCCGGTACAGATCCGCACCATGACGAATCAAAAGCCACCGATCCGGATCATCGCGCCGGGCCGGGTCTATCGCAACGACTGGGACGCCACCCATACGCCGATGTTTCATCAGGTCGAGGGTCTGGTGATCGAGAAGAATATCCATATGGGTCATTTGAAAGGATGCCTGGTCGACTTTGTGAAAGCGTTCTTCGAGGTCAGCGATGTCGAGGCGCGGTTCCGTCCTCACTTCTTTCCGTTCACGGAGCCAAGTGCCGAGATGGATGTGAAATATCGCAAGCAAGGCGATTCAATCCTGATTGGCGAAGGCGATAGCTGGATGGAAATCCTCGGCTCCGGAATGGTCCATCCCAATGTGCTCAAGAATTGCGGGATTGACCCTGACGAATATCAGGGCTTCGCCTTTGGCATGGGCGTCGATCGCCTCGCCATGTTGAAATATGGCATGCCGGACCTGCGCCCATATTTCGAGGCCGACGCAGAGTGGACCCGCCACTACGGCTTTGCCCCATGGCTAACGCCGAGCATTGCAGGGGGGCTGAGTTGATGACTTGTTTGGAGCCCATTTCGCAACCTGTCCGTGCGCATCGCGTACGTATCGAACTGGATCAAAGCGCGGGCGCTTACATCTATGTCTGGATGTCGGCAGAGAGCACCTTTCCTGAAAAGGACCACCTGCAGGACACGCTGGACATTGCCAAGAAACAATGCGCCGAAGACTATGGCATTCCGATCACGGCCTGGCGCGAAGTTGAGGCGGGCTGAGAAGGACTGGTCATGGGCGACGGAAACAAAGTCGAGTTCATTGTTGCGGTCTGCGCACTTATTGCGTCGGCTATGGCCGTCTATATTGCGTGGGATCAGGGCCGCGTGATGCGCGCGCAACAACACGGTTCGGTCTACCCCGTGCTGCAGGTTGATGGCTTTGTTTCAACGACGCCTGAGATTGCAAGAATGGGCATGCGTGTCAGCAATAGCGGCGTCGGACCAGCACTCATAGAAGACATCACATTGTTTCATGACGGTGAAGAGATTGACGGGTTTGGCCCGCATCGCGAAGGCTTGCCCGCTGAATACGATCTTTCATGGGCCGGTTTGACCGGCCGCGCACTTGCACCGGGTGAAGAAATCGTGCCGATCGAGATCCTCTGGGACAGAGCCGATATTGCGCCTGAAACACTCAGGGCCACAGCCGAGGAATGGGGCCGTTTCGACGTCACGATCTGCTACTGCTCTGTGTTTGAACGGTGCTGGCGGACCCGGGCTCTGGGGACATCGCGCGCCGACCCCGTAAAGACCTGTCCGCAAAGCGAAACAGACATTTTCGCGTCGCTCGCTCGCCGCGCGCCAGATACCGATACTCCAACCACATTAGAGGCGGAATAGAACATGAAATTCCCTCTATCCTGGCTGAACGATTATCTCGCCACCACAGCGCCACTCGATGACATACTCGGCTTTATGCTGAAGGCTGGCCTGGAAGTAGAAGAGGTTGAGAATCCGGCTGAGAAGCTGAAACCATTCACGGTCTGCAAAGTGGTCGAAGCTGAACCTCATCCCGACGCTGACAAGTTGCGTGTGTGCAAAGTTGAGACCGTCGACGGGATCAAGCAGATTGTCTGCGGCGCGCCGAATGCGCGCGCTGGTATGACGGCCATCTATGCGCCGCTCGGCGCCTATATCCCGGGCCTCGATTTTGCCCTCGACAAGAAACCGCGCAAGATACGCGGTGTTGAGAGTCAGGGCATGATGTGCTCGACCAAGGAATTGGAAGCGGGCGATGACCATGATGGTATTGCCGATCTCGATAGTAAAATTCCGTTGGGCACGCCGGCTGTCGATGCGCTTGATCTCAATGATCCGGTCGTGGATTTTGAAGTCACCCCCAACCGGCCAGACTGGCTAGGCGTCAAAGGCATTGCCCGCGACCTCGCCGCCGCAGGTGCGGGCACGTTCATTGATGAACCCATCAAGCGCGTGAGTGGCGGTTTCGATTGCCCGATCAAGATCGTCCTGGAAGACGAGCATGCCTGCCCGATCTTTGCCGGCGTGCTTATTCGCGGTGTCAGGAACGGGCCATCACCTGATTGGATGCAAGCGCGCCTTAAGGCCGTTGGCATTAGCCCGAAATCATTGCTGGTCGACATTACAAATTATGTCTCGCTCGACCGCGCACGCCCTTTGCACGCTTATGATGCATCCAAACTGCAGGGCGCTGTTTCCGCCCGGCTCGGCAAGCAAGGTGAATGTCTCCTCGCGCTTGATGGCAAAACCTATGAGGTAACGCCGGACATGTGCGTCATAGCTGATGGCAGCGGTGTAATCGGGCTTGGCGGGGTTATGGGCGGGGAAAGCACGGCGGTCAGCGATGAAACCACTGACGTCTTCCTGGAAAGCGCCTGGTTTGATCCCCTCAGAACCGCCCGGACGGGCCGTGCCACGGGGATTGTTTCTGATGCACGTTACCGGTTCGAACGCGGGGTTGATCCGAACAGCTGCATTGAGGGACTGGTGCTGGCACGGCGTATCATCCTTGAATTTGGCGGCGGCACAAGCTCGCGCATCAAGACAGCGGGAGAGCCGCCTGTGCGCACCAGCCGGGTCGCCTTCAATCCGCGCGACGTTGCCCGCCTGACCGGTTTGGATATCAAACCTGCAGCGATGAAGAAGACAATCAAGACGCTTGGATTCGCGATCGAGGATGCCGGTGACCTCTGGTATCTCGATCCGCCAAGCTGGCGCTTTGACATCGAGCAATCGGCTGACCTGGTTGAGGAGATTGCTCGACTTGAAGGCTATGATTCACTGCCAACGCTGTCTTTGCCAGAGCCTGACGGCGGCCTGAAAGCCCACACGACGCCAATCCAGCAACGTATACGGACGGCCCGGCGGACACTGGCGGCGCGCGGTTTCCTCGAAACCGTAACCTGGAGCTTCATGCCCAAAGACCAGGCGAAATTGTTCGGCGGCGGCGATGACGCATTGACGCTGGCCAATCCGGTCGCCAGCGAACTTAATCAGATGCGGCCTTCGGTTCTGGCCAATCTTGCCAGCGCGGCACAGCGCGGCGCCAATAGGGGCGAGCGCGAAAGCCGCCTGTTTGAGGCTGGCCCGATCTATCTAGGCGATGGCCCAAAGGATCAGCGCTCG
This sequence comes from uncultured Hyphomonas sp., assembly GCA_964350465.1. Lineage (GTDB taxonomy): Bacteria > Pseudomonadota > Alphaproteobacteria > Caulobacterales > Hyphomonadaceae > Henriciella. Next base: position 33,400 of record CAYGKE010000012.1, read on the forward strand.
GTGATTGCCGCTCTGGTCAAACCAGGACAGCCACGCCACTGGCAAGGCGGCGTCACCGCCTTTGACAGCTATGATGCGAAGGGCGACTTGATGGCTGTGCTAGCAGCGCTGGATCAACCACCAGAGCGGTTTCAGGTCGACACGCCTCGCCAGGACCATTGGCATCCGGGACTTGCTGCCTGCCTTAAGCTTGGGCCTAAGGTCACCGTCGCCCATTTCGGGGCGCTGCACCCGCGTGTACTCAAAGCTCTTGGGGTTGATGGACCTGCGTTTGGGTTTGAATTGAACCTCAACGCCCTGCCCCATATGCGTGTGCGGCCAACCAAGACAAAGCCCATTCTGGACAAGGCCGAGCTGACGCCGATCCGCCGCGATTTCGCATTTATCGTCAGCGATGATGTTCAGGCCAGCGCCCTTACGGACGCAGCCGCTGGGGCCGACAAGGCAATGATCACTTCGGTTGGTGTGTTTGATGTCTATTCTGGTCAAGGCATAGAGCCCGGTCACAAATCGATTGCCATAGAGGTGACATTGCAGCCTCGCGGTGAGACCCTCAAGGATCAGGATATCGAGGCCATCTCGGAGAAGGTTGTCGCTGCCGTCGCCAAAGCAACGGGCGGTGTGCTACGAGCATAGCGTCGGCAAGCGGAGAGCGGGACATGGCAGTGCAGGAAATGACCAGGCCGGTTAGTCTGCGTGCCAGGTTCTACCGCCAACTCGACCCTGAGGCGCGAACCAAGCCCGGCCTGTCGGCAACCAATATCGCGATCATCTCACTCGTCATGATGAGCTTTGTCGCCATGGCGCTGGAGACCGAACCAACACTGGGCGACAACTGGCGCAATGCCATAAATGTTTTCAATCTTGCCATCCTCGGCATTTTCGCAGTGGAATATGTTGCTCGCGTCTGGTCGGAAGGCGAGGATCCGCGATTCAGGGGCGTGTTTGGCCGGCTGCGCTTCATGGTCCAACCCTATGCGCTGGCCGATTTGATTGCCTTCCTTCCGGAACTGCTCTGGGTCATTTTCGTTTCGGCCACCGGCAATGAAGAAGGCGTCATGCTGCTGCGCGTGTTGCGGCTGGCCCGCCTTGTAAAGATCGCCCGCTTTGTGCCCGCAATGGATGTGCTTGGTGACACGTTGAAGCGCTCCGGCACACAGCTTTTGACCACACTGATTGTTGCCATGACCTTGGTCTTCGTTGCGGCGCTGATGCTGTATTATATCGAGGGCGTTATTGAGGGCCGGGATGAATTCAATTCGATCCCGCGGGCGATCTGGTGGGCGATCGCGACCCTGACCACTGTCGGCTATGGCGATGTCTATCCGATCACGCCGCTCGGCAAGATCGCCGCCAGCCTGATTGCCCTGGCCGGCATCGGTGTGGTTGCCCTGCCCGCTGGTGTGTTTGCCAGCGCCTTCTCGGATGAATTGCGAGAACGCGATCAGGAAAAACGGCGCGCCCGCATGCAGGCTGCCGAGGCCGCTCTTTCCAGCCCGGAAGATGAGGATATTGCCGTCGTGGATGCGCCCGAGACCGATTAGACCGCCCTGCCCTGCTTGAGTCCTTATCAAACTGATCGTAAAGCGATGCCATGCTAAAGACGCGCATCATTCCTTGCCTCGACGTCAAAGATGGCCGCACCGTAAAGGGCGTCAATTTTGTCGACCTGCGCGATGCAGGCGACCCTGTAGCACTGGCCAAAGCCTATGGCGCGCAGGGCGCCGACGAGCTCTGCTTTCTGGATATTACAGCAAGCCATGAAGGACGCGGCACAATGCTGGATGTGGTGAGGCGTACGGCTGAACAGTGTTTCATGCCACTGACCGTGGGCGGCGGCGTGCGCTCAGTTGATAATATGGTCGAGCTGCTGCGCGCGGGGGCCGACAAAGTTGCCATAAATTCCGCAGCCGTAGCCGACCCGGATCTGGTGTCACGCTGCGCCGCTAAAGCGGGCCGACAATGCGTCGTGGTCGCGATCGATGCACGCGCCAAGGATGCCAGCTGGGAGATATTCACCCATGGTGGGCGCAATCCTACGGGCATTGATGCGGTTGATTTCGCCAAACAGGTCGAGGCCTGCGGCGCCGGGGAAATCCTGCTGACCAGTATGGACAAGGACGGCACCAAATCCGGCTATGATCTCTGTCTGCTGCGGGCCGTGACATCTTCGGTGAACATTCCAGTGATCGCGTCTGGCGGCGCTGGCAGCGCTGCGGACCTCGCTCCGGCCGTGCTTGAAGGCCATGCAAGCGCCGTACTTGCAGCCTCAATCTTCCATTTTGGCGAAGTCAGCCTGCAAGACGCTCGCGACGCCTTGATCGCCGCCGGTGCACCGGTGAGGCCATTTACACCTGTTTCACAAGGACAGCACTGATGTCTAAACCAATCCCGATGCCACTTGGCAGCGCCATCGCCCTTGCAGAGGTTCTCGCTTCACTCTCCAAGACGGTCGACAAGAAAGTGCTGGCGGATCCAGCCAAATCCTACACCGCGCAGCTATATGCAAAAGGACCGCTCAAATGCGGGAAGAAAATCGCCGAGGAGGGCGCTGAACTCGCGCTCGCCCTCGCCGCAGAAGGACCAAAAGAGGCAGCGAGTGAGGCGGCGGATTTGATCTATCACATGCTGGTCGGCCTGCGCACCAGAGGCGTCAGCCTGGATCAGGTCGCGACTGCCTTGATTAAGCGTCAGGGCATGTCAGGACTGCAAGAAAAAGCAAATCGAAGGCGCTGATCAGCTGTCCGATTTAGGCTTGCTGAGACGGCGGCGGTTGGTGTGATCGGCGTCCGTCATCTTGCCGCTCGGTTTACGGCCTTTCATATAGTGTTTCTGCCACGCTTCGCGGATGGCTTCGGGATCCTGCGCTTCGATCCGCGCATTGAAGCTGGCGCGCGCATCACGCCATTCTTCGTATTCAGCTTTCAGGTCTGGATTGCTATCAATCTCTTTGACGACTGGCTCTACGCGTTCGAGCACGCCTGGCCGCATGAGCGTGATGAAACAAAATGCCTCGCCCTTCTCGAACCGTACCGTACCCGGCCTTGTGAACTTCCAGTTCATTGTGAATGGATAGGGCAACCAGTCGGTCTCGATCAGCCCTGATAAGGCATCGATGCCGTCCTTGACGGAATTGGGTAGCGCCGAAGCCCAGGTCGCCCAGCCATTTGGGGTGCGAAACAGATAGCCCGTATGAAATGTCAGGATGCCATGGGTAAAATGGGAAGACGCGATGTAGGACATAGGTGCATCGGCCTCATGCGGGACGAGCTGAATGTCGCTGGCTTTCGGACCACCATTCCAGATCGCATCAAACCCGTGCGATAGTCGCAGCTCCCAGCCAGTGACATTGGCCATGTTGAGCGGCAGGCAGCGATAGGCATGGCGATCAGGAAACTCGTCCATCCAGTCGCGCCGCACTGTTCCCGGAACCAGGTCCGGCACGATATGTTGAACCTTGTAGGCGTCCAGGCGCATATTATCCCCTCGAACTCGATCACTTGACGAAGCGAAGTTTTCCTGCCCCAAGGCCCCAATGCCTGCAAGCCCTTCTGACCTTTTTGCGCTGCTCGACGAGCTCGGCATTGCGCACCAAACAACGGAGCATGCTGCAATATTTACGGTTGAAGAAGGCAGGCATCTGAAGGCCGCGATGCCCGGTGGGCATTCCAAAAACCTGTTTATGAAAGACAAGGACGGCACCATGGTGCTGATTTCAGCCTGGGCTGAAAGTCCGCTCAAGCTTAATCAGCTGCACAAGCAGATTGGAATACGGCGGCTATCATTTGGTGATGCAGATCTGATGTACGAAGTCCTGGGTATCAAGCCAGGCTCAGTGACAGCTTTTGCCTTGATGAATGACAAGGATCAAAAGGTCCGTTTCCTTGTCGACAAGGCACTGATGGGTTTTGACCGGGTCAATTTCCATCCGCTGACCAATACCGCCACGACGGGCATCGCGGCCACCGATCTCAAGAGATTCGTCGAAGCCACGGGACACAGTCTGACCGAGTTTGATTTTACCGAGCTTGGCTAGGGACCGGCAAAAGTCGGCTTGGCCACAGACACATGGCGAGCGGCTGAGGGCCTGACAGCGTGACGGATGGATCTGGGTTGGCGAGATAAGCTGTCATTGCGGCAATCGCCGTTGAATTGAAGGTTTCATCGGGCAGCGCGCCATCCAGTTCAGCAAGAACCCGGCGCCCTCTGCATCGATAGAGATCAATCACGCTCTTTTGCTGTGCTTCTGATCCTGCCCGCATCTGGCGAAAGGCCAACAACTGGCGGTCGGGTCCTGCGCTGAGCGTTGCCGGCCACCCGGCACCATCCGGCACAGCTGTCCAGGCAAGAACCACTTCATTCTGGCCACGCGGCGTCACCTTCAGATGGTGGACCATTCCGCCCGGCACCTCCACCGACACAATATCAGCGTCAGGTCGTCGCTTAAGCTTTCGCAGCCAGTCGGCTACAAGCATATCGCGCATCATCCAGGCCTGATCGTCTTCACCTTCCGCCAGCAAGGCGGCAGCATAGGCAAACTTCGCCCAGGCGTCAGGCAAATACCCGGCCTGTTCGAAATGGGTGACCGCAAGCCTGGTATCGCCCTTGTCATTTGCGGCAAGGCCAGAAAGCCGGTGCGCCTCTTTGACCTCAGGCCGGTCCGGGCAACGCTGCAGGAAAGCGCCCGTCACACGCAAGATATAGTCTGGATCAATCTCGGCGCTCGGGTCGGTTAATTCAGCGCGCCAGATGCCGACATCCTGCAAAGAACAGCCGCTCGTCTCCCCCTTAGCAAACGGTGCAGGGTATAGACCTACAAAAGTGACAACCGCGGCCGCGAGGGCAGCGCCCGAGAGGCGGACAAGGCGAGGCTTGGTTAACAAGGTCTTAAGGTTCATGCCCTGACGGTTTGCAAGGCGAGTGCCAAAGAGCCGTGACGCTAGATCACCGGCAGCCTCTGTAATGTCCATATCAGGCCGGTCAGTCCGATCAGTGCCGAAGCGGGCATGGCGATATAGCGGCGTATAGCAAGTTCTGACAGCCTCGAACGCAAAGGCCAGAGCACGATTGCGGCACCAAGAATGACAGCCAGTTGACCGATTTCAACACCGATATTGAAGCCAACCAAAGCGCTCCAAAACTGGCCTTCCGGCAATCCAAGTTCACCGAAGAAACCTGCAAAACCCATCCCGTGAATCAGGCCAAATGCGAATACAACGAGCGGCCGCCAGCGCGTCATGTCCCGGAACACCAGGTTTTCAATCGCAACAAAAGCTATCGTCGCTGCGATAAGGGGTTCGACAATGCTGGCGGGCGGCGAGATAACCCCCGACGCCGCCATCCCAAGCGTCATTGTGTGCGCCACTGTAAAGGCTGATATCTGCCAAAGCAGGCCGCGCAAACGCCTGGTCGAGAGGAATAGCGCCAAGACGAAAAGAATATGGTCCAGCCCACCCGGCAAGATATGGCGCACCCCGATTGTCACATACAGCCAAGCCGTTTCGAGAACGGGTCGGTCAAAATCAATCGTCTCGGTTTCGCTAAACCGGCTGGGTGCCGCCGCCGGGTCTTCAGCCCGGTCGATCTCCTGCAAGGCGCGGCAAAGGGCAGGATCCATCCCGCCATCCATGGCGCAAAACTCGTCTTCAGGATGCGCGTCTGCAGGGCGGGACATGACAGCTGCCAGAAGCAGCATGCCAAGCAAAAATAACAAAAGGCGCCGCATTGGTTTTACCTAATGCTCTTCATGCAGCGCGGCGCCGTGATCATGCTCAAGGCCGGGGATTGGCGCGAAGATCAGGACGGTGGCAATCAACGCTCCAAAACCAACCGCTGCAATTCCGCGTACCGATGACTGCTCGCGCAGCGGTGCCATGAGAGGTCCAGTCGCTACAAATAACAGCAACCCTGACGACAGCGCAAACAGCATGCCGATGACCTCCTGATCAAAGCCTGCGATAAACGGACCTGACAGCAGCACGCCAAGCGGCGTCGTCAGTGCGGCTGCGACAAAGGCCCAGACAAAGGACATGCGATTAGACACGCCGTGACGCCGCAGCACAGCAAAAGCAATCACCCCTTCAGGGAATTCATGCATGATCAAGCCGAGCGAGGCAAAAACCCCGGCTGAAAAACTCGCTGCGAACGTGACGGCATAGACAATACCGTCAATCGTCGAGTGAATAGCAATGGCCAGAATGGGCGTAATCGCTTCACGCGGCAGGGCCGCGCTCACCGTTTTCGGAAACAGTGTTCGCACAGATAGGTTGATAACCAGGCCGCCAAAAAACCCGATGGTCAGCCAGATCGGTGCGTGTTCGGAAAGATGAAATGCTTCCGGCAGAATATGTAAAAGCGCGATTGTAACCAGCATCCCCGCCGCTGCCAGGCCAAACAGATCGGCATGACGCGCGCTCCAGTCCGCTCTTAGCGCAACCGCAAGCAGACCGACCGTCGTGACGAATGCCGCTATCAATCCAAAGAATAAAGGCGCCTGCAACGATGCCAGCATGTTAAAGATAATCCATATGATAGCGACAGAGTGTGGCTGTACGCAGGAGAAAAATGTTATAATATCTCAAACTATGGAAAGCGACTCGTTTTTCAGGTGCTCGGTCCATTCACCATATTGGAGTTCAGGGATGATTTCGAATTCAGCGAAACCGGCGATAATCGCCTTGGCACTCGGTACGCTTGCGGCCTGTGGATCCGATCAGACGGAAGAAACGATAACGGCGCCGACGCCGCCCGCGCCGCCAGAAACATCGAGCGTTGAGAGTGACGCTGATGTGCCCGCCGCGCCGCCTGCTCCTGCTGCTCCAAACAGCGAGCCTGAGACTGAGCATGCGGACGACACTCACGACCACGCAGGCGGAGAAGCGCATGTTCACGGCGCCGCCAACCTCTCGGTCAGCCGCGAGGGCGATCAGTACTTTATCTTTCTGGAAGCGCCGATGGCCAATTTTGGCTTTTCCGAAAGCGCCTCTGAAATTCCGGCCGATCACACGCTGACAGAAGACACCGTCGCCCTGATCGGCGGCGCGTGCGCACAAACCGCAAAAGCCGTGTCAGTCGACAGCGACGGGCACCATGGCTCAATCACAGTTGATCTAACCTATACCTGCACCAGACCGGACGCAGTCTCAGCCGTTCAATTCACAGCTTTCGAATCCTATCCCGGGTTTGAGCATGTCGATGCAATCTACCTGACAGAGACCGGGCAGAAGGCAGCGGAATTGACGGTAAATGCGGCGACGCTAGTTCTGAATTAGCCATGACCGCTATTGTTGATATCAAGGGGCTGGAATTTGCCTGGCCGAACGCCGCCCCCTTGCTGCAAATTGAAACTTTTTCCCTGGCGCCAAAGGAGCGCTTGTTCCTGCGCGGGCCAAGCGGCTCGGGAAAGTCGACACTTCTTGGCCTCATCGCTGGCGTGCTTGAGCCGCAAGCGGGTCAATTGCACGTCGCGGGTAAGGACCTCACACGCCTATCTCGTCGTCAGCGCGATACGCTTCGCGCCGACCGAATGGGCGTAATCTTCCAGATGTTCAATCTGGTGCCGTATCTTTCCGTACAGCAAAATGTCGCCCTGCCCTGTCGCTTCTCCAAATCGCGGCGCGAGAAAGTCATGGCCGCAGGGGGTATCGCTGAGGAGAGCAGCCGCCTCCTCGCCCGGCTTGGGCTAATGGGGGACGATGTACTAACGCGCAGGGTGACCGACCTCTCGGTTGGCCAGCAACAACGTGTGGCCGCCGCGCGGGCCTTGATTGGCGCACCAGACCTGATCATTGCCGATGAGCCGACATCTTCAGTCGATGCTGACAATCGTGACCGCTTCATTGACTTGTTGAGCGAGGAAGCCACCGCCAGCGATGCAGCCATGCTATTCGTTAGCCATGATAGCGGCCTGGCCAATCGCTTTGACCGCGCTGTTGATCTCGTTTCGATCAATCGTGCTCCCCATAAGGCAGCAGCCTGATGCCCGGAGGATCAGTCTTCGCGCTCGCTTGGCGTAGCCTGCTCAACCGCAAGGTCTCGGCAATGCTCACAGTGCTGGCGGTCGCGCTGTCGGTGGCACTATTCCTGGGCGTCGAGAAAGCTCGCAAGGCAGCTCGCGCAGGCTTCGACAATACCATTTCAGGCACAGAGCTGATTGTCGGTGCACCGTCAGGCCAAGTGAACCTTTTGCTTTATTCGGTGTTCAGGATGGGCAATGCGACAGCAGAAATTTCGTGGGACGCGTATGAACAACTTGGTGCGCGCGATGATGTCGAGTGGACTGTACCAATCTCACTTGGCGATAGCCATCGCGGGTTCCGGGTCATGGGCACCACCAAAGAATATTTCACCCACTACCAGTATGGCCAGGGTCAGGCTCTGTCATTCTCGACTGGCGAGCCGTTCGATGACGTGTTTGACGCTGTGCTGGGCGCAGAAGTCGCCCGTCAGCTAGGCTACACGCTCGGCGACCCAATGGTGCTTACGCATGGTATTGGCGCCAGCGGGCTGAGCGACCATGACAACCGACCCTTCCGTGTCGCCGGTATCCTCAGGCCGACCGGTACACCTGTTGACCGTACCGTACATGTGCCAATGGAGGGGATAACCGCGATGCATGTCGGGTGGGAAAGCGGCGCACGAAATCCGCTGGCTGACGGCATTACCGAAGAGATGATACGCAGCTTTGACCTGACACCCCGAACCGTCACAGCGGTTCTGGTTGGGCTTGAGAACCGCCGAACCCTGCTCAACACGCGCCGCGCCATCAATACCAATCGCAGTGAGCCGCTAATGGCCATTGCACCTGGCCTCGCTTTGGCCGAGCTGTGGCAAGTCGTTGGTAATGCGGAGCGGATTCTGATTGCGATTTCAGCGTTTGTTGTTGCGGTTGGCCTCGTCTCGATCCTGACCTCGATTCTGACCAGCTTGAATGAGCGAAGACGGGAGATGTCTATCCTGCGTGCCGCCGGCGCCGGGCCGGGCTATGTCTTCGGACTGATGGTGATGGAAGCTGCAGTTCTCGGCTTTGTCGGCGCAGTATGTGGCGCAGTCCTGATCCAGGTCATCTTTGCGATCGCCGCGCCTATCCTCGCCTCGCAATATGGCATGGCATTGATGGGTACAGGCCCAAGTCTCATAGACCTATATACAATTGCAGCCGTGACGGGGTCGGCGCTGCTATTGGGCTTCTGGCCGGCCAATGTCGCAGCAAATCGCTCATTGGCCGACGGCCTGACCATCAAAATGTGATAAGACAACTGCCTCAATCTCTGGAAAGTTACGACATGCGCCCCTACTCTTTCAGTATGATGTCCAAAAAAGCTCTCTACGCCCTCGCCGGTCTGGCGCTCGTTGCCTGCGCCCCGTCTGGTGCGGAAACGCCCACCCCGGAAGTTGAGACAAATCTCGAGACTTCCAGCCGCATTGCTGCGGCGGGCGCGGAAGCCCAGGACCTTGCTGAGCGCGGTGTTCGCGAGATTGGCTGGGAAGAGCTGATGCCAGAGGGCGAAGAAGAACGCCTCGCCATGCTCTATCAACAACAAATGGCGATGCTGTACTCAGGGCCAGGGGTCGCCGAGGGGTCAGCTGCCGATGTCGGCATCCAGATCGGCACGTTCAACACCGTCAAGGAGTTGAATGAAATCAAAGTCCGCATTCCGGGCTATACCGTTCCGTTCGAGTACGGCGCCGATGCCGAGATCAGTGAGTTCCTGCTCGTGCCCTATTATGGTGCTTGCCTGCATGCACCGCCGCCGCCGCCGAACCAAACCGTCTTTGCGATGACCGACACACCCGTCAAGCTGAAGGACCTGGCTCAGGCAGTGTGGATCGAAGGCACGCTATATACCCAGACGCAGGAATCCGAACTGGCCGATGCAGCCTATACGATCAAGGTCGATAAAGTCGAAATTTACGAGTATTAGCTCCCGCGTCTGACCGCCTCATAGCGGTCTTGGCCAGATCGGCTAAGTCTAAGGCGCAGACACATGAAAGGGCCAAGCGATGGCCAATATTCTAACCATTGGATTCTACCTCGCTCTGGCGGTGCTGCTCGCAGTTCTGATCGCGGGCATGGTCAACATGACGAAATCCGGCGACGGGCAAGCGAGCCGCTCAAACCAGTTGATGCGCTACCGTGTGATGGCACAGGCCGTGGTGATCGGCATTCTGGTTCTGCTGGGCATCGTACTTGGCGCCATCAAGTTCTGATTGCTGATATGGTCAAGCTCGACAAGAT
>CAYGKE010000013.1:0-43295 GCA_964350465.1 uncultured Hyphomonas sp.
GGTGTTATCACTGTCGAAGAAGCCAAATCGCTGGAAACCGAGCTTGATGTTGTTGAAGGCATGCAGTTCGACCGCGGTTATCTGTCGCCCTACTTCGTCACCAATGCTGACAAGATGACAGCTGAACTGGAAGATCCATACATCCTGCTGCACGAGAAGAAGCTGTCTTCGCTTCAGTCTATGTTGCCAATTCTGGAAGCTGTGGTTCAGTCACAACGCCCATTGCTGATCATTGCCGAAGACGTTGATGGTGAAGCGCTGGCGACTCTGGTCGTCAACAAGCTGCGCGGCGGCCTGAAAATCGCGGCTGTCAAAGCCCCTGGTTTCGGCGATCGCCGTAAGGCCATGCTGCAGGATATTGCCATCCTGACGGGCGGTCAGGTCATTTCTGAAGATCTAGGCATCAAGCTGGAAAACGTCTCTCTCGACATGCTGGGTACATCCAAGCGCGTGAGCATCACCAAGGATGACACAACGATCGTCGATGGTGCTGGCACGAAGAAAGACATAGAAGCGCGCGTAGGTCAGATCCGCAAGCAAATCGACGACACGTCTTCCGACTATGACCGTGAGAAACTGCAAGAGCGCCTGGCCAAACTCGCTGGCGGTGTTGCTGTTATCAAAGTCGGCGGCGCGACCGAGATGGAAGTGAAAGAGCGTAAGGACCGCGTCGATGACGCCCTGAACGCAACCCGCGCTGCGGTTGAAGAAGGCATCGTTGCTGGCGGCGGTACTGCGCTTCTGGCCGCGGCGAAAAACATCAACATCGAAGGCCTCAATGATGATGAGCAAGCCGGTATCGATATCGTTCGCAAGGCGCTCGAATCTCCGGTCCGTCAGATTGCTGAAAATGCCGGTGTCGAAGGCTCTGTCGTGGTTGACACCATCCGCCGCGGCAAAGGCAAGGGTTTTGGCTTCAATGCCCAGACCGAAACCTATGAGAACCTGGTCGAAAGCGGTGTCATCGACCCAGTAAAAGTGGTTCGCTCTGCCCTGCAGAACGCAGCCTCTGTCGCTGGCCTGTTGATCACCACCGAAGCTGCTATCGCTGAAGCGCCAAAGAAAGATGAAGGCGCCGGCATGCCGGGCGGCGGGATGCCTGATATGGGTGGCATGGGCTTCTAAGCCTGGCACCCTATGCAACTCAGAAGGGCGGCTTTCGGGCCGCCCTTTTTTTATATGTCTGGCTGATTAGGCTGGTTCAGGTTCGGCCGTTCCATCCTTATCCGCGTTCAGGCCTCCCGGCTCACCGACGACAATGAATGTGAAATTGTCCGGATCAAGATACGTACGCGCGACGCGATTGACGTCTTCCAGCGTGACCGCTTCGACCATGGCATTGCGTTTGTCGAAGAAATCGACAGGCAATCCGTCGACACGAACGCCCATCATGTTGCCAGCGATCTTTGCATTGCTGTCAAAGCCGAGCGGATATGACCCCGTCAAATATGATTTGGCATCGGCCAGTTCCTCAGCGGTGATCCCTTCCTCAGCAATCAGCGTCATATTCGCCTTGATGCCCTCAATGAACTCGCCTGCACTTTCATTCTTGGTCTGTCCACCGCCTGACCAGGTCTGAATGTGCTTGTCGGCATTGACGCTGGTATTGATACCGTAGGTCAAACCCTTTTCAACACGAAGGTCTTCCATCAAACGGCTCTCAAAGCCGCCTCCACCGAACGTATAGTTGAGCACCACAGCGGTGTAGAAATCAGGGTCATCGCGGCGCATCGCCGGGCCAATGAAGCGAACCAAGCTCTGAGGTTGTGGCAGTTCAACGGCGATCGGCTGCGCAGTCGGCTCGGCCAGAATCACATCTGGTGTGACAGCCGGCTCTGCCGTTTCAGGAAGGCCTTCAATCGCAGCATCAATAAGCGGCGCAAGCTCCTGCGGCGACATGGCGCCAACCGCGGTGACCAGCATGCCCTGCTTGACCATAATCGTATCTTTGTGCGCCTTCGCTGCATCCGCCGTCATCGCCGCCAGGCTGTCAGCCGTCAGATCGCGCGCGTAAGGGTGGTCTGGATAGAGCGCTGCACGTGTGGCTTTTGTGGCCAGGTATTGCGGGTTGGTCTCACGCGTTTGAAGGCTGACTTCCTGCTCGCGAACAAACCGCTCCCACGGTCCTTCGTCGAAGCGCGGGGATGAAAATGCTGTGCCGATGATTTCGAACGATCCGGCCGCATTCTCGGTCAGCATGGACGAACTACAGAACGTGGAATCGTTCCCCGCACCGCAGGAGAAACTCATATTAAGCTCTTCCATACGCTTGAAAAAGGCCTGACTATCAAGATCGCCAGCGCCCTCATTCATCTGATAGGTCATAGCATTGGTCAGCCCCTCTAACCCTTCTGGGTCGGTCGTTTCGCCCTTCAGCCAGGACATTCGTAATGACAGGATCGGGATGGACGGTTCCTCGACCAGCCAGACAGATATGCCCTTCGGCGTCGTAAATTGCTGGATTGTTGCGAACTCGCCATCATGTACTGAAACGGCCATGTCGAGATATGGGTTACTCGGCTTTGCAACCTCGATGGGTGCCTCGGGAGCCGCAGCAGGCAAAGTGTCCAAAGTCGTACACGCGGATAGCGCCATCAAAGACACCGCGCCGCCAAAAATCTTGGTCATACTCATCCTACGACTCCTCCTCAGCTGGCAGCAACAGCGCTTCAATATAGTTTTTATCCTCGGCAAACACGGACCGCACAGCCGCCAGTGCCGCAGCCGTGGTGACGGCTTTGACATCGTCCGGATAGGACATGATGTCTTCGATCGGCGTGCCAATCGCTAGCGCGGCGCCAAATGCGTTGGCCATTCCGGCCTGGCTATCGCGTGCATAAATCGCGCTTGCCGCCTTGGAATTGCGGACGCGGACCACATCCGCATCATCAAATCCGGCTTCCAATTGCTTTGCCAGCTCGGCCATAACAGCTGCTTCTAGGTCCTCCATACTGACGCCTGGGGACGGCGTCGCATAGATTGCTGCAGGCCCTTCATCGTGCAGACCTGTCCAGGCAAAAGTACCGGCATTTACGGCAATCTTCTGCTCTTCCACCAGCGCCTGATAGAGCAGGCTGGTATTTCCGCCACCGAGCACATCGAGCCCAACATCAAGCGCAAGCGCGAAGTCACGGTCGCGTGTTTCAGACGTTCCATTATAGTAGCGATACCAGACAGGCTGACGCACTTTGGGGTCAGTATGAATGATCTCCTGAGTTTCGCTGAGCGGCGAAACCGGCCGCCATTTACGCGATCCATCGACCAGTCCAGATGGTTCGATCGCGCCGTAATGCTGTTCTGCGAGTGAACGAACTTCATCCTCGGTCACATCGCCGGCAACAACGAGAATGGCGTTTTCCGGTGAGTAGTATCTCTTGTAGAAATCGATGCCGTCCTGCGGCGTCAGGGCGCCGACTTCAGCCATATCGCCAATAACGGTGATTTCGTAAGGGTGGCCTTTCCAGAATGCTGACAGCACCTTCTCGCTGAGAATGGCACCGGGATTATTTTCAATCCGCTGGCGGCGCTCTTCTTTCACGACATCGCGCTCGGTAATGAAGCTGCCCTCCGGGTCCTCATCGATAATCAGATCCGTCATGCGCTCGGCTTCCAGCTCCATCATCTTACCGAGATGCTGTTTTGCCACCCGCTCATAATAGGCCGTGTAGTCCCAGCTGGTAAACGCATTCAGCTGACCGCCAAGTCGGGAAATAATGGCATCGAACTCGCCATCTGCGATATCATCTGTTTCCTTGAACATCACATGTTCAAACAGGTGCGCGATGCCCGACTTGCCTTCGGCTTCGTCAGCGGCGCCAACCTTGTACCAGACCATATGGGTCACAACGGGTGCGCGGTGGTCAGGCAGGACCACAACTTCCATACCATTGCCCAGGGTGAAGCTGGACGGTGACCAGGCCGCCTCTCCGCTATCGGCGCTGGCTGTCGCCATTGCACCAGTTAATGCCAAGGCAGCAAGACCGCCGGCTATCCAAGTTTTCATACTTTCCTCCGGTGATTTACTGCTTCGTATCTAGGGCAGATTATGTGCCTGGCAATTTCAGGCGTTCGCCGCTTCCACGCTCGATGGTGACCGCTTCGTCACCGGTTGCACTATCGGCAACTGGCCCCTCACCTTCTGGGCTCCAGGATGTGATTCGGTCTGACACGCTGGTCGACTTGCGAATGATCTTTGCTTGTTCATAGTCGATCTGAGCGCGGATGACCGGGCTGACGGCATTGGCGTCAGCTGAGGCAACCAGCGCGCGCTCACTCCCGCTGGCATCAGCGCCAATCGTCGTGCCAAAGGCTGTCGCGCGCTCTGCGCGAGCGACATCAACCTCGGCTGGTGTTGCCTGACCGGCCTGCGGCGGGCGCAGATTATACTCTGGGGGCACGACAAGGGGGGCCTTGGTGACGACACGGAATTCGTCCGGTGTCCGCGGGCCGTCGCCTAAACTCGAACAAGCGGACATGGCGGGCAGCGCCAAGCTGGCTGATAGGATCAGAAGGGTCTTTTTCATGGGCGTCCTCGCCTGACTAGTTTTGATCCGCCTTGTCGACGGAGACTTGCTGTTTCGACATTAGGAACTGGTCGGCAAACAGCAAGATAGCACCAACAGTAATCGCCGCATCGGCAACATTGAAGACCCAGATGAAATAAATGTCCGAAAAGTTAAGAAAGTCGACCACGGCCCCGAACCGTATCCGGTCAATCACATTGCCAATAGCCCCGCCAACCACGAGGGCCAGAGCGATAGAGGTCCAGACTCTTGCGGCCCGCCACAACCACACCGCAAAGCCAATGGCTATCGCCAAAGTCACCGCGACCAGCACCCAGCGCATCAGCCCGTCAGACTGCATCACGCCATAGCTGATGCCGCGGTTCCACACCATGGAAAGGTCAAAGATTCCAGAGACTTCAACACCGCCGCAGGTTCCGGGCTGATCAAGACAACCAAGCGCATTGAACACCGGATTTTTCAGGATCAGCCATTTCGTCCACTGGTCGACGGCGACGATCACCAAAATGCCGCCAAACAGAGCGTAGCGCAGGCTTTGGCTCATTATGACAATCCTCTTATGGTTCGCACAGCCGCCGCATCGCGCGGTGTGATGTCAGGAAAGTCTGGATCAGCCGTGGCCGGATCGAAATATTTCCAGCTGCGAGCACATTTTATGCCTCTCGCTTTGCCGGGGAGCACGCTCACGCCTGCCTGATCGTCCATGCGGAAGGCGTTTTCAGGCCCCTCGCCCGCGATCAACTCAGCCTGAGACGTGATGAAGATGTCTTCCGCTGCCTCGCCGTCATAGGCCGCAAGCAGATCGGCATCAGCAATGAACACTTGCGGGGCGGCTTCTAACGAGGAGCGGATCCGCTTCTCCTTGCGTTCGATCTCGATCGCGCCGGTGACAACCCTGCGGACGCGGAAAATCTTGTCCCATCGCGCGGCAAGCTCCTGATCTTTCCAGTCGAGCGGCGTTTCGGGAAATTGCAGCAGGTGAACGCTATCAGCGCGGCCCGAGAAGATACTGATCTGGAAGGCTTCCTCGGTTGTGAACGGCATGATCGGGGCGAGCCAGGCAAGCAGCCGCTCCAATACCGCAGCCATTACCATTCTGGCCGACCGCCGACGGATATCGTCCGGCGCATCGCAATAGAGGCTGTCCTTGCGAATGTCGAAATAAACCGCCGACAGGTCGACCGCGCAAAAATTCAGCACCCCCGCCATGACCCTTTTGAAATCGTGGCCGTCATAGGCCGTACGGACGGTGTCATCCAAATCGGCGAGACGGTGCAGGACCCAGCTTTCAAGACCCGGCATTTCAACTGGCAGGACGGCCTCGTCCGGCGTGAACCCGTCGAGTGCGCCGAGCAGATAGCGCATCGTGTTGCGCAAGCGGCGATAATTCTCCACCGCGCCCTTGATGATCTCATCAGAGATACGCAGGTCCTCGGTATAGTCCGCACTAGCGGTCCACAGGCGCAGGATTTCAATCCCGTACTGTTTGGCAAAGTCAGCTGGATCGATCGTGTTGCCGATCGACTTGGACATTTTCTTGCCTTCACCATCGACAATCATGCCATGGGTGACGACCTGCTTATAGGGTGCCATGCCGCGCGTCGCGCCGCATTCGAGCAGCGAGGACTGGAACCAGCCACGGTGTTGGTCGCTGCCCTCCATATAAACGTCAGCCTGCCCTGTCGCCTCATCGATAATCCCGCGATCGCGTAGCGCGAAGGCATGTGTCGTGCCTGAATCGAACCAGACATCCAGCACATCATTGACTTTTTCCCAGCCGTTTGGGTCGTCGCGGAAGTCGCTGACCTCGGCGGAGAACCAGCCTTCAACGCCCTCATCACGGATCTTGGCGAGGATCTTTTCGTTCACCGCTTGCGCCTCAGCTTCTTGAAGCGCGGCCGTGTGCGGCTCGCCCTTCTCATTGACGAGCAGCGTAATCGGCACACCCCAATTGCGCTGGCGGGAGATCAGCCAGTCCGGGCGATCGGCCACCATGGCTTTCAGGCGGTTATAGCCGGTCGGCGGCACAAATTTGGTCTGTTCGATCCCGTCCAGCGCGATCTCGCGTAGGGGCCGCGAGCCATCCTTGCCTGGACTATCCATGGCAATGAACCATTGCGGCGTCGCGCGGCGGATTACCGGCGCTTTGCTGCGCCAGGAGTGCGCATCGCGGATCGTCGTCATCCCGCGTGCTAACAGGTTGCCGCTCTCAGCCAGCAGGCGGATCACTTCATTATTGGCCTTGCCAGGCTCTCCACGTTTCTTGCCGGAAGTCCGGATGATATCGAGCCCGCGCAGGGGCTCTGGCACTTCATCGGTATAGCAGCCGTCCGGATCGACGATCTGGCGGATTTCTTGTGTTGTCCGACCGGAATTGACCCAGACATTGAAGTCATCCTCACCATGCGCTGGCGCGGTATGCACGAAGCCTGTACCGGCATCGTCAGTGACATGATCTCCAGCGAGCATAGGAATGGGATGCCGGAAGAACAGGTCGACCGCATGGAGCGGATGCGATAGCGTCATACGAGTGAGATGTTGAACGGCTTCAAGATCAAATAGTTTCTTGTATCGCTTAACCTTCGCGTTGTTCATCACATCGGCGGCCAACTTGTTCGCAATGATTAAGAGCTCACCAATCTTTGCGTATGGCGGAAATCCAAGCTCTTCCTCGGTCATTACGTCTTCGACTTCATAAAGTCCGTAAAATTCTTGAAGGTGCCCCCATGAGACGGCTTGGTTTGCAGGAATGGTCCAAGGCGTGGTCGTCCAAATTACAACGCTCGCAGTTTCCAAAAGCTTGGTTTCTTTCTGGCGCCGTTCCAAATCGCTCGGATCATCTGGATTGTGTAACGTACCTCCGGTGGATTGCACCGGAAACTTCACCCAGATCACGGGTACCTTACGGTCGTGATACTCCACCTCGGCCTCGGCCAGCGCCGTGCGCTCCACAGGTGACCACATGACAGGCTTCGCGCCGCGCACGAGGCGTCCGCTCATCGCAACGCGCAAGAATTCCCGCACGGTCGCGGCCTCGGAGTCGAAATTCATGGTGAGGTACGGGTCATCCCACTCGCCCTCAACGCCGCAGCGGCGGAAGCCCTGTTTTTGGACCTCGATCCATTCAGCTGCATAGTCACGGCAAGCGCGGCGAAACTCGTCGCCCGGCACATCATCCTTGGTCCGGCCTTTGGAGCGGAACAGTTCCTCGACCTTCCACTCAATCGGCAGGCCGTGGCAGTCCCAGCCCGGCAAGTAGGGGGCATCATAGCCACGCATCTGATGATTGCGGACGATGATATCCTTGATGATCTTGTTCATCGCGGTGCCAAGATGGATTGCACCATTCGCATAGGGCGGGCCATCATGCAGTATGAACGGCTCAGCGCCGCGCGCCTTGGCATCATCGCGGAAGCGCTGATAGAGCTTCATCTCATCCCATTTCTCGATCCATTGCGGCTCGGCCTTGGGTAGACCGCCGCGCATCGGGAAATCGGTTGTCGGAAGGAACAGCGTGTCCTTGTAATTGCTTGTTGTCGTATCGGTGTCGGCCATTTAGGGGCTCTTCAAATTAGCGTGCAAGATGGGCTTAAACGTATTGTTCCCGGCCGCAAACCACTGGTTTCAGCGAGCAGCCGGGCCGCTAATTCGAATAATCTCTATGACATGTCGAAAGCACATGCGCGCCGCTTAGCAGAGGCCGCTGCGCCTGTCACGGGGTCGCGCCTTCATCATCCGTTTGTGGTTCAGTTGGTTCACCATCGACAGCCTGATCCGGTTCAGCCGACTCCGGCTGCACGGTTTCAGACGGCCAGATAATATCGACGATATATGGGGCGGTGGAAAGCAGCGCTGTCAGGTTCTCACGCACATTCGCCATGGTTTGTCCGCCATCCAGGATGACAAATCGGTGCACGCCAAGCATGTCATCGGTGCGCCAGACACCGACAGCAGCGTGGGTAAGGTTTGCCAGATTTATCTTCTCCAGCGTGACGGAAGGGTCGAGCCGATAGCGCACCTGCATATTGATGCCGAAACAGCCATAGACTTGCGTTTCCGCTGCTTCACTGTCGCCCGTTTCACTCGGGAGAGGTTCACAAGCCGTTCCCACCAGCAAGTATTTCACGCCCTGCGGGGTCAGGCCGCGCACAGAGACAGGCCCGTTCATCTGCCGCGCATCGACGGCATGATCTATCGACATTACCAGCGCCTCAAGATCGGCCAGTGTGACCTGCTCGATCACACGTGCGTTTTCTGTTCGCAGCTCAATTTCGGCCGGGGTGAGCGGAACCGACTGGGCGTGCGCACCGAATATGGCTCCCAGTGCCAGCAGACAGGTGCTTAAACGAATGATCATTGTCGATCTCCCCTTCATTGCTCATCTCGATTAGTGTCCAAATCGGGCAAGCTTGGGGCAGGCTATGAGAGTTTGGCGCGCGCCTCAATCGAGTCGAGATGCATTTGTGCCGTCATCTCATCAACAGAGCCGAATTTCAGCTCGGGTCTGAGAAATTCCACCAGCGCAACCTCAAAGGGTTGGCGATAGATATCCTGATCAAAATCAAAGATATGCGCTTCCAGCAGCGGATCGCGCAAACCCGTGGTCGGCGTCCGGCCAAAGTTTGCCACGCCGGGTAGCCAGTCACCCTTGCCATTTATCCGGCAGCGCACCGCATATACACCATGCCGTGGATGGATCAGCTCACCAAGGTGAATATTTGCAGTCGGAAACCCCAACGTCCTGCCGCGTTTTTCACCCTCCTCGACAATGCCGTCCGCAATCCAGTCATGCCCAAGTATTTCGGCGGCGACGTGCGGTTCACCGGCGATCAGGGCCTGGCGGATCGCTGTGGATGAGGCCTTTGCGCCCTCCGCTTCGATCAGGTCAACAATCGTGACGCCAAAGCCCATGGCCCGGCCAAGCGATGACAGGCGGGCAGCATCACCCATGCGGCTTCGACCGAAGCGAAAATCAAACCCGATGCTGACATGGCTGACAGCAAGGCCCTTGTGCAGCACCTCTACGGCAAAGTCCTCGTCGGTCATCGCTGCCATATCAGCATTGAACGGCAGTTCGTAGACCGCCTTGGCGCCAATATCGATCAGAGCTGCATTGCGACGTGCCGGACGATAGACCCGAAATGGCGGGTCGTTTGGCCGAAAAAAGGCCCGTGGTGGTGGCTCAAAGGTGGCGACGCCGAACCCTTTACGACCAGCAACGCTCTCAGCGGCAGCAATGACAGCGCGGTGGCCGCCATGAACCCCATCAAAATTGCCCAGCGCGACGGACAAGCCTTTAAGCGCCTCGGGGATATCGTGATAATGGGCGAGGACGGCCATTAGCTCTCGCGGCTCGGCACCATGACGATTGCCTCACCTGAAATCGCTGCCTTGCCGTCAACTTCGCAAGCAACCTTCAGCGTGACGCGGTTGCCGCGGTCCTGCATTTCGGTGACGACAACTTTCACCGTCACTTCCGAGCCAATATAGACCGGCCTGCGAAACCGCATGGACAATCCAATGAAGATCGATCCAGGCCCAGGCAGGTTATTGCCAAGAATCCCTGAAATATAGCTTGCAGTTAGCGCACCATGGGCGATGCGCTGCCCGAACGGCGTCTTGCTGGCATAAGTGTCATCCATGTGAAGCGGGTTGCGATCACCGGAGACTTCCGCGAACAGCTCAATATCGCGCTCAGTAATGACATGATGGGTCTGATACTCCATCCCCACCGACAGGTCTTCATACTTGTAGCCATCCTGCATGGTCATAATTAGTCTCCTGAGACGTCTTCACGCTCTGTTACAGTGTGTTTCATGGTTCGTCACCATGTTAAAAATGGCATCGCCCAGCGGGCTGTCGTCTTGTAATCATCCAATAAATCCCGCACTTCCTGCTGGAAATTGGACCTGTGCTCCTGCAATCCGGATCCGACATAGAGACCATCAAACCCCATTTTCAGGGCACCGCGCATGTCTGTTGCGGGGCTGTCTCCGATGCAAAGCATACGTTCTGGAGCGCATGACAGTCCCAGGCCTGACAGGTTTTCCAGCGCCAGTTCATAGATCGGTGGATGTGGTTTGCCGGGGTAAATGACTGATCCACCCTCGGACTCATATATCTGAGCCAGCGCGCCAGCGCACCAGACAAGGCGGTCTCCAACCCTAACCTTGATATCCGGGTTGGCGCAGACCATCTCCATATTGCGCCTGGCAGCCTCGGCCAGCATTGGGCGGTAGTCTTCAGGATCGTCATTGACCTGATCATTGAGCCCCATGCAGAGAATCGTATCAGCCTTGTCTGCCTCACCAAAATTCAGCCCGAGGCCGTCATAGAGGTGCTGGTCACGCTCCCAGCCTTCATCCACGCCGAGCAGCCAGAACGTTTGCTCGGTGCGTTGACTGAGGACATTTCGAGTTGCATCGCCTGACGAGACACAATCATCGAATGCTTCATCCGGGACGCCTATCGGGGCAAAATAGGCCACGACCTGCTGCTTGGGCACCGGGGCATTGGTGATCAGGATCACCGCGCCGCCCTGTTCACGAAACTGAATGAGCGCTTCGCACGCCTCGCTAAAGGCATGGCGGCCATTATGGATTACGCCCCACACATCGCACAGGATTGCGTCATAGCGATCAGCAATCGCTGACAATCCGCCGGGAAACTCTGGATAGATCATGAGCCGCCGTTAGAAGCCAAGGCGCGAAACGTCAATCAACCACGCGCGGTCAGGCGCGCGACCAATTCCGCTGGCGGCGCGGTCTCTTCCATCAAGGACGACTTGATAGGACGCGGGGCACCGAAAACATGGCCTTGACCATAAGGCACACCATGCTCCAGCACTTCCAGAACGCTGATCTCTTCCTCGATTTTTTCGGCAATCAGTGTCACGCCATAGCGCGAGCACACCGCCGCCACTTCCTCGCCGCTTATTGCGCGCTGAACCGACGATTGTGGACGCGGTCCCTTCGGATCACGCACCTGTTCAATCAGATCGTCGCCCTTGATCTTGACGAACCGAACCCCAGCATCCTGAAGCCGCGGCAGATCAAAATCGAGCGTTGCCGTATGATCAATCGAGAAGCGAAAACCAAGCGCGGTCAGTTTTTCCATAGCCGCACGCATTTCACGCGACCTATGTTCGAACCGGTCAGCGTGAATCTCGAATATCAGGGCCCCTGCGAGGTCCCGGTTTTGCTGCATATGTTCAAGGAAGAACGGAAAGAAGTGGGGATCCTGCAGTGAATGCGCCGATACATTGCAGAAAACGCCGACACGGCGGTCTCGGGCAGCCAAGCGCCGAACGATCTCGACCGAGCGGTAAAGCATCATGTTGTCGATTACGCCCATAAGGTTGGCGCGGCGTCCCGCATCAAGAAATTCCGCCGGCAGGATAAGCGACCCGTCAGGTCGGCGCAGGCGCGTGAACCCCTCATAAAATGACACGCGGCGCTGTGGCAGGGAGACAATCGGCTGCAGGTGTAGATCGACGCGGCCATCTTGCAGAGCCTCTTTTACAGCACGGAGGATTTCATCTTCCTGAGGCCCGACATCGCCCTCGCCCTCAGCGCTTGCAAGGCGTGTTTCAAAACTCCGGGACAATCGATCAATCAGGGTTTCAAGCTGCTTCATCTCTGAAACAAGTGCATCCCGGCGTTCGGTCAATTCATGCTTGAGTGAGTTCTCGACGGCCTCGGTGCGCGCTTCGACAACACCCATCCGGCCAGCAGTATCCATATTGGCATTTTCAAGATGCGCCAGTCGCGCCTCAGTCTCGCTATCCTTGCCGCCAGAGGCAAACAGATGGACTTGCCCGAACAGCGCCGTGACAATCGCGCCAGCAGCCACCGATAGCGGCAATTCGATACCAGCATAGGTGTATAATCCCCAGCCGGATGCCGCGCCAATCGCCGCGTAAAGAAGAAAGAATAATGCCATCACGGTGACGATACGCCCTTTAATCCAACCCTAACCTTAACAAATACGACTGATTTGTTAACGAATTGGAAGCTTTAGGCGTGATTTGCTAGGTTTGCCAACAATTCACGCAACTGGCGAAAAAAGCGTGTCAGTTTAGTCACAGGTGGTCGTGCATCGCTGAGCGAGCGACCTTACCAGTTTGACAGCAAAGCCAACGCTACGTATTCAAATATGCAATCCTGAGCACCCAAGGTCCGCGGCCACTTATTTGGCCGGACGGGGGCGTCTCGGGGGAGAACGGGGTTCCACTCAGGTGGAACCCCGTCGCTTTTGGACCTATCTCTTTATTAATACAAACACTGGACCAGTGAGTGGCCAAACAAGGTCTGGCCGTGATGCGGTGCACCCCATTCTCAAAACATTGTCTGGTATTGTCTGGTCTGAGTTGCACTCACCGAAGATCAACTCAACCGAATCGCCATATTTCAAGCTCACTGCCCCTGGCAGTCCGATCGCCCAATCCGATGCACCGGACACAATGACATCTCCTGTGTCGAACACGGCTCCACCATCGCGGTCGGCATCGCGGCCAACAAGGATTGCTGCATCGTAACCTCCTGGTGGCACGCCTTCCTCAACAATGCGCCGAGCATCAGCTGCCTCAAATGCAAGGTTGATCGCCGCAGCCATCTCAATCGTTCCCTGCGGACCAGCAACCAGCAACGGAACCTCCCGCCCTGCCCGCCAACTGGCATTTCGAACCTCATCAAGACCCTCAAGGTCATCTGCACCGAGCGAAAACAGGATGACGGCGTCAAGCCGCGAAAGTTCCTCCTTGGCCAGGCGGTGGCTTATGCCCGCCGGCGCGCCAAACAATATCCGCTTGCCGCCGGCAATCGCCAGAGCGCAGCGCGTTTCAGAGCCTTCCGGCGCACATGGCAGCAGGGCAAAGTCAGCTGGATTGATCGTTGGGCTGGATTCTACAGGGCGAACGTCCGGCGAGCCGCACCCTGCAAGTAGACATAAGCCCATCAGGATCATTAAGCCCTTCATGCAATGATCGCCAGTTCGGGTTCAGCAATAATCAAGTTTTCAAGTGCGCCGAGCCCGTCAATCTCGATCCGCACGCGATCACCTGTGATAAGCCATTTGGGTGGATCAAACCCGGCTCCGACACCCGCCGGAGTGCCAGTAAAAATCACATCTCCTGGCTCTAGCGTGAATGCCTTGGTCAGATGCTCGATCTGTTCGGCGATAGAGAAAGACATATCACCCGCAAGGCCCGTCTGGCGTGGCTCGCCATTGACGAAGCCTCTGATCTCCAGGCCCGATATGTCACCTACCTCATCAGGGGTCACAAGGTAGGGGCCGAAGGGAGCATGGGTGTCGAACCCCTTGCCCATGATCATCGTGGGGCTGGCACGCTGCCAGTCACGCACCGAATAATCGCAGCCGCAAGCAAACCCGGCGACGAGTTCGTGCGCTCTTGATGCCGGCACATGGCGACCGCTCTTGCCAATTATGACCACCAGTTCCGCTTCATAATCGAGCTGCTCAGACACAATTGGCAAGTACACAGGGTCAAACGGTCCGCGGGTGGCGGTGACCTGTTTGTTGAACCATTTCTGGACCCCTGGCACCTTGTCCTTGGCGAAAGACACCGATTCAGCCACATGGGCTTTATAATTGGCGGCAATCGCGAGAATTTTACCCGGGCGGTGGATTGGGGCCATGAGTTGCACATCAGCAAGATCGATCAGTTCACCTTCTCGCACCTGCACACTGGCGGAATGCAAATCGCCAAGATAATCGATCAATGTTCCAGTTGGCAGCAAAGCAAGGGCATCGTCCTGCACAAGGCCGGAACGCGGCGCACCTTGGTGTTGGACGGTTGCCCACTTCATCTTCCTGCTGTGACCTCTCCGCTACAATCCGCCGAATACAGACAATCCATGTGATTGTTAACATTGCGACATGTCAGAGCCACCTCTAAGCCAAGAGTCAATTGGCTGTGTAGAGTGAAAGACACAAGTACATGACGCAAGGTCTTCGGGCGCAAGAAAGCACACTTTCTGATTTGATGCGCCCCGGAATCGAGATGGCGATGCCACCATATCAACGCAGTTATTCGTGGGACAGTCAGGAAGCGACCGATCTTCTCTCCGACCTCATCGTGGCGAGCGAAACGGGTAGTGCGCACTTTATTGGCGCAATCGTATTGGTGCGCGAAGAGTCCAAACTTCTGATCGTCGATGGACAACAGCGCCTGACGACTCTGACTATCCTCTTGGCCGCCTTGCGCGACCTCGAAACCGATACAGAACAGGCCGAAGCCATTCACGCCCTGATCGCCGATGAGAATAATGGCGTGGTTGAACAAAATACGATGTGGCGGATTTCACTCAACCATATTGACGGTGCATTCTTCCGTGAGCTTGTGCAGAAGCGCGGCGCAACATTGATCAGCGACCTTGAGCCGAATGATGGCGAGAGCCAGAAGCGTATGACCGGGAATACAGAAGCAATCGTGACCCGGCTTAAGAAAATGGGCATTGATGCGCGCCGGGCCCTGGCTGAAACAATAAGAGAAAGGCTGTTGCTCGTGAAAGTGATCGTTCATGACTGGGATGGCGGCTACAATGTGTTTCGCGTCCTCAATACCCGCGGAAAAGCACCCAACAGTCACGACATCATCAAAACCGAACTCCTGCAGCGGTCAAATCTTCCGCCTGAGGAAGCTGACAAGTTTTCGCGGCAATGGTCAGAGCACGAGGCCAAACTCGGTGGCTCGGGATTTGACGACCTGCTCAACCAAATCCGCGTTCTCTACAGCAAGAATTCCAGCAGTGGGCCGACCGGGTTTCGCAAGGCCGTCCTCAACAAGACGGATGCGAAAACCTTCCTGAGGGACGAACTGCCGGGCTATGTCGACGCCTATGTCGCGATCTCGAAAGGTGAAGCCGATTTTGGCCGGCACAGTGCAGCCATTGCAATCGCCCTCAACCATTTGCGTCTTCTGGACCATCAATTGTGGCGGGCGCCAGCACTGCGCTTTCTGGTTCAAAGTGATGGCGATCCCAACACGGCTCTTGCGTTTTTCACCCGGCTTGAGCGGTACGCGTTTGCCATGATGCTGGTGGTCACAGATCGCCGTCAGAGGCTGAAACGGTACGGGAAAATTGCCGACGCCGTCGATCAAACAGAGTTGCTTCTGTCATCCAAGGGCCCGATGAGTCTGTCCCGGGACGAACAGAAGAAAATGAAAAACCGGCTACTGGGTCGGTTTGGCTCGTTCGGTCAGAGACGCGCCATGGCACTACGTCTGAACGCCGCGATTGAAGGTGGTCACCCGCTCGGTCCTGACGATGGTGCGACGGTAGAGCATGTCCTGCCTCGCAACCTGCCCGATGACTCGCCTTGGCATAATGCATGGCCGAACGCGGCGATACATCGGGAGCTGTGCGACACGCTGGGAAATTTCGTCCTGTTATCGGAATCAGCCAATCAGAAAGCCGATAATGACAGTTTCGACGAAAAACGTGCGCTCTACTTCGCAAACGGAATGCCAGAGTTCGCCCTGACGCGCGATCTTGAAGATCAGGTTGCCTGGACACCGGAGATCGTCCGACGGCGTACAGCCCAACTGGCAGAAATCATGGCGACGGCCTGGTCGCTCAACTCATAATGGTTTGGGAAGGCTAGGACGCGGCGCTGGAGGAAGGCGCGCTGGCATAAAGATCGGCCAGATCATCCGCTGTCTTTCGCGCCTTATCAATCGCTGCATCGAACTCGGCCAAGCCAGCATCGACATCGCTAACGCCTTCGGTCGAGCGTTCAGAGACATCACTCAACGCATCAACGAAGCTGCGGCGGCTTTTCTGCGCCGTAATCAAAGCCCGCTCGTAACTGGTGACATCAGCGCGAAGGCTTGTTTTGTCATGACCTGAAACGGCAATGAATATCTGCGCTTCCTGTGTAACGGCCGACAAGCCGGAGCGCGCGCGATTGATGTCGACCAGAATACGCTGGAACACGTCTGCAGGCTCGGCGCTACTTGCATCAATGGCGTCGCTATAGCTGTCAGGCGTATCATCGCCGGTCACACCGTCGACAAGGACACGTGCCAGACCCAACAAGGTCGATGATGGCATGATCCATTTTTCGTTTTCGGCTTGCTCGACATAGGCGTCGCTAGCCTTACGAAGGCTAGACTGTTCAGCACTGAGACTTGTTTCGACGGTAGTTTGACCAGGCAACATGGAGACGGTTGCGCAACCCGAAAGGGCAGACAAAAAACCTAAAGACACAAGTACGCTACGCATCGGCAAAC
The DNA here is from genome assembly GCA_964350465.1 of uncultured Hyphomonas sp. Lineage (GTDB taxonomy): Bacteria > Pseudomonadota > Alphaproteobacteria > Caulobacterales > Hyphomonadaceae > Henriciella. Next base: position 16,777 of record CAYGKE010000013.1, read on the forward strand.
GCCCGTCACTACTGTCCACACCCGCAATAAGTCATACAGGTGAGAAAAAGCCCGTCCAGCACTTTATTCACAGGCTAAGTGTCGATAGGTGAAGAACTCGTGAACGAGGCAATTGAATGCTTAAACTTTATGCTCCTCTGGATTTGAATCGAAGCGGGTTCCTGCGCGTTTCAGGCTTGCACAATATTTATTGGGAAGAGTCCGGAAATCCTGACGGGCTTCCTGTGATCGCCCTGCACGGTGGTCCAGGCGGTGGCTCCAGTCCAGAGATGCGCAGGTTCTTTGACCCATCCGTGTATCGCATCATTTTGGTGGATCAACGCGGTTGCGGAAAATCAACACCGCATTCTGAACTGAGGGAGAATGACACCTGGGCGCTGGTCGAGGATATAGAAACCGTGCGCCAGCATCTTGGCATAGACAAGTGGGTGGTCTTTGGCGGCTCGTGGGGGTCCACGCTCTCACTATCCTACGCCGTGACGCATCCCGAACGCACACTCGGCCTTATCTTGCGCGGCATCTTCCTCATCACCAAGGCCGAAATCCAGTGGTTCTATCAGGAGGGCGCAAGCCGTCTGTTCCCTGACGCGTATGAACGATATGTCGCGCCGATCCCTGAGGACGAACGCGGTGACTTGCTGCACGCGTTTCATCGTCGCCTGATCGGCAATGACGAGAAGGAACGTATCGAAGCCGCGAAGGCCTGGGCTTGCTGGGAAGGTGAAACCATCACGCTGCAAGGCCCCGCCAGCCGCCCAAAGAAATTTGAAGAAGACGAGTTCGCCGATGCCTTCGCACGCATCGAGTGCCACTATTTCGTCAACAAGGGATTCTTTCAAACAGATAGCTGGTTGCTGGACCAAGCAGCTGACAAGCTTGCCGACATTCCCGGGACAATCGTCCACGGGCGCTACGATGTCGTGACACCTCTGTCGTCGGCCTGGGCCTTGAAGAAGGCGTGGCCAAATGCTGACCTGCATATTGTGCCAGGCTCTGGGCATTCCAGTATGGAACCTGGCATCGTGGACAAGCTGGTTCGAGCGACGCGTGATTTTGGTCGCAGGTTCAGCTAGGAGCGCGCCATGACTGACCTGCTTGGTGCCTGGTCCCTGGTTTCCAGTACGCAATACCGTGATGATGTACCAACGGCGACGTTTGGAACACCGCCCTCCGGACAGATTCAATACACGCCTGATGGCAGGATGTCGGCCTTTTTGATGAACCCGGAATGGCCAGGTTCCGGACGCGACACCTCTGACGGTTTCAATGATTTCTTCTCCTATGCCGGGCGCTGGACGCTAGAGGGCGACCAGATCCGACATGCGATCGAATTCAGCTCAGCACCGGGCCGGGTTGGCACCGAGTTTGTACGAACGGTTACGGTTCTTGATGACAACACAATTGAACTGAAAACCGCGCCAGAGAAATCAAAATCCGGCGCGGTCTATATTACCAAACTGGTTTGGCAACGGCACTCGGCCGGTTAGCCTGCATTCGGTCCCAACAATCCGATCAGGAAGCCCGGCAATTGAACCTGGTACTGATCCTGAATCTTGTCGAGGAAACCAAAAACAAGGACGAATGCAACAAATGGTGGCACGAACCAGCGGATCAGGAAGCGCCAGGCATTCATCACCCAGCCCTCGCCAAGTTCAGAGGTCAGCATATTGCGACTAACCATCCAGCCAGCAAATACCGCGACGAGCAAGCCACCCAGCGGCAGTAACAGCCCTTCGGTCATGAAGTCTACGAAGTCGAGATACTCGAGCGAGAAGACATAGGCTGCACCAATCATCCAGAGCACAAATCCAACACCGGTCGCAGCCCCCAAACGGGTTACGCCTTGGCGTTCCTCAAGCCATGATACGCCGACCTCCATCAGCGAGATGGATGAGGTAAAGGCGGCGAATAGTGCGAGTGCAAAGAATACCGTGGCAAAGATCGTCCCGCCCTCAATGCCGCCAAATGCGACAGGCATAGAGACAAAAAACAGTCCCGGACCACCTGCCGGGTCGAGGCCCGCCATGAAGACAATCGGAAAGATTGCAAAGCCGGCAATCAGGGCGACCAAAGTATCGGCCGTAACAATGATCGCCGAAGACCGAGGTATATTTGTCTGACTATCCAGGTAGGCCCCGTAAGTAATCATCAGGCCCACTCCGACACCGATGGAAAAGAAAGCTTGTCCCAAAGCCGACAAGAAGGTCTTGAAACCGACATCGGCCCATTTGGGCTCGAAGATAAACGCGGCTGCTTTGCCAAAGTCGCCCTGTGTTACGGCAAAGCCGACTACGACCAGCAGCATAACGAAGAAGGCCGGCATGAGAATAGTCGCCGCTTTTTCAAGCCCGCCTTTGACACCGCGACCGACCACAAAAATATTGGCAACCAGGAATAGTGAAAGCAAACCAAGAATTTCCCACTTGCGCGCCAGCGAATTTTCGCCTTGACCAATTGTATCCATGAAATTGGCGCCAGATGCAGCAGCATCCATACCCTCGAACTTGCCCGTCGGCGCTTGCAGCAAAAATGCGATCAACCACACCGATATGACCATATAGAAGGTCAGGATGAAGAAAGCCGTGAGCGAGCCGACCCAGCCGACGACACCCCAATTCCCGCTCTTGCTTTCAGCCCGAGCGAGGGACTCGATGCCTTCAATCGCAGACATACCAGACTTCCGACCCATCGAGTATTCGGCCATCAACAATGGTAAGCCGACAAGGACAACACAGGCGATATAGATCAGAATGAACGCGCCGCCGCCATTCTCACCTGCGGTATAGGGAAAGCGCCAGAAATTACCGAGACCCACTGACGACCCGACCGCCGCCATGATGAATCCGAATTTTGAGCCCCATGTATCTGTCTTGCGACCAATGGCTGCCATACTAGCCCTCCCTCCAGGGTGATAAATTTCGCCGGACACTAGTCAGCGCGCAATAAAATGCAACGCATCAAGCTGTTTTGAGGCAATATCGACTAGCCGTGTTGCAACGCCTCATCTCGTCCAAGATGTACGGCGCAGACAATCCCGAAACACGCCGCTGTCGTCAACATCACAGTTCCACCATACGACAATAGCGGCAGAGGTACGCCGACGACCGGAAGCAATCCAAGCACCATCGCAACATTGAACAGGATGTAGAACGTAACGGTCATCACAGCGCCTGCTGCTGCAAACCGCCCGAACAGACTGTTGGCGCGCGCCGCGATTAACAAGCCGAGTCCGAGAATTACCATCCATAAGATGAGCACTCCTGTTGTGGTCAAAAACCCAAATTCCTCGGCAAGCACGGTCAAAATGAAGTCCGTGTGCTGCTCGGGGATATAGTCGAGCTGGGCCTGTGTGCCCTCCATATAACCCTTGCCTGTCCAGTGGCCTGAGCCAATTGCAATCTTGGCCTGCTCAATTTGATAACCGTCGTCCATTGTGTTGACGGCATCGCCAGATAGCTGAGCCACGAACGTGTCAACGCGCTCTCGTTGATAATCCTGCAAGACGAAAGTGTAGACCAGCGGCAGGCTTGCAGCAGCCGCAGCCACGGTACCGAGAATAATCCAGCGGGATAGACCGGCGAGAACAATCAGCACGCCGCCCGATGCAAAAAGTGCCAGCGTCGTACCGAAATCTGGCTGTAGAAAGATCAAGGCGGCTGGCACCATGATCATCACCAGAGCTGGCAAATGCATAACGAAACTTGCCGAGCCCTGTCCTAAACGGCGGTGGTAATACGCCGCCAGCGCCAGCGTCAGCGACACTTTCATAAACTCGGACGGCTGCACTGCGACGGGACCGACTTGCAGCCAGCGCGTCGCGCCGCCGCCGGTAACGCCGAACAGTTCGACACCAACGAGTAATACCAGCGTGACGAAATAGGATGGCCAGGCCAATTTCAGCCACCACCTAAGCGGCACCAGGCCAACAGCAATCAGAATGACCAGAGAGGCTCCAAGACGCGTCGCCTGACGCGCTGGTAGACCCGCCTCGGCTGGATTCGTGTAAGTTGCCGAATGCAGGGTTGCGACACCAATTGCTCCCATTGCGCAGATCAGCAGGATCAACCCCCATGGCATAGCCGCCATCTGACTGACCAGACTCTTGCGATTGAAGTTGAGGCCCCGGGCCGCCGTCGTCACCATGATCAAAGCCCCCCGGCTGAATTACCAGGCGTAGTTGTCGCTGCGGTGGGCGCATAGACAGCTGTCCGCCGGGCATCTGTACGGATCGCATGGGCGATGATGTCGCGTGCAATCGGAGCGGCTGTTTTCGAACCACCTTCGCCATGCTCAACGATCACCGAGATGGCATATTTCGGATCATCAGCCGGCGCGTAGGCAACAAACAGAGCGTGATCGCGCAGCTTACGGTCAATTTCCTCACCTTTGAGAATGCCAGAGCGGCGCTCTTCTGCTGAAATACGTCGAACCTGGGCTGTTCCGGTCTTGCCCGCGAGACGCGGGCCGCCAAGGCCAAGATCGCCAGACCGCAGCGCCGTACCGCCCCATTCCGACGTGACACCAAACATACCGGCCTTCATCCGCTGCATCAGCTCTGGATCGATAGGCGCATCGGTTGGAATGTCGCTATCTGGACGCGGGCCATCGCCGATAAGCCGAGGCGTGATCAGTTTGCCCTCGGCGGCAATCCTTGCCGACATGAGTGCAAGCTGAAGCGGTGTTGCATTCAAGTAGCCCTGGCCAATGCCATAATTCAGGGTCTCCCCTTCATACCATTGCTCGCCGCGCGCAGCGCGTTTCCAGGCATCGTCCGGAACCACGCCGCTGCGGCCGCCGGTGATGCCAAGATCCCAGGTCTGACCAAAGCCAAACCTGCGCGACATGTCAGCAATTTTTTCTACGCCGGTGCGGCGCGCGATTTCATAGAAATAGACGTCGCACGACCCTTTGATTGCAGCGTGCATATCAACCGAGCCGTGGCCGCCAGGTTTCCAGCAGTGCCAGGTGCGATTACCGAAGCGATAGGTCCGATTGCAATAAACCCGCTCGCGTGGATTGACGACACCCGCCTCAAGCGCCGCAGCGGCAACGACCATCTTATATGTAGATCCCGGCGGATAGGTCCCGTCATAAGCCTTATGGTAAAGCGGTGACCGGTCATTGAACCGCAACAGGTCATAATCTGCCTGGCTGATACCATTGACGAAATCATTTGGATCGAAGGCCGGGGTCGAGACGAAAGCAAGGATGTCCCCGCTTTCAATATCCATGACGACAGCCGCGCCGCTTTCCTCGCCAAAGCGATCGATGGCGAATTTCTGCAGCTCAGCATCGACAGTGAGGTAAAGGTCACGACCTGGGGTGGGCGCGACATCCTCGCTCGGAAGTTCGCGGATAATCCGGCCGGCGGCATTGGTTTCGAGCCGCCGAAAGCCCGCTTCGCCGCGCAGCCAGTTTTCGGCCCGGCGTTCGACACCAGACCGGCCTGTTCGCATATCAGGGTGTTTGAACAAACGGCGGATAGCGGAAGCCTCACCTTCCGTAGCACCATCTGTCAGACGACCGAGGTCGGCTTCGCTGGCCTTTGCGACATAGCCAAGAACATGCGCGAAATCGCGTCCCCTCGGATAGGATCGCGTCGTTGCCATTTCAACCTGAATACCAGGCAGTTCAGGCGCCCGCAGCGACATCTTGGCAAAGTCCTCGTAGGACAGCTCATTGGCGATGATGACCGGTTGGAAACTTGCCTGGCGCCGCGCGCGATCGATCACGCGCTCCTGGAGTTCCGGGGATACATTGATTAAGCGTCCGACCTCGCTCAGCACGGCAGCCATATCACCCGCCTGCTCACGCACGATTGCGACCCGCCCGGCCTGACGGTGTGCGGCAAGTGGGACGCCGAACCGGTCCAGAATTCGACCTCTTAATGGCGGCGCAAGGTCGAGCTTTACCCCATTTTCTGCCGCCGCAGTTTCGTAGCGTTGATGCTCAAGGATCTGCAATTGGAACAGGCGGCTGATCAAGCCGGTAAATAACAATCCACCAGTGCCCGCGGCCATGATCGCACGGCGGCTAAATACTTGCTCGGCAGGTCCGCCCATATTCATGCTGGCACACCTCCGGGTAGGCCACGACGCACACCGAGATCAAACAGGCGGCCAGCGATGACATTCACAAACACGGTCGCCAGGAACGCGCCAACCAGCGGCGCGATACGCGCGATATGTCCGCCAGACAGGCTCGCCACCATCCAAACCAAGGCAAATCCAAGCAATATTGCCAGCACCGGGACCGCGAAGTTCATCCCCGGAGACCGTTCCATGTCAAAAGTTTGACTGAGCGAGGCACTCGCCCCGAAGACAAGAACGTTGACCAAGGCAAAACACCCAATCGGGGCGCCGCTGGTGACATCCTGAGCCAATCCAAAACACACGAGCAGGATCAAAGGACCAAAAGCCAGACCAGAGCGCCCCCAACCCGCTGCAGCTATCAAGGCAGCGTAGGGCCAAACCAGCGTCTGTCCCAGGAATACGTTCGGTGTTAGCCCGGTCAGGCCGATCATGGCGACGATAACTGCTCCGATGAAGAGGCGAACACGTGGCGGCGCTTCTGACCAACGCCGCGAAATCGCCGAAAATATCGCCCGGAACCGCTTCACTCCGCAGCCCCATCAGTCAATTCTGCGAGCGGTGGTATCTCCACATCATCGACCTCAGGAGGCACGATCTTGGATGACCGTTTCAACCTGACATAGCTAAGCTGGCCTTCCTGCATCGAGAGTTCAACCCTCTCATCTTCACCTCGCCCGACAATCGTGCCAACGACCACACCACGCGGAAACAGGCCGCCTTCGCCGGATGTCATGATCCGCTCTCCAATGACGAAATCGCCGTCTTCAGGATGGTCCGTCAGCCGTCCAAGACCATCACGCCCGCCAAACATGATCGCGCGCAGACCACTGACCTCTCCCATGACCGGGACACGACTGTTGAAATCGGTGATTTTCAGGATGCGCGATGACCGGTTGCCGACCTGCACAACCCGGCCAACAAGACCACGGTCGTTTTCGGCATAATAACCCTCTTCAACACCATTCAGGCGACCCGCATTGGCTAGAAGCGCCTCGGCAAACGGTCCATTTGCCTCGGCCATGATCCGCGCCGTCACCTCGGCACCGCTCGGTTCGCCTTGCATGTTCAGGATGTCCTCATAGACCTCCAACCGCTCCGCCATGGACAAGGCCAGTGCCCGATATTGGGAAAGCTCGCGAATTTCGGCTTCGAGCGCAGCGATTTTCTGATCCTTGGCCGAGCCGCCAGTGATTTGGTCGATGAGGCCGGGATTAGACATATGGTATAGTTGGTCAGATGCAGCCGTACGCACTGGCTGCACCTGCTCCCTCAGCCGAGGCGATGTTTGAGACAGCAGCAAGGCAACAAGACCAGCAACCGCTATGAAAAATCCGTAGCGGCGCAACGGCCTTCGTCTGGATCCCTTGCCGTCAAAGCGTGGCATGGGTCATTCCCTCCATTTGCCACCGATGTACCCGATCGCCGATAAGCGCCTAGACTTCCGGCGACAGGACGTTTTTCATGCGCCCGATATTCTCAAGCACAAATCCACACCCATTTGCGACACACTTCAATGGGTCTTCGGCAATCATGACAGGCAATTTAGCTTGGCTGCGGATCACAACGTCAAGATTTCGAAGTAAGGCACCGCCACCTGTCAGCACGATCCCGCGGTCCACAATGTCAGCGGCCAGTTCTGGCGGCATCGCCTCAAGCGCGAGCCGAACGGCTTCGATAATCTCATTGACCGGGTCAGACAGCGCATCCGCCATCATCCGCTCATTGATTTCAACCTCATTCGGCACACCATCAATTGTTGCGCGGCCGCGAACGGTGACTGTCATCCCGTCGCCGCTTTCGGGCGCCAAGGCTGTGCCAATCTGCTTCTTGATGCGTTCGGCCGACATTTCGCCAACCAGAATGCCCTGGTTCTTGCGAAGGTAATTCATGATGGCTTCGTCCATCTTGTCGCCGCCAACACGAACAGACCGTGAGTAGACCATACCGCCAAGTGACAGCACGGCGACCTCGGTTGTTCCGCCGCCAATATCAACAACCATGGACCCTGCAGCCTCTTCGATCGGCAGGCCGGCCCCAATTGCAGCCGCGAGCGGCTCCTCGATCAATTCAACTTGTCGCGCGCCGGCGGCAAGCGCTGACTGGTGGATTGCGCGGCGCTCAACATTCGTGGCCGAGCTTGGCACGCAAATGATGATCAGGGGCGATACGAATGCGCGGCGATTGTGCACTTTACGAATGAAGTGCTTGATCATTTCCTCGGCGACTTCGAAATCAGCGATCACGCCATCGCGCATCGGCCGGATCGCTTCCATATTGAGCGGGGTCTTGCCGAGCATTTGCTTGGCATCGGCACCAACGGCATAGACCATCTTGCGGCCGCCCTGGTTCATATAAGCCACGACCGAGGGCTCATCGAGCTTAATGCCCTGCCCTTTTACATAGACCAGCGTATTCGCTGTGCCGAGGTCAATCGCCATGTCCGTGGACAAAACACCGAGGAGACTACCGATCATAATCGCGCCATTTCTTGCTATGCGTGCGGATTTCACCGACACGCAACTCTACATCTATGATCAACCCCAATACCCTATTGCCGTTTACATCTGATTAAAGCAAGAGCAACAATGTTATGGCAGTGTACTTTCCGTACACCAATCCTGATAACCAGTAATGACGACAGGTTATCAGGATTATTGAAATTTCACACAAATTGTTTCGAGTACGGCTCGTTCTACGCCGCAATTCGCTTCAAGCGACGCGCTTCGAGCTTGTTCAGGGCATGAATATAGGCTTTGGCACTGGCAACCAGCGTATCCGGATCAGAAGAACGGCCAGTCGCCATAATGCCCTCGCCTTTCAGACGAACACTGACCTCCGCTTGCGCATCGGTGCCGCCGGTTACGGCCGCAACACGAAACAGGTCGAGCTTGCCCTCATGCGGGACGATCTTGCGTATGGCGTTAAACACAGCATCAACTGGACCGTTCCCCTCGCAATGGACCTCATGCGAGACGCCATCGACCATCACGCTCAGGTCTGCCGACTGCGGGCCCTCTGAACCAGCCACCACGCGCAACTTCTGGAACGAAATCCGTTCCCCTATGGCTGAGAGCTGATCGTCGACCAGTGCCAGAATATCATCGTCAAATACATGTTTCTTCTTGTCGGCAAGGTCCTTGAAGCGCTTGAAGGCCTGCTGAAGCGACTCATCATCCAGCTCATAGCCGAGGCTGAGCAATTTATCCTTGAAGGCGTGACGCCCGGAATGCTTGCCCATGACCAGACTGGTTTTGGACACACCAACATCTTCCGGCTTCATGATCTCATAGGTTTCCGCATTTTTCAGCATACCGTCCTGATGAATACCACTTTCATGGGCAAATGCGTTTTTCCCGACAATTGCCTTGTTATACTGCACTGGGAAGCCGGTGATCCGGCTGACCATATGGCTGGCGGCTGATAATTTGGACGTGTTGATCTGGGTGGAGAATGGCAGGCTATCCTTGCGAACATTCAACGCCATCACGATTTCTTCCAGCGCAGCATTGCCCGCCCGTTCGCCCAAGCCATTAATCGTACACTCAACCTGCCGCGCGCCATTGCAAACACCGGCAAGCGAGTTGGCCACAGCAAGACCAAGATCATTGTGACAGTGGGTCGACCAGATCACCTTGTCGCTATCGGGAACAGTTTCACGAAGATTTCGGATCAGCGCGCCGTACTCCTCCGGGTGGGAATAACCAACCGTGTCGGGAATATTGATTGTCTTGGCACCCGCAACAATCGCAGCATCCACGCATTTGCACAGAAACTCGAACTCAGTGCGTGTGGCATCCTCAGCGCTCCACTCAACATCGGCGACCAGGTTTCTGGCCTGTGCAACACTGCGCCCGACCGCTTCCAGAACCGCATTTGGTCCCATTTTCAGCTTGTGCTTCATGTGAACTGGGCTGGTCGAAATGAATGTGTGGATACGGGGCCTTGCCGCTTGGCGCACTGCCATGGCGCATCTGTCAATGTCGCCTGGCGTGGCGCGCGCCAGACCGCAAATCACAGCAGATTTGGCCCGTTTAGCGATTTCGCTTACAGCCTCAAAATCGCCCTGCGAGGCAGCCGGAAACCCCGCCTCAATAATGTTGACCCCCATGGTCTCAAGGAGGTCCGCGAGGGCCAGTTTCTCATTATGAGTCATTGAGGCACCAGGCGATTGCTCACCATCACGCATCGTGGTGTCGAAAATTACGATATCAGAACTGTTTGTCATCGGTTCGGCCTAAGGTCGGGAATTGTTCAGAAGGTTCGATCTGTCCCCTGGCCGCGCCGGGCTTCAAGCCACAGCAGCGATCGGCCAGGGGCCGATAAGTAGAAGGCTAAGCAGCCTGATGAGGGGCAAATTTTGTCTCATGATCCGTTTTTGTGTCGAACACTATTCGCTGTCAACAGCCTGTTTGGCCTGTAGCGAAATAATATTGCCGGTTTTGCGCCGGTGCCGTCGATACAACCATACGCCGACAAACACCAAAACCGCTGCCAGCCCCATGGCCAGTGCGAGCAGCGGATTACCCTCCACGGCCGCGCGAATGCCTTTGCCCGCGAGACCGACAACCGCAATCTTTGGTATGACGCCGAGAGCCATTCCGCCAAGATAGCTGAGATAGCGCGCCTTAAAGGCCCCAAAAGCCATGTTCACAAACAGGAACGGGCCGGCCGGAACGTTGCGAACGACCGCGCTGGCAATAAACGCGTTCCGATCAATGAATTTGGCAAACGAATCCAGCCGCTTGCTGGAGATCTGGGACAAGACAGAGCCGCCTGATATCCGCCCGACGCCATAGGTCAGGCTGCCGGACACAAGGGTTGCGACCCACGAATAGAGCGAACCCAATCCTGGTCCAAACGCATAGATCGCGACGCCGATCAGAACAAATTGCGGGACGGCTATGAATGCGCAGACGCAAAACACAATGATCAAAGCGGGCAAGCCGAGCGGACTGTCGGCAAAGCTGCGAATCCATTCACCCATGGCCGCGCCGAGCTGAATGGGGTCAAAAAACCCACCAAACTTGCCAACGATCAAGACGAGAAACAAAGCGAAAATGGCGCCTATGGCAAACCAAGTCCGCTTGGGAAATCTGGAATTGCTGGTCGGCGCAGGGGAAGATACGCTACTCATCGCCTTTCCCTGCGCCGCACTCGGCAGCTCGTCAAGTTACTGGATCAGATGAGAGTCACTTCTCAAACTTCAGCAGGAACCGGTCGGTTTTGCGGCGAACTGATGGATCGAACACATTCACGGTAAGATCATCCTCTGGATTGGCGAGAATATCGCTCTCATCGACCAGAGTTAGACCCGCCGCTGCCGCCATTTCGATCACAATCGCTTTGTCGATCCGGTGTGTATCGCCGCCGGTGGTCGCTGGCGCACCTTCAGGGGCGCTGTGATCAAGCGCGACGAAGACACCGCCAGGCTTCAGAACGCGTGCAATTTCAGCGAATGACGACTCTGTACCCCCAAACAGGCCCATTTCTGCGCCGTCCGGTACAAACCAGAGCTCATGAGGCCCGAGGAACCAGGTCACCATATCGGCGCTGCCATCGTCCATCCCCATCGCGTCGAATGGCGTCTTGATATATTCAATATTCGGCAGTCGAACCAGATGCCCTCGATCATCGATTGACGTACCGAGGAAAGTGTCAAACTGGGCAGGATTTTGCTGGTAGACCTTGCCCTCGTCGCCAACAACGCTTGCCAGAAGCTCGGTATAGAACCCGTCGCCAGCCTCCATCTCAACAACCGTCATACCCGGCTGAACGCCGGTAAAAGTCAGCACCTCTAGCGACTTCCGGGTTTCGTAGAGAGGAATATCAGCCTCCGGCCGCCCTTCGCTGGCGGCGATCACACCAGCATAGTCAAAGGCCTTAGGGGCCATCTCGGCCGTGTCGGCCACACTCGCCGCTTCAGCTTCGATCGCATCGGCAGCTTCCACCACTTCAGCCTCAACAACGTCAGGTGCCTCAGCCACTTCACCATCCTGTAAGACCGATGTACATCCGACCAGCGCGGCAGCTGCTGCCCCCATCATTAGATATTTCATTTCTTGTCTCCTTGCTGTCCTTTACGCGTTCGACAACATTGCCTCACTCATCTCCCAGAGCCGCTCGGCACTGGCTTCATTGGTGATCCACTCACGAGCATGTTCCCAACGCTGGCTGCTCCCATCAGCCAATTTCGCTATATCACAGTCTTCGCAATACTCACCGCCGCGACCTTCAAGTTTTGGTGAAGTGGCAGCCCATACGGCCGTCGCCGCTCCCTGCTCTGGCGTCTTGAACATCGCCGCTACGGCAGGTGGAACCGTACCATCAGCATTCTTCCATCCCAGCGCGACCATTTCCTCGTCGGGCAAGTGTCGCTGCAGAGGCGTGAATATGCCGCCCGGATGAACCCCGAACGCGGTTACGTCATATTTATCCCAGCGTCGGTCTGCGCCGAGCGCGAACAGCGCATTGGCGGACTTTGCCTGCGCATAGGCGCGCCACTTCTCGTAGGACTGACGATTGAAGTGCGGATCATCCCAGATCACGTCACCGCGAATATGCGCAGTTGAGGAGAGCGCAACAAGGCGCGATTGTTCGGCCTTTTCCAGAGCTGGCAAAAGTCCTGTCGCTAGGGCCATATGTCCGAGATGATTGACGCCAAACTGGCTTTCCCAGCCCGGTCCAACCCGGCGCTCCGGGCATGCCATGATACCCGCATTGTTTATGAGGATATCAAGGGGTTGCGCCATGCTGACATACTCATCGGCAAAGCGTCTGACAGATGGGATATCAGCCAAGTCCATAGCCGCGACTTTCACACCGCCTATTTCCGCCAAAGCCGCTTTTGCCACATCTGGACGGCGCGCGGGTACTGTGATCGATACACCAGCCCCCGCCAAAGCGCGCACCATCTCAATCCCTATGCCGCTATAGCCGCCGGTGACCACAGCCGTCTTTCCGGAAAGATCTATCCCCTGCACCACCTCGCGCGCAGTGGACTTCGCATGAAACCCTGACCCTAGGGGTTTTTGATTTTCTGCTGGCATTCATTGCTCCCATTCTGGAGGCGCAGCGTGACAACAGCGCGGCTGACTGACAAGGCTCGACAGAGTTCTGCCCCAATCCTAGTTACAATGTGACATTGGATCTCTGGAGGCCTTCTATGATTACGCGTGTTCTTGTTTCTACACTGGCGGTTCTTTTGCTCTCCGGGAAGGCTCTGGCCCAGTTCGGACCGCCGCGGGAAACGCCTCGCAGCGCGGCTGAGATTTACGCTGACCGCGCCGTCGATACGGCTGCGTCTTTTCTACAAGGAAGCTCAGCCGATGTACTGACCGATGACGATAAGACAGATCCTGATCGCGCTCAGTTCTGGTTTGATGAGGCTCGTACGAGCTATGACGCTCTATGCAATGATAGATCCAGTCCGAAGGATGAATGGGCTCGAAACTGCCACAAGCTTGCGAACCTCCATCTGAGAGGTCAGGGCACTCCGCAGGATTATGATCTGGCAGCTGAGCTTTTCCTCGCCGCTTGCCGGGATGGTGGTCATACGGATGCCTGTCTGCAACAGGCCTATACCGATCATATCGGCAATGCAGGCGAGAAGAATTGGCCACGCGCACGCGACCTGTATGACCGTGCTTGCTCGCAGGGCGCACCGGCTGGCTGTGCCGGCCTGGGTAACATGCTTTACCGCGCCCAAGGCGGTTTGCCAGATCGCGTACGAGCTACGCGTCTCCTTCAGGACGCCTGTAATGATGAGTACGATTGGGCCTGTGATCGGCTTGATGGTTTTGGATTGCCCCGCCGCAAGGTCCGCTAGGCCCAATATTTGCAGACCAATCTCGCCAATTGGGCGAACCAGATTCGCCAAACCGATTTGTAAACGTCATTGTGAGACTCAGATAGACCCGGTCATCTGATGAGCTGGGCAGCGGGAGGTGAAAAATGGAACAATTACAAGGCATGGATGCGTCCTTTGTCTCGCTGGAGCGGCCCAACGCTCCAATGCATATCGGTTCCATCCTGATTTATGATCCATCCACCGCGCCTGGCGGCTTTGTCCGATTCAAGGACATACTGGGCTTTTACAGCGACCGCATGCAGCTCTCAAAGACCATGCGGCAGCGCTTGGTAACAGTGCCGCTTAGCATTGATTATCCGTACTGGATCGAAGACGACGACTTTGATCTGGAATACCATGTTAGACATATAGCACTCCCAGCGCCCGGCGACTGGCGCCAGCTATGCATTCAAGCTGCGCGCATATTTGCACGCCCGCTGGATCTCACCCGTCCGCCCTGGGAATTCACGGTGATTGAAGGCCTCGACAATATTCCAGGAATTCCGAAAGGGTCATTTGCGACCGTGACGAAAGTTCACCACGCCGCGATTGATGGCATGTCGGGCATTGACCTGATGCAGGCGTTGCACACGCCGACACCTAGCACCGCGCCGCCAAATTCAGCGGATACATGGCAACCGGACAAGGATCCGAGCCGGCTCAGGCTGTTCGCCAAGGGCTATGCCCGGGCCCTGATCAATCCGGTGCGCCAGGTTGGTGTTTTGGGACGCTCGGTGCCTGGACTGTACCGCGCCGCCCGCGGCATGATGAAAGGAGAGTTCGATATCGACGCTGCCCGCAAGGCACCGCGGACAAGGTTCAACTCCAAAATCTCACCGCACAGGGTGATTGAAGGCTGCACATTCGAACTGCAAGATATCAAAGCGCTGCGCTCGCTGTCTGAGGGTAGCAAAGTCAATGATGTGGTTTTGTCGATCATCGGCGGTGGCCTGCATAAATACCTCAAGGCAAAGGACGACCTGCCCAACACGACGATGACTGCCATGGCACCGATTTCGGTCCGGTCAGAGGGCGAGAAAAACCAGATGGGGAATCAGGTAGCTGCGATGATCGCGCCGCTTGGAACCCACATCGCCGATGCCAAAGCCCGCATGGAATATGTCCACTCAGAAACACAGCGCTCCAAAGCGATGACAAATGCAGTCGGTGCCCGTCAAATGACAGAGGCCAGCAAGGCCTCACCGGCTCTGTTCATGGCGTTGGGTGCACAGCTCTACACACGGCTAGGTCTCGCCAATCGGGTCAAGCCGGTTATCAATACTGTTGTGACCAACGTACCGGGGCCGCCAATCCCGATTTACAGCGCTGGCGCAAGGCTGGTGAGCATGCACGGTCTGCTTTGCTTGCTGGATGGACTGGGTCTAGGGCATGTGGTTCAAAGCTATACCACCCAGACTACAATCGGTTTTACGGCCTGCCGCAAGCTGATGCCCGATCCCGAATTCTATGCTGCCTGTATTCAGGAAAGCTTTGAGGAGATGATGGAGGCCGCAGGCCTGTCCACCAAGACAGCAAAGAAGAAGCCTGCAGCCGCCAAGAAAACCGCTACGCCCCGAGCAAAAACAACGACACGGACCAAGAAGCCAGCGACGTCGACCACTCGCAAACCGCGAAAGCGTTCACCTCGCGCGAAAGCCTGACGGTGCGTAAAGCTTGCCCGAATGCGCGATTACGCGCATGCTACCTGTAGAGACCGCAAAAAGTGCGGCTACGGGAGGCTGAAATATGACAAGTGCTGCAACGGTGGCGAAACCACCTTCCTTTGTCAAAACGCTGTCTGAAGCGCGGGCTTTTTTTGAGTACGGCGCCTTCAATTTACTACGGAAACCTATGAAATCGCTACCGAAAGGCGACGGGCATCCGGTTCTGGTTCTTCCAGGTTTCATGGCAAGCGACCAGTCGACACGTCCCATGCGGCGTTTGCTGCGCGACCTGAATTACGAACCATTTGGCTGGGGCATGGGCCGCAATGTTCGTTTTAACAAAGAACGCGAAGCTCAACTGATCGACCTGATTGACCAGGTCCACAACATGATGGGCGAGAAGCTCTCTATTGTTGGCTGGAGCCTGGGCGGTGTCTTTGCTCGCGAAATGGCGAAAATTCACAGTGATAAGGTGCGCATGGTCATCACGATGGGAAGTCCGATTACCAATAATCGTGAGCATTCATCGGCGCGGCGGCTGTTCGAGGCCTTGAACGGCAAGCAAACCGCACCGGAAGCGGAGGGTCGTTATCGTCGCTTACACGAAGCACCGCCCGTGCCGACGACTTCAATCCTGACCAAGAGCGACGGTATTGTCTCGTGGCAGGGCTCTGTTCAGCATCCACGCGATGGACATGCGCAAACGGAGAATATCATCGTTCCAGCGAGCCATATTGGTCTCGGCGTAAATCCTCTGGTTATGGTGGCGCTTGCTGATCGTCTGGCGCAGCCACAAGGAGAGTGGTCGCCCTTTACGCGCGCAGGATGGCGCGAATATCTGTTCAAGGATGCTGTTTCGCATCACGGCTAGTGGGCCTTTTTCGATCAGGCTGGTTTTTCAGGTTGCGCTTGTCAGACTGCGATGGCGTTTCAGCATTGTCGATAGCGCGGCACTTCCGGTCTCGCCTAGATAAGGCACGAGTAGCAGCATAAATTGCAAGACCGTGTCATGAATTTGCTTCGGTCCGGAGCGCTCTGCCCCCTCGACCTTGTCGAGGCTGAGCCAAAAGGTCAATGTCGAGACCATCTGATTAGCGAGGTGCTCCTTCAGGCGCCGATCGATTTTCAGCGCACCCTGTCTTTGCAGCCGGCGCAGCAGGCCTTCGATCGCCTGACGTTTCATCGCCAGCACCTCACGAAACCTGACAGCAAGGGTGGGATAGCGCGATGTAAGTTCACCGATATTTCGATAAAAGAAACGAAAATCGTAAATTTCCTCAAGAATGATATAGGTAAAAACCCAATAATCCTCGATTGTCTCTAATGCGCTGGGATCAGCTCTCAATATCAGGCTCAGCTCTTCCTCAAAACGATCGAACAGAGCTTCGATAATCGGCTCTTTGCCCTTGAAATGGTAGTAAAGGTTGCCCGGCGACATATTCAGCGCATTGGCAATATCCAGTGCCGCCTGCTCAGACTCGCCCTCTTCATTGAACAGAGAGAGGCTAACATCCAGAATTCGGTCGCGGGTTTTCATCCCTGCCTCTTAACGCAAAAGTCTCAATATCAACCAAACACAACCGCAAAGATTTGGCGAATAGTCGCCCTCACACTTATGTGCGGTAGCGAACTTCGTCTTCTAGCGACGGCCTTTCAGGCGGACCACTTTAGCATCATCGGAACGAATTGGTCGGGCCAGCTTCGCATCATGCGTTGCAAGGAAGCGGTCCAGGGCCGCAGTATTTTGCGGTTGGCTATAGAGATACCCCTGCAACTCATCGCATCCCTGAGATTTCAGAAACTCAGCCTGACCGGGCGTCTCAACACCTTCCGCCGTAACTGTGAGGCCGAGTGCATGGGCCATGGAAATCGTCGCGCGCGCAATCGCACAGCTCTGATCATTTGTTTCGATTTCGCGGACAAACGCCTGGTCCAGCTTGAGCTTGTCGAATGGGAAACGCTGCAAGTAAGCCAGCGATGAGAACCCGGTCCCGAAATCGTCGAGGACAATCCGAACACCCACACCCTTCAAACGGCGCAAGCGTTCGAGGACAAATTCATTGTCGGACAGAAATACCGTTTCGGTAATTTCCAGTTCGAGTCTCGACGGATCAACGTTGAACTCGGCAATCTTGTTCTCGATAAGGATGAGCAATGCAGAGCTATGGATTTGCAAAGGCGAGATATTCATACCGACCTTGATCGTGTCTGGCAGCAAGGACGCAGCCTCAATGGCCTTGCCGACCACGCAATCTCCGAGCTCAATGATCAGGCCATTATTCTCTGCAATTGCGATAAATTCAGATGGCTTGATTGGCCCGCGCGTCGGATGAAACCACCGCAGCAAGGCTTCAACACCAACTACGTTTTCGGTTTTGCCATCAACGATCGGTTGAAACTGCAATTTCAGATCTTCGCCGCCAATCGCCTCAGCCAGATCGCGGGCTAATTCACGCTGGCCACGGACCTTTGCCTTGAATTCTTCTGAATATTCTTTCCAGGTTGCGCGGCCTGCTGCCTTTGCAGAATACAGCGCAAGATCGGCTTCTTTCAGTAAGGCGGCGGCATCGCGCTCTTCATGCTGGACCATTTTCAGGCCGACACTCGCGCTGCACTGAACCTCAGACAGCTCAAGCGTATAGGGCCGCGCCATCGTCTTGGTCAGATTTTCGACGAAAGCACACAGCGAAGCATGATCAGCGTGCCCCGTTGTCAGAATTGCAAACTCATCTCCGCCAAACCGGCAAACGCTGTCGCTGGCTTTGCACACATCTTTCAAGCGGCGAGACACAGACCGGAGTACTTCATCCCCGCCCGCATGACCGAACGTATCATTGATCCATTTGAAGTTATCAAGATCGAGCCAGAGGATACCAGTGGCCGAATTCTCAGACTTCGGGCTCGCAATATATTTGTCGAGTGCGCGGTAGAAGCTGGCTCGATTCAGCAAGCCTGTAAGATCGTCATACTCGGTGAGGAAGGCTGCGCGATGTTCGCTAAGCTTAAGTTCCGTGATATTTGTTGCCGTTCCGCGATAACCGACAAAAGTTGCCTGCTTATACAAAGGGTGCGCTGACACACGCCACCAGGACTCTTCACCGCTCCGCTTCGACTCGGCTTGCATTTCCAGTCCGACAACTTCAGACCGGCGACTCAATCGCGCACCAAATAAATCCCGTTCGGCCGACCGAACAAAAGCGTCAAGACAGGACTGGCCAATAATTTCAGATGGCGATGCCATGTCAAAAGCCGGGTATTCGCTGATCTCTAGGAAATTCAAGTCGGCGTCTGTTTGAAACCGCAGGGTTGCCGACGACACACCGACTTCTTCGAGTACATTTTGAAGTTCGGCTGAATCCCTGTGGGCTTGTTCTGCCTCGATCAGGCGCTTGTCGAACCGAGCAAAATACCAGCGTGTGCAGATTGCAAGAACACTGAAATAGACCAGCATCAACATGGATATTACGGTCGACCATGTATCTGTCCGGACGATTGAATAACCAAAAAATCCTGCGCAAACGGCGATCAGCAGAACGGCCGCGAGACGAGGCGCCGTGCGTAGCAAGAGTGTTGAAGACAGGATAAGACCTGACAAGATGGCACCCGAAGAGAGGGCTGTTTCATTTGGGGCAATCACCGCCAGAATTACAGGGACAATGCCCCAGGCGATGCCCAATACGACAGCTGTTGCGCTCCAGATCGACGAGTTCAACGTGAACAGATCACGGTCAAACAGGACCGACTTTTCGCGCAAGCTAACCAGAAAGAGTGCGGCGCAGAAAAGGCTTTGCGCCATCGACCAAAACCACAAAGTACCGACCGCACCATCACGCCCTGTCATAACGATCAGGGCTGCAGCTGCCAGGCTGGTCATGAACAAAATAGGGGAAACGAGCGACACGATCGCAACGCGGCGCGCGTCCTGAATCTCAAAGATCGGGACGAGTTCTTCTGCTGTGTCCTCAGAAACGGCGCGCGCTGCGCGGTCTGCATTCTGCCTGATCGTCCCAAACATGGTTCCGCCCAATATAGTTTGTTGGCTCAACTAATACGCGTGAGCTTGCAACAAAGCCTTCAAGGCTGTTTGGAAATTTGCAGCAAATTTTTCAGACCAGGCGTCTGCTGATTTTTAGACGTCCAACAAGAGACGCTCGGGATCCTCCAGAGCCTCCTTAACTCGCACCAGGAAGGTTACGGCCTCTTTGCCGTCGACAATGCGGTGGTCATAGGACAGTGCGAGGTACATCATCGCGCGAATCTTAACTTCGCCATTGATCGCGACGGGGCGCTGTTCGATGCGATGCATGCCAAGAACACCCGATTGTGGCGGGTTCAGGATCGGCGTCGACATCAGAGAGCCATAGACACCGCCATTGGAGATGGTGAATGTGCCGCCCTGCATATCGTCGATGGTGAGTTCGCCATCGCGTGCCTTACGACCCATATTGCCGATCTCGCGTTCGACACCGGCGATTGATAGCTCGTCACAATCGCGGATCACTGGAACCACAAGCCCTTTATCGGTGCCTACGGCCACCCCAATATCGTAGTGGTTCTTGTAGATAATATCCGTGCCATCGATCTCGGCATTTACGGCAGGTATCTCTTTTAGGGCCGCGACAACCGCTTTGGTGAAAAAGCCCATAAAGCCGAGCTTGACGCCATGCTTTTCAAGGAAAGCCTCCTTGTAGAGCTTTCGCAGATTCATCACTTCGGTCATGTCGACATCATTAAAGGTCGTCAGCATGGCTGCTGAATCCTGCGCCTCTTTCAAACGCCGCGCGATGGTCTGGCGTAGACGCGTCATCCGAACACGCTCTTCGCGCGGACCTATATCGCGTGGGGTCTTTGCTACGCTTGGCGCTGGCGCACTTGGCGCGCGGTTCACATAGGCCAGAGCATCGGCCTTGGTGGCGCGGCCATCGCGCCCCGTTCCCGGAATATCTGAAGGGTCTACGCCTGCTTCTGCAGAAACACGGCGCACGGCTGGCGATACCGGGCGATCCCCTTTTCCAGCATTGACCGCATCCGTCTGTGCCGGTGTTGCTGCCTCAGCATGCGTGTCTGTTTTGCGCGCTTCGTTGGTGCTTGCGCCGCCATCACCTGCTCTGATCCGCGCGACGATCGATCCTGGTGTGACAGCGTCGCCTTCGCTCACAAGCCACTCAGCAACAACACCGTCAGCGCTTGCTGGAACCTCGAGGGCTACTTTGTCGGTTTCAATCTCGGCAATCGTTTCGTCTTTTGAGACACGTTCGCCAATCTGCTTCAGCAGCGTACCAATTGTACCTTCTGATACACTCTCGCCCATGCTTGGCACAAGAACGTCTTCAGTCGCCCCGGATGAAGTCGCAGCAGGTTTGGGCGAGGTCTTTTCCGCCGCCGGAGCAGTCTTTGCCGCACCATTGCTGCCACGACCAAGCTTGCCAAGCAGGGCACCGATCTCAACCGTATCGCCTTCCTGGGCGACAATCTCACTCAGTGTTCCGGCTTCTTCAGCTGAGACTTCAACCGCGACCTTGTCTGTTTCAAGTTCAACAAGAACGTCATCCTTGGCGACCGGGTCTCCTGCCGCTTTCAGCCATTTGCCGACGGTCGCTTCAGTTACGCTTTCGCCCAGGGTGGGTACGGTGATGTCAGTCATGTCAGATCTCTGTCTCGTCTAAATTGGGGCGGTTAGCCGGTCACAACGCTGTCTTCTACAGGATCAGCGCCAAGCGCCAGACCAAGAAACTCAGCCTTTTCTTTATTGTGGGTCGAAAGCAACCCGGTGGCCGTCGCTGCAGCTGGTGGACGACCGGTATATTTCGGGCGCGGCTGCTCGCCGCCGCTATGCCGCGACGCCCATTCAATCTCATCGCGAATGAAGGTCCAGGGTCCCATATTCCGGGGTTCTTCCTGACACCATAAAAGCTCGGCGTGCGGAAACCGTTTAAGCTCCTCGATGAGGGATTTGCGTGGCACGGGATAGAGCTGCTCAATGCGCAGCAAATAGATATCATCGAGGCCGCTCTCGTCGCGCGCCTCAAACAGGTCATAATAGACTTTGCCGGAGCAGAGCACGACACGCCGAATCTTATTGTCATCAACCAGCTTGACCTTGCCATTCCGGCCTGGAGTCTCGGCGTCGTCCCATAGCACGCGGTGGAATGACGACTTGGTATTCATGTCATCAAGCGCGCTTGTCGCCAGCTTGTGCCGGAGCAGCGACTTCGGTGTCATGATAATCAAAGGTTTGCGGAAGTCGCGGTGGATCTGGCGCCGCAAGGCATGGAAATAATTGGCCGGGGTCGTCAGGTTGCAGACCTGCCAATTGTCTTCCGCGCACATTTGCAGGAAGCGCTCCAGCCGGGCCGATGAGTGTTCTGGTCCTTGCCCCTCATAGCCGTGTGGCAACAGACAAACCAAACCACTCATCCGCAGCCACTTGCGTTCTGCCGAAGAGATGAACTGATCAAAGAAGACCTGCGCGCCATTCGAGAAGTCTCCGAACTGCGCCTCCCACATCACGAGTGCGTTCGGGTTGGCGAGCGAATAACCATATTCGTACCCAAGCACCGCCTCTTCTGAAAGAAGAGAGTCGATGACCTCATAATAGGCCTGACCTTCGCGCAGGTGATTGAGCGGCGTATAGCGGTTACCGGTTTTCTGGTCGATGAAATGGCTGTGTCGCTGCGAAAATGTACCACGCCCACAATCCTGTCCGGAGAGACGGACGTGGAACCCTTCGTCCAATAATGTCGCAAAGGCGAGATGCTCGGCGGTTGCCCAATCAAGCCCCTTACCCGCGCTGACAGCCTCTTTTCTTCCGCCGATAACGCGTTGCAGGGTCCGGTGAACTTCGATACCGTCTGGAATGCTGGTCAGGCTGTCGCCAAGTTCCTGCATCTTGGCCTTGGACACGCCGGTCTTACCGCGCCGTTCATCATCCTCCGGCAGGCCAAGACCTTTCCATTCTCCCTCAAGCCAGTCAGCTTCAGTGGTTTTCAAGGTCTTCGCGTCGGAGAAGGCTTTCTCCAGAAGTTGTTCGAATTTCTCTACTTCAGCTTCAACCTGCTCGGTTGTGTAGAGGCCTTCGCTTACCAGACGCTCAGCGTAAAGCTCACGCGTGGTCGGATGGCCCTTGATACGAGTATACATGACTGGCTGGGTGAACATCGGCTCGTCACCTTCATTGTGTCCGAACCGGCGATAGCAGAACATATCGATGACAACATCTTTGCCAAATTTCTGACGATACTCAGTCGCCACCTTGGCGGCATAGACCACAGCTTCCGGGTCATCGCCATTGACGTGGAATATCGGGGCCTGGACCATTAGGGCGACATCAGATGGATAGGGTGAAGACCGCGAATACATCGGGCTGGTCGTGAAACCGATCTGGTTGTTCACGATAAAGTGGATCGTCCCGCCAGTCCTGTACCCTTGCAGGCCGGAAAGCGCGAAACATTCGGCCACCACGCCCTGCCCGGCAAAAGCCGCATCGCCGTGCAGCAACAGTGGCAGTTTGTTGGTGCGCTTCAGCTTGCCGGTCTCAACATATTCCATGAATTGTTTGGCACGCGCACGGCCAAGGACAACCGGGTCAACCGCTTCAAGGTGTGATGGGTTTGCGTTCATGGTCAGATGAACATGATTGCCGTCAAAGCTGCGATCGGAAGATTGTCCCAAGTGATATTTCACATCACCTGAGCCAAACTGTTCTGCCCCTTGCGTCGAGCCGCCCATGAACTCATGAAACAGCTTCTCGTACTTCTTGCCCATGACCGCACCGAGCATGTTCAAACGACCGCGATGCGGCATGCCAATAACGATCTCATTGACGCCCAAGGCACCGCCGCGCTTGATGATTTGCTCCAGCGCAGGCACCGCCGCCTCACCGCCATCAAGACCGAACCGCTTGGTGCCCGGATAGCGCCTGTGCAAAAACTGCTCGAACGCCTCGGCCTCAATCAGTTTGGCGAGGATCGCCTTCTTGCCTTCGACAGTAAATGCAACCCCCTTGTCGGGACCCTCAATACGCTCCTGCAGCCAAGCTTTTTCGCCAGGCGCTGAGATGTGCTGGAACTCGATGCCAAGTGTCGAGCAATAGGTGCGCTGAACGATATCCAGGATCGTATTCATCGTCGCGTATTCGAGACCCAGAACGCCATCAATGAAAATCTCGCGATCCATGTCAGCAGCGCCAAAGCCGTAGTTGGACGGGTCCAGCTCAGGTTGCGGGGCCTTGCCCTCAATTCCGAGCGGGTCGAGATTGGCATGCAAATGCCCGCGCATGCGATAGGCGCGAATGAGCATCAGGGCACGGATAGAGTCGCGAACGGCAACGGCGACGTCCTGATCCGATGCAGTCGGCGCTGCGGCCTTGACCTTCTGTTCCAGCTTTGGCTCAAGCAGTGTCCAGTTGCCATCAAAGGCAGCAACTTCTTCAGCTCGATCAGGCTTCTGCCATTCGGTCCGCTTCCAACTCGCACCATCCGCATTCTGTGTTGCAGCAGCGCTCTCATCGCCAAGCTCGTCGAAGAAACTGCGCCAACTCTCAGGCACAGACCCAGGGTCCCGCGCGTATGCCGCCTGCATCTGTTCGATCCAGGTCGCACTGCCGCCATACAGGAATGCCGTGTCGAGCATTGCCGAGTTGGCTGCGCTACGACCGTTTCCTACCGGGGATCCATCATCTGCCATTGCTATTCAACCGTCCTGTGTATCGAACGGCCGGGCGGGGTCATTCTGGCCTCGTCTGGCCGCTATTGACCGCACAATATAGTGCGGATTTAGCCTTTAAGAACCTCTACCATAGTTGTGCCGAGGCGCGCAGGGCTTGGCGACACTTTAATGCCGGCTGCCTCCATTGCAGCAATCTTGCTCTCAGCATCACCCTGGCCGCCCGAAACAATGGCACCGGCATGGCCCATAGTCCTGCCTTTTGGTGCCGTGCGGCCTGCAATAAAGCCCACCATCGGCTTCTTGCGACCCTTCTTGGCTTCATCGGTCAGGAACTGCGCAGCTTCTTCTTCGGCAGCGCCGCCAATCTCACCAATCATCACAATGCTCTCAGTCTCGTCATCCGCCAGGAACATTTCCAGCATATCGATGAACTCAGTCCCTTTGACCGGATCTCCGCCAATACCGACAGCTGTTGTCTGGCCAAGACCTTCCATCGTGGTCTGGTAAACCGCCTCATATGTCAGTGTACCGGACCGCGAAACAACGCCGACTGAACCCTTCTTGAAAATCTTTCCGGGCATAATGCCGATCTTGCACTGTTCAGGGGTCAGTACGCCGGGGCAGTTTGGTCCGATCAGGCGCGAAGACGATTTATCCAGCTTGGCCTTGACCCGCACCATGTCGAGGACAGGCACCCCCTCCGTGATACAAATGATCAGCGGAATTTCAGCGTCAATCGCTTCCTCGATTGCTGCTGCTGCACCCGCAGGCGGAACATAGATCACCGACGCGTTTGCGCCTGTCGCCGCTTTGGCATCGCCCGCCGTGGCATAGATCGGCAGCTCCTTGCCGCTTTCAGCCGCCCATTTGGTTCCGGCTTTCTTGGGGTGCGTCCCTGCCACCATCTGCGTGCCGTAATATTCAAGCGCCTGATTGGTGTGGAACGAACCCGTCTTGCCTGTCAGGCCCTGAACGATGACTTTGGTATTCTTGTCGATAAGGATGGACATGTAGACTTGTTCCTATTGCTTGTCGTCATCGTCCGGGCTGACCCGGGTCGAGGTTGTCATCATTAAATTGAAATAGTCGTTCGACGTCATGACATTAGACGTAATTGTAATGACGTCTCCGCTTGGACCGATAGCACTGAAAGCGCCCATGCGCATCGCGCCATCGCGATCTCCAACAGAGTTGAATTTTCCAGGAAAGCCAGCAATCTCATCAAGGCCGGTCAGATCAGGCTGGGCATCATCACCGTAGCCATAGCCTGTAATCATGCAGGTCACGCCCTCAACATGAGGATACTTAAAAGGCGTGACATTGCCGTTCAAATCCTCATCCAGTTTTTCGGCAGCGATCATACCGGGTACACCGCCCGTGATGCCAGTAAGGCTAGGCGCCTCCCAGCCATACTCAGAGAAGATGCCGCCAGCTTTTGCTGGTTCCGCAAGCACGGCCGAACACATTTCCACAAACTCTATGACTAGCTCGCTTGCTCCCTCGGGTGCCTTAACAGGCAAATCCGTCGTCGGCTGTTCGGTTCCAGACGTACAAGCTGAAAGCATGATACCGGCCAATCCGGCCATAGAGGGGAGGCTTAGCCGCATCTCTCGGCTTACCCTTTGACCGCCGCGACGATTTTCTGCGCGGCATCATCAAGATCATCCGCCGGGATGATATTCATGCCGCTCGCAGCGAGTATTTCCTTACCCTTTTCGACATTCGTGCCTTCCAGACGCACGACCAGCGGCACCGAAAGATTGGTCTCTTTCACGGCCTGAATGACGCCTTCTGCAATGACATCACACTTCATGATTCCGCCAAAGATATTGACCAGGATACCTTTGACGTTCGGGTCCTTCATGATGATCTTGAACGCCGCCGCAACCTTCTCTGCGTCCGCACCGCCACCAACGTCACAGAAATTGGCAGGCTCCTCACCATACAGCTTGATGATGTCCATCGTGGCCATGGCGAGGCCAGCGCCATTGACCATGCAGCCGATGGTGCCGTCGAGCGCGATATAGGCGAGATCCCATTCAGACGCCTCGATCTCTTTTTCGTCTTCTTCAGTCGTATCGCGCAGGTCCATAATGTCGGGATGGCGGAACAGGGCATTGCCATCAAAACTGACCTTGGCATCAAGCACCCGCAAGTCGCCGCTCTCCATGACGATGAGCGGGTTGATTTCCAGCATCGCCATGTCTTTTTCCGTGAAGGCTTTGTACAGGATCGGGAACAGCTTCATGC
>CAYGKE010000014.1:0-23660 GCA_964350465.1 uncultured Hyphomonas sp.
GGCTGGTAGCGTGCCGAGATTAGGTCCGTTTCGGGTCGTGTGCGAACATGGCGACTACCGGCTTTCGGCGAATGAAGATTTGCGTTAGCCAAAGCGTTATGAGTGAGTCGCTCCAAAGATCAGTTTGTAAGATGTTCAATGCTCGATTCCATCCGATCGACCCCACTTCAAAACTGGGTATGGCAGAAAACGTAAAGTCGGGTTTGTTGCCAATCAATGGTCTCCGCCATCCTCCAACGCTTGATGCCAACGGTTGGTACATATGGGCGGGAGAGGTCTTTTCCAAAGAACCGGATTTCTTCAAACCACTACATGCTCATCACATTCCCGACAGGTGTCCTTCAATTGAGAGATTGTTGGCCCTGCCGCCGGGTTTTCGATTCCAGATCGCGCCGGACTATGAAGATGTGTGGTTCGACGAGAGCTTGTTGATTGTATCATAACGCCCGCTCCGCCACCGAAAGCAGACACGTCTTCCATCTATCCTGGGCTTGCCGCCGAACCGGCGAGCAGGCCGCCGTCCAGGGTCAGCGTCTCGCCGGTCATATAGGCGGCCGCGTCGCTTGCCAGCATCAGTGCAATTGCCGCGACTTCTTCCGGCTGGCCAAAGCGTTTCAGCAGCGTGTCGGCGACCAGCGCTGCCATCTTTTCCTCACGGTCAGGACCGTCGCCCAGCATCGGCTCCCAGATCCGCGTCAGGATCGCGGCGGGTGCGATCGCGTTGCAGCGGATCTGCCAGCCCTGCTGCGCGCAGTAGAGCGCCACCGTGCGGGTGTGGTTGAGGATCGCCGCCTTGGAACTGGCATAGGCAGCAGCGCCGGGAATGCCGACGAGACCAGAGCGTGAGGCGATATTGATAATGCTGCCCGTGCCGCTCGCCTTCATGGCGCGGATGGCAAACTGGCATCCAAGCAGCGTGCCATCGAGATTGACGCTGTGGACCCGGTGCCATTCGTCGAGCGAGACCATCTCCGGGTCATGTGCAGCAGGGCCGTCCTCAAAGCCGGTAATCCCGGCATTATTGACCAGGATATCCAGCGCCGGGATCGTCTTCGCCAAGTTGGCCCAGTCAGCCTCTGACGACACATCAAGATGGGCGTAATCCGCGCCAATGGAGCGTGCGAGTGCGCGGCCCTGTTCGTCATTTATGTCGGTGACAATGACTTTGGCCCCTGCTTCGGAAAAGGCCTTGGCGATGGCCGCGCCAATGCCCTGCGCTGCACCGGTAACAAGGGCGATCTTATTGTCCAGACGCTGCATGATTGATCTTTCAACTGGATATGAGATTGTAGCGTCTAGCACTCATTCGGGGAGGCCGCGATGGCGAACAGGGAGATAATCACTGGCTTTGGCGGGTTCTTCTTTCGGGCCAGGGACACCAAGGCGTTGGCGGTCTGGTATGAGGAGAATTTCGGTATCAGTCAGGTGCCGAGTGATTACGATACCCAGCCCTGGCACCAGAGCGAAGGGCCGACCGTGTTCGCGCCGTTCAAGCATGACACGGACTATTTCGGCGACGACACATCGAAGACCTTCATGCTGAATTTTCGGGTGCGTGATCTGAGTAAGATGGTGGCGCAGCTACGCGCCAACGGAAATGAGGTCACGGTTGACCCGAACAATCCCTATCCGAACGGTGTCTTTGCGCGCGTCTATGACCCGGAAGGCAATCCGATTGAGCTATGGGAACCACAGCACAATGAGAGCTAGCGCCTAGCCACCTCGCAAGCGCAGCACGAGATGCAGGACTGAATCCTCGCGGATATTATAGTCGGCAAGTGTGCGATCATCTTCGAGCTGCTTGCCGGCAAAGATCAGGCGTTGCTGTTCAGGCGGGATGCCCTCTTCATCTTGAACCTTGGCTTTGATCACGGCGATCGAGTCGCTTGAGGCGACATCCAGTGTGATCGTGTTACCGGTCAGCGTTTTGACTTGAATCTGGTAGCCGGTTTCCGCTTCGGCCTGTGTAGTTGCCGTATGCTGCGCAAATGCCAGTGCCGGCAGAAAGCTGATGGTCATAGCTAGCAAGAGTAAGCGCATGTTCGATCTCCGTGTTGAGGTTTGTCGAGCCTAGTTTGTTTTGGCGCGATAGACCAGCGGGGTGTCTTCGCTTGTGCTCGTCTACGTGACAGACTATTGTCAATTATATACAATAAGGGAGGCAGAAATGATAAGGTGGATGGCAATTTTTGTGGCTGTGGCGGGCCTGGCGGCTTGTGCCAGCCTGGCCGTATCTGAGCCAGGACGAGAACGACCCAACCTTATCCTGATCATTGCGGATGATGTCAGCTGGGACGATATTGGTGCCTATGGCCATCCGACCATTCATACACCAGTTCTCGACCGGCTGGCAGAGAAAGGCATGCTCTTCACCAATGCCTATCTGACGGCGAGTTCGTGCAGCCCGAGCCGGGCCAGCCTGATTACCGGGCGCTATCCACACAATACCGATGCAGAGCAGTTGCACTGGCCGCTGCCGCCAAGCCAGATCACATTTTCGGAAAAGTTGATGGATGCCGGATACTGGACGGCAGCCGCTGGCAAGTGGCATCTCGGCCCGGACGTGGTCGACCGGTTCAATGTTGTTCGCGAAGCGGAATACGCTGGCGAGATTCCGTCCGGCTCAGGTGATTGGGTCAATCTTCTGCAAGAGCGGCCAGATGATCAACCGTTCTTTCTGTGGCTTGCTGCCTGGGATGCGCACCGTCCGTTCTCCGAGGCGCCATCGCCGCATGCGCACAGTCAGGAGGATGTTGTCCTGCCGAGCTATTATCCCGCGACCGAGCTCTACCTGAACGATTTCGTGGAGTATTATGACGAGATCGGCCGGTTCGATTCCAATATCGGCAAAGTCGTTGCCGAGCTGGAAGCGCAGGGCGTGGCGGACAATACATTGATTGTGATTATCTCCGACAATGGCCGCCCTTATGCCCGCGACAAGTCCACACTGTATGATAGCGGCTTGAAGACGCCCTTCATCGCTTACTGGCCAAAGGGGATTGATCCGGGACAGGTGTCAGATTCAATCATCAGCGCGGTGGATATTGCGCCGACCTTCCTGGAACTGGCGAAGGCCGAACAGCCCGCCACACTCGAAGGCCAGAGCTTGATCTCCTTGTTTGAGGCGCCAGCTGAACCGTTTCGCGACTATGCGATCTCGGAGCGCAACTGGCATGATTTCGAGGATCATGGTCGGTCAGTACGCACCGCGCAGTATCGCTATATCCGCAACACCTATAATGATCTGCCGGCGACGCCGAGCGCGGACACCGTCTATCACAAGACGTGGTGGGAGCTGCTACGCCTGTATGAACAAGGCGCGTTGACCGAGCAGCAGGCCCGGCCCTTTCGCGCGCCGCGTCCGGAAGAGGAACTGTACGACCTCACCGTGGATCCGCTGGAGCTGAACAATCTCGCCGGTAATGAAGCCTATGCAGATGTGCTTGCTGAACACCGCGTCATTTTGGATAACTGGATTGAGGATACGGGCGATTTCGTGCCGAGCGTTCGCACGCCCGATGAATTTGATCGGCGTGACGGTTCATATGCGCCTGTGCGGGTGCGACCGAGGCCAAGCAAGGAAGATATGTATGGCAAGAGCGGACCGTACTAGCGACCAAGGCCAAGGCGGCGGCGAAACGCGTCATAGCCGAAATCGCTCAGCATTTCGATCTCGCCGTTCTCGTGGCGGATAGCGAGATTGGCGAGCGGGTTACCATTGAAGGTGTTTGTCTTCACGAAGGTGTAGTGCATCTGGTCGGTGAAGATGATCCGGTCACTGGGCTTGAGTGGCTCTGGAAAACTGTAATCGCCGATAATGTCGCCGGTCATGCAGGTGCGTCCGGCGAGGCGATAGGTGTGGGCGTGCTGACCGGTATTGCCCGCGCCGATGATGTCTGGGCGGTAAGGCACTTCGAGGACATCCGGCATATGCGTGGAAGCGCTGGCATCGAGGAGGGCGATATGGCCGTCATTCCAGTGCAGATCGATCACGCTGGCGTGGAGTTCGCCCGTATTGACGACAAGCCCGCCGCCGGGTTCGAGGATCACCTCCACGTCGAACCGGGACTTGAAGTCTTTGATGGCAGCGATCAGCGCATCAACGTCATAACCCGGCTTATTGATAAAATGCCCGCCGCCAAAGTTCACGGCGCTGACCTGTTTGAGGTAAGGCGCGAAGTTCTCGGCAACATGCTCGATCAGGCCGATGGAGCCTTCATGCAGGCTCTCGCACAGCGTATGGACGTGGAAGATATCGATCTTTGACCAGTCAACTTGATCAAGTTTGTCAGCGACTTCACCGAACCGGGACATCGGCGCGCAAGGGTCGTAGAGGTCGCCGCCAAGCGTCGCGTTGGAATAACCCGGATTGACGCGCAACCCGACTTTTGCCCCGCCTGTCTGTGCCAGTTCGCCATACTCTGCGAGCTGGGAGGCCGAGTTGAAATAGATGTGCTGGGCGAACTCAACAAGGCGCTCCACCTCGCCCGGAGCATAAGCCGGGGAGTAGACATGGACTTCTTTGCCAAATTCTTCCGCGCCGAGCCGTGCCTCATGCTCGCCGCTCGCGGTCGTGCCGTCGAGAGTGTCTCGCATCATTGGGAAGGCGGCCGGCATCGCGAAGGCCTTGGTCGCCAGCAGGATCTTGCAGCCTGCCTCTTCGCGAATGCGCTTGGCCGTCTCGAGATTGGCCCTCAGGCGTGTGGCGTCGAGGAGGAAGGTGGGGGTGGGTAGGGAATCCACTAAGTCTCCACCTCAAAGAGCTCCGCCTGATCGCTCTGCTCCACATCCATCACATGCCAGGGCAGGCCGCGTTTGGCGACGTCTTCGAGGAAGGGTTTGGCTGGGAATTGCTCGACATTGAAAACACCCGCGCCGGACCAGATGCCGTCAAAGAACATCTTGGCACCTGAGACGGGCGGGACACCTGTCGTGTAGCTTACAGCCTGAGCGGAGACTTCCTCATTGGTCTTGGCATGGTCTGAGACCTGATAGATCATCTTGGTGACAGGTTTGCCGTCTTTCGTGCCGCGCAGGATGACGCCGATAGAGGTCTTGCCGGTATAGCCCTCTGCCAGTGTGCTCGGTACAGGCAGAAGGTCTTTCAGGAATTCCATCGGGATAATGTCCATGCTTTTATGTTTGATCGGTTTCAGGTCGATCAGGCCGATGGATTTGAACACGTCGAGATGCTTGATGTACTCGTCGCCAAAGGTCATCCAGAAGCGGATCTGCTTCAGGCCCTTAATGTGCTTGACCAGGCTCTCTTCTTCCTCGTGATAGAGGAGGTAAGAGGCGCGCGGGCCGACCTCGGGATAATCGATCATGGTCTTGATCGAGAGGGCGGGGATGGTGATCCACTTGCCATTCTTCCAGTAGCGTCCGTCTTGCGTGACTTCGCGCAGGTTGATTTCAGGGTTGAAATTTGTCGCGAATGTCTTGCCGTGATCGCCTGCATTGCAGTCTACGATGTCGATGTATTCGATCACGTCGAACAGGCCTTCCTGCTGGGCGTAGGCGCACATGATATTGGTCACGCCCGGATCAAAGCCGCAGCCCAGAATGGCCGTGATGCCTTTGTCGACGAACCGGTCATGATAGGCCCATTGCCAGTGATATTCGAACTTGGCGACATCGCGCGGCTCGTAATTGGCGGTGTCCATATAATTGGTGCCGGTGGCGAGGCAGGCATCCATGATCGGCAGGTCCTGGTAGGGCAGGGCCATATTGATCAACAGGTCCGGCTTCACCTTTTCGATGAGCGCGATCGTCTCTTCGACATTGTCGGCATCGACCTCAGCGATCTCAATCGGCGTCTTGCACAGTGCCGCAACTTTTTCGCACGAGACGAGGCGGCGACTGGCGAGCGTAATGTGTTTGAAGGTTTCGCGATCCATTGCGCATTTCTGCGCAACAACAGAGCCAGCGGCGCCAGCGCCAATAATGAGTACACTATCCATGAGGCGGAGTTCCCTGAAGACTGGAAGTTTCTTTCCTGTAACTGATGCCGAAACTGGCGAGAAGCCTTGATTTCACTTTAGCTGGCGTTGCGCTGTGTTTTCCGTTATGAGCGCCGTTTCCCCAAAACGTGGAGACAAAAATGGCCCTTCGGCATTTCATCGATCTATGGCAACTGGAAGCGAGTGAGCTGCGCGGCATCCTCGACCTTGCGCATGCGATGAAGGCCGAGAGAAAAGGCTGGCCCAAGGGCAAGGTCGATCAGGGCGCGGTGCTGGGCGATCACGTACTGGCCATGGTGTTTGAGAAGTCGTCGACCCGGACGCGGTTTTCCTTTGATATGGCGATGCGCCAGCTTGGTGGAACGACAATTGTTGCGACCGCAGGCGACATGCAGCTTGGTCGCGGCGAAACCATTGAGGACACGTCGCGGGTGCTGTCGCGCTTTGTCGATGCAGTGATGATCCGGGCCAACAGTCATGCCGATGTCGAGGCGTTTGCCGAATTGTCCAGTGTGCCGGTGATCAATGGCCTGACCGATCGCTCGCACCCGTGCCAGATCATGGCGGACCTGCAAACGCTGGAGGAGGCCGGGCTGGATCTGAACGGCGCGCGTCTCGCCTGGGTTGGCGACGGTAATAATGTCTGTTCCAGCTTTATCCATGCTGCGCCCAAGTTTGGCTTTTCGCTGGCGATAGGTACGCCCGGTCGCTATGCGCCTGACGAAGACGAGATCGAGATTTCGCGTGAGATGCAGGGCCGGATCGATCTTTATGATACCGCCGAAGAAGCCGTGGCCGGCGCCGATGTGGTTATCGCAGACACGTTTGTCTCCATGGGCGACAAGGATGCCGACGAGAGGCTGGCCGAGCTGGACCCATATGCGGTGACCGAGGAACTGATGGGGTTAGCGCAAGGCGGTGCGAAATTCCTGCACTGCCTGCCTGCCCATCGCGGCGAAGAGGTCGACGCCGAGGTCATTGACGGGCCGCAATCGCTGGTCTTTGACGAGGCGGAAAACCGCCTGCATGCACAGAAGGCGATCCTGCGCTGGTGCCTGCAGAAATAGGCTGATCCTGTCCCGCTAGGCGCGCTGCAAGCTGTATGTTACGCTTTTGTCAGAGCGTAGCGTATTGGCGGAGACTGTGATGCGAACCACCAGATGGGTGTTGCCTGTCCTGTCCTTGTTCATGCTGGCCGGGTGTGAAGTCTGGCAAGCAATCTGGCATGGCGACGAGCCGGACCCCGTGGTCACTGTCAACGAGACAGCGCCTGATGCAAAACCTCCATACACGGTCGCGAACCCAGAAACGACCCGCCCCACAGAGTACACGGTGCAAGTCACGGTGTTCGCCAATTTGGCAGACGCGAATGCATTTCTGAACGGGCTGGGATCGGAGTTTCCGAGCTATATTGAGCTTGTCGATGTCAATGGCGCGGCGATGTCCAAGGCCATGGTCGGACCCTTTTGGTCACGCGAGGAAGCTGAACTGGTGCGCGACCAGTTGAGTGCACGAGATGACGTCCCCGGCATACCGATGATCCTGTCTGCGGAGGCTGTGGGGTATAGCCCGATCAATCCGAGTTCTGATCAATATGCCTACACAACGACGACTGAGACGAACACAACAACCGTTGTGCAGCAGCAAAGTGATGACAAGCCAGCCGTCACCGAGACAGATCGCCAACCCGAGCGCGTCCCTGAAAGGGTCCCCGAGCGGACAATAGAGCGAGTTCCGGAACGAAGAGAGTCTGAGCCAGCACCGGCCACGGAAGCCTATATCAAGTTATATACATCAATGCCCGAGGGCGAGGCATTCGGCCATGCCATGGCGGATGGCTCTGTCACCGCTTTGGTCATGTTCCGCAACATTTACCCCCAGTCACAAATGGGTCCTTACGTAGAGCAACGGATACAGGAATTGCAGAACGGCAATTCCTCAACGGCCGTGGCCGCCGCTGCGGAAACTGTGGAGGATCCGAACTATCCGCGGGTGGACAGTCTGCCGGCGCAAGATCAGGCATTGCTGGCGCGCATAGGCTATGGCGGCACAAATATTGACCTTGCGACGCTTGATATTCTGCGCGGCATGAATCCGGTCTCGCAAAATTCCGACATTACTCTGTCAGGCACAGTTACTGTCCCACAAAACGTCGTCACTGGTCCCGGATCAATCATAGCAGGCAACACGACCATCGACACTGATATCACCTCTGTAGTCACCATAGGTGATGATTTTTCTGAAGGTCGCATCGTCCACCATGCGCCATCCGAAATGGTGCAGGACCAGACCTATTTCCTGGAGCTGGCCATCCACCCGCTGACTGCGGACACGACGATTGAAGTCGTCGATCTTGTCTTGAGCGAAAGCGTCGGCACCGGTCTCGCGCCAGGCAGCGAACAACCAGTGCTTGAGCGACAGTTCGATACCGTGCGGGCTTCTGAACTGATGGCCGCAGAAATCATCAGTACGGATTTTGAGATCACTTCGCTAACGGACGAGATACAGCCGCTATTTGCGGGCGAACCAACAATCTGGAAGTGGCAGGTCAAGGCCGGTAAATCGGGAGACCTCAACTTGAGTTTCTCGCTCGACAAGGTCGTCACTGTGAGTGGCCGCGAGGTCAACAAGAACGTCACCGCAATTCCGCTATCGATCAAGGTCCAGTCAATTGACGAACTTTTGGGTGATCCGGATGACATGGCTGAACTCGTGGCGGCGTCTGCTCCGGCGCCATCGCGTGCGTCGCCGCTGACCACAACGCTTGCGCCGCCTGCTTCGGCGCAGCAATCGCGTGTAGCAGCCGCGCCCAGTGAGGGCGGGTGCAGCCTGATGGCGGGCGATGATCCTGACCGGCATGCCTTGCTGCTGACCAATCTGACTTACAATGCGCCGATCAGTACACTGAGCGAAACCCATGCTGACGGCGAGCGCCTGACCGCATCGCTGAATGCGGTGGGCTTCAATGTCACCCATTGCCGAGATCTCGGCCAGCGCGACACGGTTCGAGCACTCAGCCAGCTTGGTCGGACGGCCAAGGCGCGCAAGGATGAAGGCGCGGAGCCGGTGACCTTCTTCTACTATTCTGGGCATGGCGCGAATGTTGGGGGCGTCAATTATGTCCTGCCGGTCGATCTTGACGGTGCAAGCCCGACCGACCTGCAGGATGGCGGGGTCAAGTTCGAGGACATTTTCAACAGGGTTTCCGGTCAGGTCGCGCCGCTGAGTTTCGTTGTCTTCGATGCCTGTCGGACCGTGATGGACAATCAGAGCCGCGGGCTGATCCGCACTTATGAGCCGGTTGGCTGGGCGAGCGGCGTGTTCCAGGCCTTTGCCACACAGCCGGGCAAGACGGCAGCCGATGACGGACTCTATTCGGCGTCGCTTGCCGAGATGATGACGACGGTCGCGGCGCCGGCCAATGTCCTGTTCAAGCGCGTTC
Organism: uncultured Hyphomonas sp.; assembly: GCA_964350465.1. Lineage (GTDB taxonomy): Bacteria > Pseudomonadota > Alphaproteobacteria > Caulobacterales > Hyphomonadaceae > Henriciella. Next base: position 9,403 of record CAYGKE010000014.1, read on the forward strand.
AGGACCGGGTTGCGCAAAAAACCGGTGACAGTCAGAATCCAAGCTACATCGATCGCACCACGGGCGGAGATTTCTATTTCAAGGCAGGTTAATCCGAGCAATAGCAGGGGAGAGGGCTATGGCTGAGCCCATTCGAAATATCACGATTGTTGGCGGCGGCACCTCAGGCTGGATGGCGGCGTGCTTCCTGGCGCGGCGGTTTCAGATTCGTATCAAATCAGGCGATTTGACGATCACGCTTATCGAGAGCGACAAAATCCCGATCACCGGCGTTGGCGAGTCGACCGCGCGTCCGATGTCGGGTCTGCTGAGCTATATCGGTATCAATGAGCGCGAATTCATCAAGCGCACTGACGCGACCTTCAAACTCTCAGGCTGGTTCACGAACTGGGATGTCGATAAGGATGGCAAGCCGCTGTCCTGGGTCAATCCATTCTTTACCCAAAGTGACATTGAAGGGATGAATCCCGGCTATCTCTATTCCAAGTTTGCCATGCATCCGGGCGGCGGGCCGGTCGGTGATGGCTATACTGAGGCGATGTCGATCTGCCCGGCCATCATTCGGGCGAACCGCGGGCCAAAGCCGATGGGCAGCGCCGACTATCAGTCTGAAGTGCCATATTCCTATCACACGAATGCGGTGGAACTGGCCAAGATCCTGATGGAACGAGGGCGCGAACTTGGGGTGCAGCACATCTATGATGATGTGCAAGAGGTAAAACTCGATGAGCGCGGCTTTGTCAGCTCAATAGAGCTTGAAAAGAATGGCACACATCCGATCGAATTCGTGATTGATGCAACCGGGTTTGCCAGCATCATTATCGGCAAGGCGATGGGCGAACCGTTCGAACCCTATGACAAATACTTGCTGAACGACCGTGCGGCGGTGATGCGCATGCCGCACGAGGACCCGACCAAGATCGAGCCAACCTCCAAGGCGACAGGGATGAAAGCCGGGTGGTCATTCTGGGTGCCGTTATTCTCGCAGGTTGGCTCTGGCTATATCTATTCCAGCAAGTTCATTTCCGATGATGAGGCCGTCGCTGAGTTCAAGGCGCATGCAGGGCCAGCGGCCGCTGATGGCGACCCGCGCATCATTCGCATGCGGATTGGCAAGACGCGGCGTTCAATGGTCAAGAATTGTCTGGCGCTTGGCCTGTCCAGCGGCTTTGTCGAACCATTGGAGGCGACCGCGATCTATTCGGTGCAGCAGGCCATGTTATGGTTCCTGAAATTCATGCCGGATACGGATTTTCCGGAAGCTGTTGAGCGGCGCTATAATGAGCAGGTCGACAAACTGTACAAGGAGATCATCGAATTCATTGTGATGATGTTCCACATCTCCAACCGCGATGACTCGCCGTTCTGGAAAGCAGTACGCCACGAGCTGCCCATTCCTGACAGCCTGCAGGAGAAGCTGGAGCTTTGGCGCTACACCATGCCGGATGAACTCGACATCAAGGAAAACCAGTTCTTCACCACGAACTCATTCCTGTCGGCCTTGATGGGCAAGCGGTTCTATCAGGGACGAGATTATAGCGCGGTGCGAGATGTGCCGCGCGGGCTGTGGGATCAGTATATCGCGCTGCGCAAGGCGCGAACTCAGAAATTCGTCAACGAACTGCCGGATCATTATGAGCTGCTGCGCCATCTTCGCGGCGAGGTTGCCGCGCCGACCTCAACCAAGACGACAACGATTTCTGTGACGCTGTAGCGGGGCGATTCCACACGGCCCCTTGTTCTGGGGCGAGGGCCCTGCCACATGGCGCGCTTCATGTTACAGGATTTAGCCATGTCGCCTTCCAATCTCAGCGTTGATGATTTTGTCGTAGGGTTCACCCCGCAAAGCCTGCCCGTGCGTGGTCGTCTGGTCCGGATGGGCCGGGAAACACTATCTCCGATCCTCAAGCGGCACGCCTATCATGACCATCTGGCCGAAATTCTCGGCGAGGCGCTGATGCTATCGGTTCTGGTCGGTTCAGGTATGAAATTCGAGGGCAAACTTCTGGTGCAGGCTGAAGGCGATGGCCCAGTTTCGATGATGGTCGGTGAGTATCGTAAGGGTGGCGGCCTGCGGGCCTATGCCAAGTTCGAGCCGGAACGCTGGGCCTGGCTGGAAAAGATCAATAAGGGCGGCAAACCGCATATGCCGCAACTCTTTGGGGCGATGGGGCGGCTCGGCCTGATCATCGTCCACGATAATCCGGACATGCAGCCCTATCAGGGTATTGTACCTTTGGAGAAAGGGTCACTCGCCGAATGCGCCCGCGACTATTTCGCACAATCGGAACAGGTGGAGACGCATCTGATGCTGGCGCTGCAGAAAGATGCGGCGGGCGAGTGGATGGGCGGCGCAATGATGATCCAGAAAATTGCAAGTGATGTGGCGCGCGGCGACACCGACGAAGGGTGGCGTGAAGCCTCGGCGCTGTTCTCAACACTAAGCGCGGGAGAATTGCTGGATCCGGCGCTGACCGCTGATCAACTGGTATACCGCCTTTTCCATGAAGGCGGTGTTCGTATCGACGAGCCGGAAATGCTCAGCGATGCCTGTACCTGCAATCGCGACCGGCTGGTAGCGACCCTGTCATCCATGTCGGATGAGGCGCTACGAGATATGGTCGAGCCAGACGGCACGTTGGTCGTGGACTGCCAGTTTTGTGGGCGTGATTACGTCATCCCGATTGAGGATGTCACAGGTCAGGTTAGCTAGCCGGTGAGGCAAGAGCGCGATAACTGGCCATACAAGCAGGGTGTGCCGTTTGGTCGGCGCCTGTCGGGCTGGTTGGGGCTGGTTCGCGAGCCGGTGATAGGTGAGCACGGGTCTCGCGAGGAGCTGGTTGAAGAACTGTCAGATCGCAAGGCGGCGCCTCAGGTAGAGACTCTCGAAGAACAGAGACCATCCCGGTCCTGGTTGCAGATCTATAATTGGTATGACCGCGCATCGCCGGGACAGTATTGGGGCTTTATTGGTCTGGTGGTATTCCTGACGCCGTTCATTTCCTTCGTATGGGCGAGTGTACCCTTGCCGATCATGACTGAAATAGGTGCTGGCATCATGATCTGGTTCTGGGTGCTGGTCTGGGCGGCGATCCTGACAATGACGATAAGGCGCTATCATGATACGGGTCGCCGTGCCTGGGCGCTGCCCTTCATGTTCACAAACCCGATCACGATCCTGCTCTTTGTTTCCCGGCTGTTTCAGCCGTCTGAGCCATATCACAACAAGTTCGGGCCAGTGCCGTAAGCCTGGCGCTACATCTCGATATTGTTCGGACCCTTGTCGAGATCGCTGGCCGAGCCGAATGCGTCAAACGAGACTGGCCCGATGCCATCCTCGCTTTGAACCTCAGAAAGCAGCAGCCAGGCGCGTGTGCCTTTGCCGAAGCCGCATTCGACATTGACCCATTCATGGGTTTCGCCGCCTTGTTCGAAGTCGGCGCGGCCATTGAAATCACCTTCGTTCAGCTCATAGGTTTCGCCCTCGAACCCCGCAATGAAAAAGCCTTCGGCGATATAGGATTCATAAGTCAGGACATCGCCCGCCTTGACGTTCAGAATGCTTGGTTTCTCGCTAAAGCCGGTTTCGAAGGCGGCATCTTCCAGCATGGTGATCTTGGTGCGTTTGTTCGCTGACATGAATTCCCAGTTATCAGCCTCGCCGCGTGCATGGTTCCATGGATTGACGTTGGTGTTTTTGGCCAAGGGACAGGCAATGTCTGCGGTTAGGGACGGGTGCGGTGCAGCGCGGCCCATCAGGACGACATTATCGCTGGTGACTGTGAAACCATCCGGCCATTCGCCAGACCAGTAATCATTGATCGACCAGCTCTCGTCATATTCGGCGACGTTTGGTTCAGCCATGGTCTCTGCCTCAACTGGTTCAGGTTCAGTCTCGGTGGCAGTTTCCGGTTCGGCCATGGGCGGTGGCGGCGGCGGTGTTATAACCGGCGGCACCTCGCCCTTCGGAGTTGCGCAGGCGGCCAGACCCAATCCTAGGGCGATTATCAGGGCAGCACGGGTCATGGTCATTCCTCCTGGGTGAATGATAGCGAGTGTTGGAGCGTTCAGTCTTGCTGTCAATTGTGGCGGCAATGGCTTGGCTTTTGTGCCGTTTTCGTGTCGAAGAGGGCCTCTCGTTTTCAGGATCAACTCCATGTCTGCACCCATCGTTCGTTTTGCGCCGTCTCCCACAGGCAAGCTGCATGTCGGCAATGTCCGCACGGCGCTGATCAACTGGCTGTTCGCAAAAAGTCAGGGCGGGACGTTCATCCTGCGCATTGATGACACGGATACAGAGCGCTCAACGGCTGAATATGAAAACGGCATCCGCGAGGACCTGACCTGGCTCGGGCTGGCGTGGGACGACACGTTCAAACAGTCTGAGAGGTTCGCGTCTTATGACGCCGCCGCTCAAGACCTCAAGGCCAAGGGCCTGCTCTATGCGTGCTATGAAACCAGCGACGAGCTTGACCGCCAACGCAAACTGCAGCGCGCCAAAGGGCAGCCTCCGATCTATAACCGGGCGGGCTTGTCGCTGAGTGATGAGCAGAAGGCAGCCTTTGAAGCCGAGGGGCGCACGCCGCACTGGCGGTTCAAACTGTCCGGCGAGCGCGTTGAGTGGACTGACCTTGTGCGCGGCGAGCAGGCGATCGAGACAAGCAGCCTGTCCGATCCGGTCCTAATCCGCGCTGATGGGTCATATCTCTATACGCTGCCGAGCTGTGTTGATGATATCGAGGCCGGTATTACCCATGTGGTGCGCGGCGAGGATCATGTGACCAATTCGGGTGCGCAGATTGAGATTTTCAAGGCGCTTGGTGGTGCCGCGCCCGGTATGGCGCACACCCCGCTTCTGGTTGGCGCTGACGGGGCAAGCCTGTCCAAACGGCTTGGATCGCTTGGCATGGAGGTCCTACGCGAGCAGGGGGTTGAACCCATGGCGGTTTGCTCGCTCCTGGCCAAGCTCGGCACATCCGACAATGTCGAGATCCGCGACAGCCTGGCGCAATTGGCTGAAGAGTTTTCCTTTGACAAGATCGGACGTGCGCCCGCGCGCTTTGACGAGGCAGATCTGACCAGCCTCAACACCGCGATCACCCATGCGATGGATTTTGAGGACGCAAAGGAGCGCCTCGCTGCGGTTCATCCGCAGGCCGCCAATGAGGGTTTCTGGCTGCTGGTGCGCGAAAATTGTATCAGCGTCGAAGACGCCGCGAAATTTGTCCCGGTCGCCTATGGCGAGATCACGCCCTTGGTCGATGATGAGGACAAGGACTTCATTGCGTCGGCGGCGCAATTGCTGCCGGAAGGTGAAATGACAGCCGAGACCTGGGGTGAATGGACGGCTGCCCTGAAGGAAGCGACCGGGCGCAAGGGCAAGGGCCTGTTCATGCCGCTGCGCAAGGCACTAACCGGGCGCGAGCGTGGCCCCGATGTCGGCGGTTTCCTTGTTCTGATGGGGCGGAAAACCGCGATGAAGCGTTTGGGTTAGGCGTCAGGGACTGGACCAAAAAAGCCGTCGACGCGGACGACTTTGCCAGCCTCATCAATCTCGGTCGCATCCATACCGGACAAGGCTGGAACGCCGCCAACCGAGACCAGCCAATTGTAGCGGTAGCGCTTGTGATGGACATTGAAGCCACTTGTGCGCTTGCATTTGGCATCAGGGCGCTCGGTTCGAAACTTGCGCACCATGGTCTCAAACACGTCGATGCCTTCAACAAAATTATCTGGATCAGCGAAAACCACGCCGGGGGCGAGGGCGACATCCAGATGCGATCTGATCCTGTCGAGATCATGTTCGTTCCAAGCTGCCAGCATGGCATCAAGACTTGCAGGAATTTGTGTCATGGCAAAACCTTATAAAACCGACCGTTGGTTTATTATTTACTTCAAAGCTTCGCGAGCGTAAAGAGGCTGGATGGCGAAACAGGCGGAGAGACGGGCGCAGACGCGCGCAGAATTGCTTAGGCGGGCGCGCAAGCTGTTCCTGAAACATGGCTATGAAGCGACCACGACGCAAATGATCCTTGAGGCGTCGGGTCTTAGCAAGGGCGCGATGTATTATCACTTTGCCAGCAAGACCGAGATCATGGCGGCGCTATATGAAGCGACATCAAGTGATGCAATAGCAGCGGCAATGGCGCAGGTTTCAGACGGCGCGGGTCATCTGGATCGATTGAAACAGGCAGCGCTGGCCTGGCTGGCGGAGGTTCGCAAGCCGGAGACGGCGCGGATCCTGTTTGACCTTGGACCGAAAGCACTTGGTTGGCGCAAAGCCAAGGAGATCGAGGATGAGAACAGCCTGCGGGCGCTCACAGCATCTCTGCAAGCGGCAAAAGACGCCGGAGAAGCCGACATTGCCTCGCCAGAGATCACCGCACGTATGCTGAATGCGCTTCTGGCAGAGGCCGCCCTACTGGATTTGGAGAGTGCCGGCTCCAGGCAGACCGTGACCGAAACACTGGAAAAGTTTCTCGATGGTCTGTGATGTTTTCCGGCTTAGTCGCCGAGCACAACCACGCGGTCACACAAAGCCTTGATCGCCGCTTCGGGTGTTTGCTCGTGAACAAGGCAGGCGCGAAACTCCTCCGGTGTGAATTTGCCATCGATAATGTGGTCCATCAGCTCGAAGAAGGGTGACCAGAAGCCATCCTCGTCGAGGAAGGCCATCGGCTTGGCATGCAGGCCGAGCCGCGCCCAGGACAGCATTTCGACCGCTTCTTCCAGTGTGCCGATGCCGCCCGGCAGGACGATAAAGGCATCGCTTTCGTCGAACATGCGCTGCTTTCTAGTGTGCATGTCTTCGACAATCTCGTGCGGAACCTCATCGAAAATGCGCTCTTTTTGCAGCAGGAAACGCGGCATGATGCCAAGCACATCGCCGCCATCAGAGTGCACGGCTTTGGCGCAAGCACCCATCAGGCCAACACCGCCGCCGCCATAGACAAGGCGAATATTCTGCTGTGCCAGCGACCGGCCAAGATCCTGCGCCAGGCGCAAATAGCCGTTCTTCACATCATTCGATGAGCCGCAATAGACACAGATGGATTTCAGTTTCGCCATTCGCTTCGCCTCTGATTCAAACCAGACGAGCAATAAAGGAAGTCTGCGGCTAAAACCAGAATAAAGGTATGCTACATATAATCAGGGTGTTGGAGACAAATTTCGAAGTCGCTTGCAGGCCGGACAGCCTCCCTTGTCGTTTGAAAGGCGCGTTAGCGCAGCGCGTTTCGGCAGAGCGTCTGGTGTTATTATGTCCCAGGCGAGCCCAAAGGCCTGAAGAGTCTTGATCAACCACCAGCCCGGATCAGGTTGGTCGGCATCCAGTCCGAGTTTGGCAGATCCAGGGTAGGCATGGTGATTGTTGTGCCAGCTTTCGCCCATTGAAAGCAGGGCTGCTATGGGCACGTCGCGTCCTTGGACGCCGGCCCCGCGCACATGCCAGCGCATTGGGCCTTTATTGTGAGCGAAATAGCCCACGAGCCAATGGCCAATCACGCTGATGCTGACACGCGCGCAGACGCCCCAGATAACCCACCCTGCGCCTCCAATTGCAAACAGGATGATTGCCAGCGGCAATTGCTGCCACATCCATGTTCGCTCCATCCAAGCATAGACCCGGTCGGTCTGAAGGCGAAGTTCAGGCTGGAAAAGGGGAGGATTATCGAGACGGATATCGCAGTGTAGTTGCCACCAGGCATCCTGTAGGATGTGGCGACCATGCTTGAAGTAGTCGTGACAATCGGTGCGGCGTTGCGCCCAGTCGCGCATATCGTGTTGGCGCATCATTCCGAACGGACCAGCCATTCCAACAAGAACGCCAAGATAGACCATTAGGTATTCCAGCCATTGTGGACAGGCAAAACTGTTATGGATGAACCGGCGATGCATGCCGACCGAATGCCCGGCGCAAAGCGTTATGGCGCATAGACTAAGAAAAACCGCGAATGCGCTCCATGAGAAAGTAAAAGGACCAGCAATCAGTGCAATCAGGGTCATGCCTGAAATCCAGAAAGATTTGAGAGGTACCCAGGCAACCTTGCCATTGCCCGCGTGCGTTTCAGGAAACTCAGCAATTCGGCCTGAACCTTCGCGCCAGTCCATAACCTAGTCCTCCTCTGCCGTGTTTGACTGTGCTTCCTTGAGGACGTGGCTTTCCCGCCTAAGTGGTCGCGATACTGGACAGACCTGTTGCACAAAGCTGTTTAGCGTGTTGGTCAGGTTTTCCGGAGCCAGTCCGTAGTGGATGAACTGGCCGCGCCGCTCGCGGCGAACCAGCCCGGCATTCTCGAGAATTGAAAGATGCTTTGAGATGGCAGGCTTGCTCATCTTGAAGCGATCAGCGATTTGTCCTGCTGTCAGGTCGGCTTCCGACAAGTAGGCAAGGATCTTGCGGCGCGGGGTAGATGCGAGGGCTTCAAAGATTTTGTCCATACCCAAGTATTTAACTAATTAGTTAAATAGTCAAGGGGTGATAAGTACCATTCTTCTGGTGTGCCCCTACCATCTGACTGCAATCTGCCCCATATCGCGGCCATGAGTGTTGCAACAGAGACTGATACGGCGATCAAGCCGAAGACCGATGCCGACAAGATCGAAAGCGCTGATGGTGGGATTGGCGTCTCGATTGGACGTATCCTGAAACTGCTGGCGCGTCCGGAACTATCCAAATGGCGCCCGGTGATGGTGTTCGCCATCCTGCTGACCCTGGGCGCGGCTGTGCTGGAAGTCGCGTTTCCTCTTCTGCTCGGTTATGCCATCAACCAGCTGGTGGCAGACGAAAATGGCATCGTCGCGGGCTTCAGGCCGGCATTGTTCTGGCTGTCTGTCGCCTTTGCAATCAGATTTTTGGCGGGCGGACTGCCGCAATTGCGTGACTGGTTATTTTCTCCCGTCAGTCAGGATGCCCAGCGTATTGCCAGTGTCGATGCATTCGGTCATGCGCAGGACCTCTCACTTGGTTTTCACCAGACAAGACGGACGGGCGCGCTCAATCGGGTGATTGAGCGTGGTGCCACGGCGATCGACTATCTCATCCGCTTTCTCGCCTTCAATATTGGACCGACAATCGTCAGGCTGATCCTGGCTTCGGTCGCGCTGGCGGTTGCCTACGACCCCTGGCTCGCCGCAATCGCAGTCGTGACAATCATTGTCTACGCCATTTCAACCGTGATGATCACCGAATGGCGGGTGCGCCAGCGCAGACGGATGAATGAGGCTGATACACGGTTCAGAGGGATTGCTGTCGATATCCTGACGAATTTTGAAACAGTGAAGTCGTTCGCAGCTGAAAAGCGCGAAACGGGACGGTTCAGCGACGCCATGCAGAGGTACAATTTGCGCTATGTTGACGCGGTGCGCTCGATGTACGTGCTGAACGGGGCACAGGCACTGGTGATGAATCTTGGCCTGGTCGGCGCGCTCGTGCTTTCAGCCTGGAATGTGTCTTCCGGCACAATGAAAGTTGGCGATGTCATGGCCGTGATGGCAATGTTTCTGTCGCTCTATGCCCCCCTGAATATTCTTGGCTGGGCCTGGCGCGAGATCAAACAGGGGGCTGTCGATCTCGAAAAGCTGTACGGTTTGATGGCGATGAAGCCGGAAGTCGCGGACAGTCCGAACGCCTATATGCTTGAGAAACCACGAGGCCATGTCGCTTTTGATCAGGTCAGTTTCACGCATGACGCCCGCGCTGTTGGAATTCAGGACGTTAGCTTTGATGTTCCGCCCGGTCAGAAAATCGCTTTTGTCGGGACGTCGGGCGCTGGCAAATCGACGCTGCTGAAACTGTTGTTCCGGTTCTATGATGTGCAATCTGGCACGGTCACGATTGATGGCCAGAATATTCGTGAAGTGACACAGGAAAGCCTGCGCCAGGCGCTTGGCCTGGTGCCGCAGGATGTCGTCCTGTTTAACGACACGATCGCCGCAAACATTTCCTATGCGAAGCCGGGGGCCGGCGTTGATGATCTGCGTGATGCCGCGCGCCGGGCTCAATTGCTCGACTTTATTGATAGCTTGCCGGATGGTTGGGAAACGCGGGTTGGCGAGCGCGGACTGAAACTGTCCGGGGGCGAGAAGCAGCGCGTCGGCATTGCCCGTGTTATCCTGGCGGATCCGTCCATTCTGGTTCTGGATGAAGCGACATCGGCGCTCGATAGCGCCACTGAAGCGGCCGTGCAGGAAGCCCTGGATGAAGCCTCAAAAGGGCGCACGACGCTGATGGTGGCGCACCGCCTCTCAACTGTGCAGAACGCCGATGAAATAGTTGTTTTGCAAGCGGGAAAAGTGGTCGAGCGCGGCACCCATGATGAATTGTTGGCACTTTCCGGCGAATATGCCGATATGTGGACGCGGCAGGCCAAGCGGGATGCCTTGCAGGTCGCTGCAGAATAAACAGAACAGGCAAGTGCAATGACAGACCAGGATGATTTGAGCCGGAACCGATTTCCATGGTTGCGCAGTGGATTTGACCTAGAAGGCTGGGTCGGCGCACTGGCGGCCTGGCTGGTGGGTCTGTTGCTTGGCATTCTCTGGGGACCGCTTTTCTGGATTGGTTTTCTGGCAGCCGTCGTCATCCTGTTTGCGACCCGCACGGCTGAGCGCGCCGTGCCTGAGAATGAGGATGTTCTGGTTGCGCCCTGTGATGGCACAATCGTCTCGGTAGGCGGCGCGACCCCGCCGGACGAGCTGCGCCTGGAGGGCAGCGGCTGGACACGTATCCGCATCTCCTCGGCGCCGTTTACCAGCAATGGCGTCCACGCGCCGATGGGCGGTGAGATCGACCATATTATCCGCGAGACGGGCGACCCGGCAGCAGTGATCGCGATGCGGGCTGACACGCCTGGGCTTGCTGTTGCCTATATCGCCCTGGCGAGCGGCGGTCGGAGCGCTGGCATGCGTCTGTCGACGGGCGGTTTCGGCCCGCGCTTGGAAATAAGTGCTGAGACCGGCGACGCGGTTCGCACGGGCCGCACAATCGGGACACGGCGTCTTGGCGGCTGGTGCGAGGTCTATGTGCCCTCTGGCACAGTCGCCAATGCCTGGGTTGGTCAGACTGTCATCGGTGCAGAAACGGTGCTCGCTCGTTTTACAGGTGGAGTAGAGGATATTTTCGAGCCGGAGGCGGAGCCCGAAACAGCTGCACCTGACCCGGAGCCAGTTATTGAACCAGAACTTGCGCCCGATGATGACACGCCGCTGGACGAGCGGATCGAAGCGCTCGAAGAGCTGATCGATGAAGCTCCGAGTGAAGATGATCTGCCGGAATCGGAGATTGATGAGGACGAGCCGGAAGACGTGACGGAAATGTTTGCGCGGCTTCGCAAAGAGGCTGAAAAAGCACGCGGCGAGGATTGAGACCAGCTCTGACCTGAGCGCTGCTGTATCAAATTTCAAGTAAATTCAAGCGGTTTGGTTAAGCCAAACTTTTCAAAATTATGGTGAGTAGGCTTTTCTTGCAGAAGCGGGTGGGCACAGCCATGGTTAATCCGTCAAAGACCTCAAGCATCGTATCATGGGCTTCGTTAGCCCTTAGCCGTTACGCGAGAGACGCCCGCGCCAATGTCGCGATGATCTTTGCGCTTTGCGTGCTTCCGCTGTTCTTCGTTGCAGGCTTTGCGATCGATACCAATCGCCAGATGACCTATCAGAACAAGGTCCAGAACGCCCTCGATTTTGCCGTGCTTTCCACTGCGCGCCATGCCCTGACAACCAGCGCGACAGATGGCGAGCTGGAACAGGTTGCTCAGGATTTCTTTGACGCCGAGTTTACTGGCATGGGCGAAGCAACACTAACCCCGGTCAGTTTCGCGCGTGCAGGTGACCTGGTAACGCTCGAAGTCTCTGGAACCTTGCCGACTGCCTTTATGCAACTGGCCGGAACCAAGACCATGCCGCTTGGTACCACATCAGAGGCAGTATTTGGTGAACCGTCACGGGCTGAGATCGCGCTTGTTCTGGATACATCCTATTCCATGAATGGCTCGCGCTTGAGCACGCTGGAGACCGCCGCCAACTCTATGATCGATAAGCTGGTTGTGGCTGATAGCGACGCCATCAAAATGTCGATTGTCCCTTTCGCAACTTATGTAAACGTTGGCTTGGACAAGGAGGGCGAGTCCTGGCTGCAAGTCGAGGCCGACCAGACCACCACAGGTGAAAGCTGCTACATTGAAGGTTACAACGACTGGCGGAGAGAAAACTGCGAGAGAGTGAGCTATTCCTGCACCAGAGATGGTGTTGAGCGGACTTGCACAAGATGGGACTGCGACGACGCTGACGAGCCTGCACCAACAAACGAAATTTGTACGACGACGACATCGACATCGTCCTGGCAGGGGTGCGTTGAGTCGCGAAGTGCCCCGCATAATGTCGAAGATACGAGCTACAACACCAAGCCGGTTGTCGGCTTCAGAAGCTGGTCTGGCCTGTGCCCTTCACCGATCCAGGAGCTGACCAATGATCCTGCCGTCCTGAAAGCCAAGGTGTCGGCACTGAATGCCAATCAGAATACTTACATCGCTACCGGCCTGACCTGGGGACTGCGGACCCTGACCCCCGGTGCACCATTTGATGAGGGGGCACCTTTTGCTGACTTCTTCGATCAGGGCGGACGCAAGGCACTGGTCCTGATGTCTGATGGGGCGAACACACGGTCGCCTTCGACCAATGGCAAGCACAATGATACCAACGTGACCAACGCAAATGACATCACCGAGGATGTTTGCGACGAGATCAAATCCTATCAGATCGAGCTCTATACGATTGCGTTTGAACTAGATGACCTGGCAACCAAGGCTCTGCTGGAGGGCTGCGCAACGTCGTCTGATTATTACTATGACGCGTCCAACTCAGCGGAGCTGGAAAAGGCGTTCGACAATATCGGGTCTGAATTCCGCGATATTGCACTAGCTCGCTAGTCAGCGCCTGAATTCATCCACTTGAGTAGGGGTCTGAGCGGAAACGCCCAGCCAATACCAGCGACGATGAAATAGACCAGGGTCAGCCATTTCGGGCCGTCTGCGAGATAGGTGCCAATGGTTGTGGCTGCCCAGATCCAGAAGGCCAGGAAGACCAGAATGCCGAGGCTTGCAATAATCCGGCGGGTTGAAGACGACATTGACTGCTTTCGGGCTGCGACGCTCTGGCCGATTGCTGAATTGACCTGCCAGTCCAGATAGAGCGGATGCTCGTGAACGCAATCTCCCCCAATGCCGCACGTTGGATCCGCTATTGGCTGATCCTGATCGCGCTGATGGTCTATGCGATGATCTTGATCGGCGGTGCGACGCGCCTCACCGATAGCGGCCTGTCGATCACCGAATGGGATCCGATCAAGGGCGCGCTGCCGCCTTTTGGTGATGCAGGCTGGCTGGCGGAGTTCGAGAAATACAAGCAGACGGCTGAGTTCCAGCAGCAGAACTACAATATGAGCATGGCCGAGTTCCGGTATATTTATTGGTGGGAATGGGGCCACCGCCTGTTCGGGCGGCTGATCGGACTGGTCGCTGTCGGCGGTTTTGCGGTCTTTCTCATCCGCAAATGGTTGTCGCGCGAATGGATGGTGCGCCTGCTCGTTCTTATCGGCCTTGGCGGTCTGCAAGGCCTGATCGGCTGGTGGATGGTGGCCAGCGGCATTGGCGACACATCACGCATCGACGTCGCGCCGTACCGGCTGATGACGCATTTTGGCCTGGCGCTTGTGATCATCGCCGTGACTGCCTGGTTCTGGCTTGATCTGTCAGACAATCTGCCGCCGCAGGCAACACGCCGCGAATATGTCTGGGCCTGGGCCTTACTGGTCTTGATCTCGGTGCAAATGCTCAGCGGCGCGCTGGTGGCCGGGCTAGATGCCGGACGAACATACACAGACTGGCCACTTATGGCGGGTGAGCTGGTGCCCCGACACTATATCGACGCCGAGCTTGGCTTGCGCAGTCTGTTTGAAGGGCGGGCGGCAACGCAGTTCAATCACCGCTTTCTGGCTTATCTGCTATGGGGATTGGCGATTGCCGCAGCATTTCGCCACCGCGAAACCGAGCTGCGCTGGGGCTTTTTCATCCTCGCAGGACTTGTTACGGCGCAGGCCATCTGGGGCATTCTCACCCTGCTGAACACAGCGCCGCTCGACCTGGCCCTGGTGCATCAGGGGCTTGGTGTCATAGTCCTTTTAGCTGCTGTCCGGCTGGCCTGGCGGGTCAGTCTGGGCTCGCCGCGGGCGCGCGTAGCGGTGTCGAAGGATCGTGCGGGGG
>CAYGKE010000014.1:23670-30442 GCA_964350465.1 uncultured Hyphomonas sp.
GTGTCAAAGTAAAGTCACTGGGATCGATCAAAACAGCGCGGTGGTCGCCATTGCTGACTTCGCCGGTAACAACAACCAGTCCGCCCGGATAGCCGCCGCCGCGGGCATCGCCTGTGCCTGACATTGCTGTTGGCACGCCCGGAACGCGGACGCTAATGCCATCGCGGACGGCAAAAGCGGATGCGCCGTCTGGTGCCAGGCGAGCGTAATTGCCGGATGTATCCATGGTCAGGGTGTGACGCTTGCCATTTCTCTCAAGCACGACGGCGTCTCGGACCGGGGCCGAAAAGACAGTCACGCCAACGTCTTCCATAACGCAGGCCGTGATTGGCCGATCCGCCATGACCGGATCATCCAGCAGGTAGACCAGATCGTCCCCGACCTCGACCAGCCGGCCAGACATTAGACGGGTGGGCTGCTCCGCGGTCCAGAAGGCGAGGCGAAGGACGCCATCGGACTCAACGCTGGGCGGGCCGCTGCAAAGCCCGGCGGCTTTTCCAAACTCGGTTGTTTTCAGATCCAGTGGCAAAGGCTCATCGAGGCTGCCGCCGTGAATATAGGCCTGCAGCGCACCATCCTGATCAATGCCAGGAAACAGAGTGACCGGGGTGCCAGTGAGGAGCAGATAGCGCCCGTCAGCAAGTTCCTCGACGCCAAGATCCGCAGCTTCGGTAATCCGGTCGCCTTCAAAATCAAACAATTGCAAGCTGCCATCGCTATATCCAATAGCAAATGTCGAGCCCAGTTCGCCCGCTATGCCTAGGCTGGAGACCGGGCCATCGAGCGGCGACGTACTCCAGACCGCAGGCAGGGAGATCGCCGAGCTATCTGGTGCGGTTGAAGGCTCGCTGGCTTCCGATTCAACAGGTGTTTGCGGGCTTTCGCCGGATTGCCCGCAGGCGCTGGCGAGGAAAAGCAGGGCGAGCGCTGAACTCGCGTTGACAAGGCGGGATGTCGCGCGTACACGCGGGCGCTTGAACATTATCCAATAACTCCGATTGAGAGGCTCCGGCGGAGCAATGAAAACATATAACGCACCAGCCGACGTTGAGAACAAGTGGGTCGTCATTGACGCAACTGATGTTGTCGTCGGTCGCCTTGCTTCCTACGTCGCCAAACGCTTGCGTGGCAAGCATCGCGCAGACTTTACCCCGCACATCGATACGGGCGACTTCGTTGTTATCGTCAATGCGGAAAAAGCCAAGTTCACCGGCAACAAGCTGGCCGACAAAACCTATTACCGTCACACCGGTTACCCGGGCGGTATCAAGGAAACGACAGCTGGAAAGATCATGTCCGGTCGGTTCCCTGCGCGCGCCATTGAAATGGCCGTCAAGCGCATGATGCCGCGTGAAAGCTCGATGTCCCGCAAGCAATTCTCCAAACTACGTGTCTATTCTGGCGCTGAGCATCCACATGATGCACAACAGCCTGAAGCGGTCGATTTCGCGGCCATGAACGCCAAGAACCAGAAAGTCGCCTGATTATCATGTCTGATACTGCCAATTCACTTGAAGACCTGAAGACCGTCACAGAAGGCGAAGGTGCCCCTGCGACGCTTGCCCCGATCACTGTCGAGCCAAAGATTGACGAGCACGGCCGCGCCTATGGCACCGGCCGCCGCAAATCAGCGACGGCACGCGTCTGGATCAAGCCGGGCACGGGCAAGATCACGATCAATGGCAAGGATCAGGAAGAGTATTTCGCTCGGCCGGTTCTGCGCATGGTGATCGAGCAGCCGCTGGTAGAATCCGACCGCCGGACCCAGTTTGACGTCATCGCGACCGTCAAAGGCTCTGGTCTGTCTGGTCAGGCCGGCGCCGTGCGTCACGGTATCTCGCGCGCTCTGGTCAATTACGAGCCAAGCCTGCGTCCTGTCCTGAAGCCATTCGGCTTCATGACACGTGATCCGCGCGTTGTTGAGCGCAAGAAATACGGCAAGGCGAAAGCTCGCCGCAGCTTCCAGTTCTCGAAGCGCTAAGGCTTTCGGTTTTCCGAAACAGTTTGAAAGGCGCTTCGCTAACGGAGCGCCTTTTTTTGTATTTTGAATCAAGGATCTGGCCATGAGTGGTGAGACGAAACTTAAAGCCGCCATCCTTGGTGCGTCGGGCTATACTGGGGCTGAGACTGTGCGCCTGTTGCAGGCTCATCCGAGGGTCAAGCCGGTGTCAGCAACGGGTCATTCGCTGGCGGGCAAACAATTGTCTGAGATATTCCCGCATCTCGCCGGGCCTGCCGATCTGCAGGTCGTCAAAGCTGATGATGTCGACTGGTCGGGCGTTGATGTCGCCTTTGGCTGTCTGCCGCATGGCACCAGTCAGGACCTGATCGAAACTCTGCCAGAGCATGTGCGCGTGGTCGACCTGTCGGCGGACTATCGCCTGCGCGATGCCGATCTTTATGCCGAGACCTATGGCCGGGCGCATTTGAACGCAGCGCGAACAGCAAGTGTGAAATATGGCCTGCCGGAATGGCGCGGCGGCGAGCTTGAGGACGAAACGCTTGTCGCTTGTCCCGGCTGTTATCCCACTGCGACGCTGCTGGCTTTGCTGCCGCTTATGGGCGTGATTGATCCAGGTCACATCATTGTTGATGCCAAGTCAGGCGTGTCTGGAGCAGGGCGCGGCCTGAAAGAGGGAAACCTCTTCTCTGAGGCCGCTGAAGGCACGCATGCTTACGGCGTCGGGACGCATCGTCACGCGCCGGAGATCGAGCAGGAGCTGAACTTGGCTGCCGGGCGCAGTGATATTGGTGTGACCTTCACGCCGCACCTTTTGCCGATGGTGCGCGGGGAACTGGTGACTTGTCATGTGCGCGGTGATGTTGATCAGATCCAGTCCGCGCTTGAGGCGAAATATGCTACTGCGCCATTCGTGACCGTGCTGCCGCTCGGCTCACCACCGCCGGATACCAAACATGTCCGCGGTACCAATAATTGCCGTATCGCGGTCTATCCCGACCGTGTGCAGGGCCGCGTCGTGGTGATTGCCGTGATTGATAATCTGGTCAAAGGCTCCAGTGGGCAGGCGATCCAGAACCTCAATCTGATGATGGGCTGGGACGAAACAATGGGCCTTTCGCACCTGCAGGCGCTGTTTCCCTAAGGGGCTTCTGGCAGAACCTGATAGCAGACAATCAGATGCCCATCGAAATCGACAAAAGCCTGCTCGACGAACTCGAATTCGGCGCCGCCAGCGATTTTCGGTTCGGTTGTCCACAGGCCGAGCGCTTTGATTTCCTGAAACTTTGCTTCGAGTTCTGTGACGCCAATGACCACGGCGCTCATATGCGGGGCATTGGAGGGGCGGGGGAGGTCCAGCGTTGCAAGCTCGGTCAGCGCAAGCACGCGGTTCTCGCCTGGCTCGCTCAGCGTTACAGACCGGATGGGTGCATCTTTCGGGATATTGAAGACCGGATAGCTATAGGACTGAGCAGATGAGGTGCCGATTTCTCCAGCCGTCAGGCCGAGTATATCGCGGTAGATGGTCAATGATTGCTTGATGTTGGACACGACCAGGTTCGGGCGTTTTACGTGCGGATAATTGATGTCTGGCACTGCTGCACTGGTCGATGTGACAGGCATTGGCGTCACGCAGCCTGAGAGCAAACCAGCGAATGCTATCGTCGATAATATGGACCTTATCAAAGCCAAGGGCATCTCCTGTCACGAACGCATAGATCATGTCAGCTAATCAGCATGGTCGCAATCTGCTGCGAATGGGCAAGGACGGAAACTGAGCGCCAGTTACCTGCCGAACAGTTTGCCGAGCAAGCCCTTCTTTTCAGGCTCAGCCGGATGTACCTGCGCTTCGACCAGCGCCTCGACTTCATGCTCATGCTTGCCGCGCCAGATTTCCCAGTCCTGCGCGTCATCAATATCGATCAGCTGTGGCAGCAGGCCGACGCGGGCGTGTTCCGGCAGATTGACCCAGACGTCTTCCATGGCGTGCAGGCTGGACCAGCGCACATTGTCGAAGGGGGAGCGCGTCCGTCCGGTCTTGTGGATGCCAAACAGCCAGAAGCCGCCATCATGTGCCGGTCCGAAGACGACATCATTTCGTGACAGCAGGCGCACAGCCTGACGGATCAGCGCCGGTGAGATATCCGGGGCGTCTGCACCGATGAACAGGACCGGCCCGTTTGGGGCTTCGCGCAAGCCTTTGCTGAGCCGATCTCCCAAATCGCCGCCGCCCTGACCGCGCCTTTCCAGACGTGCTGGCCAGATGCCGCCGACGCCCCGCGCCAGCGCCTTGTCGGGGGCGGTATAGAGCACGGTGCTCCATGGTCCGTTCAGGGCGGCTCGGACGGTGATGGCCTGCGTCATGGAGGAAATGCGCCGTGCCTCAACTGCTGATCCAAGGCCGCGCGCCAGTCGTGTCTTGGCGAGGCCGATACGTGGCGGTTTTGCAAAGATCAAAACAGTTGCAGGCTTCATCTTACAATCTCGATCCCAATCACTCTGTCCTGATCATCCACATCCAGAATGATTTGTGCGCCGCGCAGGCGATCATCAAGCGCGAACACATCAATGGATCGCGCGACGCAGCCCAGCGTACCGGCCCCTGGATGGTCCGGCAAGTAGACATAGCCACAATCGAGCTCATCCTCCCAGTTTGCCTCAATACTCATCATCCCCCTCCCGGTCTTTAATCAAATGGCCAGCCCGCTCCCCCTTCCCAACCACCCCAATGGTACCCTCTGTGGGCGGTTGGGAAGGGGGAGCGGGTGGATCATGATGGATACCCCTAAGAATCAGTCGTACCTTTTGGCGAGCTTGTCAGGATCAGCGCCAAGATGGAAGCGGGTCGAGAGCCAAATGTTTCCGAGTGCGCGTCGGCGCCAACCCTGCTTTTCGTAGCGGTCGGCCGACGTGCGGGCCTCGGCGCTGAGGATTTTGAGGCGGGTCTTGCCGATGGCGCGAACAAGTTTGACGTCCTCCATGAGCGGAATGTCGTCAAAGCCGCCAAGCTGATCATAGAGATTGCGCGAGATCAGCAGGCCCTGATCGCCATAAGGCAGGCCAAAGGTGCGCGCGCGCCAATTGGCCCGCGCCGCGATTTTCCTTGCCATGGGGTGATCGGAGCGAAAAGCCAGCGTAAAGGCGGCGGCCTTCTCCGGGTGATCACAGATATGCGCGGAAGTACGTTCAGCCCAGTCGCGGCTCAGCACGGTGTCGGCATGCAGGAAGAGTAGCCAGTCGCCGCGTGCCGCCTCCGCGCCCCGAATTAATTGCTTGGCGCGTCCTGGAGGACTGGTAAGCACGGTCGCGCCGGTGCCCTCGGCAAGGCGCCTTGTCTGGTCCTCACTGCCGCCATCGACGAGGATAACCTCGCGGATAAGCTGCGCCTCCAGGCCTGGCATCAAGGCCTCAAGGCACAGGGCCAGGTCTTTCTCGGCGTTCAAGGCCGGGATGATGATCGAGAGCGGGGCGGGCATCTACCAGCCAGACGGGGCAAAGGCGCTAATTACAGCAACAGCGAATTTACGCATGACGGGCACGCTTGCGCCGATCAAAGTAACGGTCACAGCGATCACTGCCGTCAAATTAAGGATGTTCTCGAACCCAAGTCCTGACCAAAGCAAAAGTGCCATGAAACTCGTGACTGTCCCTAACACGCCATAAAAAAGAGTGGCCAAGAAAATATCAAGCATCAGTTCAAACAGTTTCATACCTCTACCCCCAGCTCGGCTAATCTCGCCTGCACCAGCAGCAAATCCCGCCAGGCGCGGGATTTGTCCTGTGGACGGCGTAGCAGATAGGCCGGGTGAAACATTGGCACGACCGGCACGGATGAGCCGCCGGGTGTTTCGAACGCCTGCTCATTGCCGCGCAGGCGCATGATCCCGGTCTTCGTGTCCAGAAGCGATTTCGCCGCCACACCACCCATCGCCATGATGATCTTGGGCTGGGCAAGATCGACCATACGGTCCACGAATGGGCGGCAGACGGCAAGCTCATCAGCTTCCGGATTACGGTTTCCCGGCGGGCGCCAATAATTCACATTGGTGATGAAGGTGTTCGATTTTCGGTCCAGCGAAATCGCTGCCAGCATCTTGTCGAGCAATTGCCCGGCCTTGCCGACAAAGGGCAGGCCCTGACGATCCTCTTGCCCGCCAGGACCTTCGCCGATCACCATGACCGGCGCGTCTTCCGTGCCGTCATAGACGACGGTCTTTTCGCACAGGGCTTTCAGGGGGCTGCCGTCAAAACCCTCAATCGCAACCTTGAGATCAGCCAGTGTCGCAGCACCGGCGGCGAGGGCGGTTGCTTCTTTGACCCAATCTTCAACCGATTTACTGCTGTTTTTTCGCTTGGAACTGCGTTTGCCCTGACCTTGATTCGCGGGCTTTTGCCCTGCATCCTGACCTGATTCCTGGCGTGCGCCTGAAGCAGTCGAGGCAGGGGACTTGCCTCCCTGCAAGGCCCGAATCTCCGCGTGATCGATCTCCACGCCCATCTCTTCCCACCATTCGGTGAGAGACTGTAACGCAGCGTCAGGGGCGTTTTGGACCATTGAGACCTTCAAGATTCGGGTTAAACCCACATCAGACAGTGACTTATGACCGTATAAGGCAGGCGCGGGCGCGCCGCCACCTTTTGGGAGTGAATTGATGAGCGAACGCGAATCCATGGAATTCGATCTGGTAATCGTTGGCGGCGGCCCGGCGGGCCTGTCGGCGGCGATCCGGGCCAAGCAGCTGGCCAATGAAGCTGGCAAGGAACTCGAAGTCGTCGTGCTTGAGAAAGGCGGCGAGATCGGCGCGCATATTC
>CAYGKE010000014.1:30452-41153 GCA_964350465.1 uncultured Hyphomonas sp.
TCTCTCTGGTCTGGTGCTTGATCCCATCGCGCTGGACGAGCTGATCCCGGACTGGCGGACCCGTGATGACCGCCCGATCCGCACCGAGGTCAAAGCCGATAAATACAAGCTGCTGGGCTCACATGGCTCAATGGGCATGCCGACCTTTGGCTTTCCCCCGTTCATGCACAATCATGGCTGTTTCATCGGGTCGCTGGCCAATGTCTGTCGCTGGTTGGGGCAGGAAGCTGAAAATCTCGGCGTGCAGGTGTTTCCCGGCTTTGCGGCCTCAGAGGTGGTCTATGGCGACAATGGCGAGGTCAAAGGCGTTGTCGCCGGCGTCATGGGCATTGCCGAGGACGGCAGCCACAAACCGGATTATGAGCCGGGCATGGAGCTGTTCGGCAAATACGTCCTGTTTGCCGAGGGCGCGCGCGGTTCACTGACCAAGGAGGTCAAGGGCAAATTCGCCCTTGAGGCCGATTGCGACCCGCAAAAATATGGCATCGGGCTGAAAGAGGTCTGGAAAGTGCCCGCCGATCATCCTGAATTCGAGGCCGGTTATGTTCAGCACACATTCGGCTGGCCAGTCAAAGACAAGGACGGCAATGGCGGCGGCTTCCTCTATCATTTCTCAGAGGGCGGCGAGAATTATGTCTCGGTCGGCTATGTCGTCCACCTGAATTACAAGAATCCCTACCTGTCTCCCTATGACGAGTTCCAACGCTACAAACACCATGCCGACATCAAGAAGTTCCTGGTTGGTGGCAAACGCGAAGCCTACGGCGCGCGGGCAATCACCTCTGGCGGTATCCAGTCGATCCCGAAACTCGCCTTCCCGGGCGGTGCGCTGATCGGGTGTTCGGCGGGCTTTGTGAACCTGCCGCGCATCAAGGGCACACATAATGCGATGAAGACCGGCATGATGGCGGCTGAAAGCGCGGTTGAGGCGATCCTGGATGCGCGACAGAGCGATGAGCTGGCCGAGTATGAGGCGGCCTTCAAGACCAGCTGGGTCCGGACGGACCTGTCACGCGTGCGCAATGTGAAGCCCCTGATGAGCCGGTTCGGTACAATGATGGGCGCGGTGCTTTCGATGCCGGACATGTGGCTGCGCTACTTGCTCGGCTTTGGCTATATGACGACGCAGAAGCACAAGAAGGCCGACCACGAATATCTCAAGCCGGCCAAGCAGTTCAAACCTATCGACTATCCAAAACCTGACGGCGTGCTCAGCTTCGACAAGCTGACCAATGTCAGTTTCACCAATACCAATCATGCTGAAAACCAGCCGGTGCATTTGAAAGTCGCGGACCTCGACCTGCAAAAATCATCTGAGCATGATGTCTATGCCGGGCCGTCGGCGCGCTATTGTCCGGCCGGGGTGTATGAGTGGGTCGAAGAAGATGGCAAGCCGCCGCGCTTCCAGATCAACTCGCAGAACTGCATCCACTGCAAGACCTGCGATATCAAGGACCCGAACCAGAACATCAACTGGGTGACGCCAGAGGGCGGCGGTGGCCCGGCCTATCCAAATATGTGATCGGAGATCCTGTGAACGAATATAGCTTCAAGCCTGCTCTGCTCGGTGCGGCGCAGGTCTGGACGATCAAGGATGGCCACGTTTTGCGGCGCGGTGGGACACGGGCTGTCGACCTGTCCAAGATCCAGTCGGCGACGTGGGGTGATATGGCGGTGCGCGGGACGCGCTCGGCCTGGCTGTATCTCAAAGGCGATGGCGAGCCGCTGAAGATTGTCTGCAATGATAGCGGCGGCGGCAATGACCGGGCGGTATTTCTCGACTTCGTTGCCGCGATCAGCGACGAACTGAACGCACAAAACACGGGCGCGGAAATCCGTATTGATGGCGGCGCCGGCTTCAGTATGGCGATGTTCGTAATTGGCGTGTTCGGCTTGTTGGGCGGGCTGTTCTTTGTCCTTGCCGGGGCGATGGACTGGGTCAAGCGCGGGCACATTCTCGCCATCGTTGGCGGGCTGGCGGGCGCCGGATTTATGGGTTGGCTCGCCTGGTCTTATGCGCCGTGGCGTCAGGTGGCGCAGGTGAGTGCAAAAGAGCTAGGCGACCTTGTCCGCCTGCTGAGGTCGGGCAACGCCTAGCCACAGACCGCACCCGGCTACCAACAAAACCCAGAACATCACGAACGGCGCTGCGCCGCCTGCCTGAACGCTGAGCCAGGCAGCAAAGCCGCAAACCGCACTTAGCCCCCAATATAGGATAGCGACCTCCAAGTGGCCCCAGCCCTGATCGATCAGGCGTTGATAGGCATGGTCGCGGTGTGGCTTCAGCCATGAGCGTTGATGCTTGGCGCGCCAGATCAGGGTCAAGAGGACGTCAACCAGGAACGGGAGAGCGAGCGTGGCGACGGTCCAGACTTCCAGTCCGCTGACGAGGCCAAGACCGGCAAACAGCGCGCCTAGGCCCAGAGCGCCTGCATCCCCGGCATAAAGCTTGCCGCGAAGGTTATGGATGAGAAAGCCGACGATGGCGCCGACGAGCGCGAACCACCACTGGCTGAGGTCGAAGTCACCATGTTGGATTCCGATAATCGCTAGACCGGCCAGCATGACTGTCATCGATCCAATCGACAGCCCATTTGAGCCGTCCATGAAATTGGCGGCGTTGATGAACACTAACAACCAAAGCGCACTGCCAAGGATCAAAACAGGTCCGAGCGTCAGGTCTCCCCATGGGCTTGTCAGCGCTTCCGGGGTCAGGCCCAAAGCCGTAGCGGCAAGGCAGGCAGCGATGAGCGCGAGCAACTTGGTTCGCGTCGGTGCGGTCGCGGTATCGTCCCAAAGTCCGAGCAGGAATGAAGCGCCTATGATGCCGCCAAGCGCCATTGAGTCGGTCGGAGGATAGATGAAAGCAAAAGGCGCAATGGCGAGCGCGATCGCAACGCCGCCAAGTCTGGCCACGGGGGCAGCCTGTTGCTTTCGGTCCTCGTCCGGATGGTCGAGGACGCCGGACTTCATCGCTAGCGCGCCAAGCAGAAGCGAAAGTGTCAACGCTGCGCCAAAGCAGGAGATGGCTAAAAACCAGAAGACCCCAGTCATTACCGGCTCCCCAGCATGCAGGCGACGGTCCACCAATCCGGATGCGTCTCCTTGATCCGTGCCTCGGCGGTCGAGGCATCACCGATATCATCGAAGAGGGCGAAACAGGTTGCACCCGAGCCGCTCATCCGCACCAGCCTGACACGGGTCTGAGTCGAAAGCTCGTGCATCACATCCGCGATCTCTGGCACGGCTTTCACAGCTGGAGCCTCAAGATCATTGCGGCTCTCAGCGGCAAGGCGGCTGATCAGTTTGTCTGGCTTCAAGCGACCTGAAAAATCGGGATGCGGGTAGATATGCTTAGCCTCATTGATCTCATCATAGGCCGCGAAAACCTGTCCGGTTGGGCAATCGATGCGCGGATTGACCAGAAGCGCGGGCAGCGCAGGCAGGGCCGGTATCGGCTTATAGGCCTCGCCTTCGCCGGACATGATACCGGGCAGACCGCTGAGGCAAGCCAGGACATCGCCGCCCAGTATCGGGGCGACCTGTTGTGCCACCGCGCTGACCCGGTCACCACCATGTGCGCGGACGATGAGGCGTAAGGCGGCTGCCGCGTCGGAGGAGCCGCCGCCAATGCCCGCCGCGCAAGGCAGGTTCTTGGTCAATCTGAATGCGAGCGGCGGCGCGGTGTCTTCTAGCGCTTTATTGATTGCCCGGGCGGCTTCCAGAACAAGATTGTCACGCGCCGGACCCGCCCCGCGCGCAAACGGTCCGGACACCGCGAGACTGAAATTCGCCGCTGGCGCGGCTGTCAGGATATCATGCGCAGTATCGGCAAAGCAGACGAGCGAGATAAGATCATGGCGTCCATTGGCTTTGACCGGGCCGACATGCAGGGAGAGGTTCACCTTGGCCGGGGCCGCCTCACGCAGGGCTGTCATGGCATACCGCTGGCGGCGGCCAGCAGCGACCTGCTACCGGCCAGTTTGGCCTCGAGTTTTTCGCGGTCGGTCTCGTCACGGGTATATTGCAGGGCGCGTTGCCATTGATATCCGGCCTCTGTGTAGCGCCCGACCTGCCAATAGGCGTCGCCTAGATGGTCGAGGATTTCCGCAGCCTGCGGCGCCAGTTCAACTGCGCGCTCGAGATAAAAGACCGCGCGATCATAATTGCGAAGTTTGTAATGAGCCCAGCCAAGACTGTCAGTGATCGCGCCATTCATCGGGTCAAGTCGCAGCGCCTTTTCAATCAAATTCAGGCCATCTTCGAGGTTCACACCGCGGTCAATCTGCGCGTAGCCGAGATAGTTGAGAATGCCTGGATCATTCGGTTGCAGGCCGAGCGCAGTGCGCAAGTCATTCTCTGCCGGCGGCCAGTAACCTAACCGCTCCCGCGCCGCGCCGCGCGCAAAGAACAAGCGCCAGTCATAGGTCCCAAGGGTCTCGTCAGTGTCAATGACTTCGGTCAAAATGGTTTCTGCCTCACCGTCCCGGCCAAGCGAGATCAGCAAGTCTGCCAACTGAATCTGGATATTGCGATCGTCGGTTTTCTCCAGCGTGTCGCGTGCAAGATCGAGGGCTTCCTGATTACGGCCTTCGCGGCGCAGCGCCCATGCTAGCTGTCCCTGTGCACTGGTATGAAAGGCCGAGCTTGGCGGAATCGAAACCAGCAGCGTCATCGCTTCCGGGCGGCGATTGGCGCGGTCGAGGGCATCGGCCCAAAGCGTCTTGGCGGCGTCGAGGCTGGGGTCGAGCCGCAGGGCCAGAGAGAAATAGACAGCAGGCAAGTCGTTCTCGGCGTCGACGGCCAACGCAGCCGTGCTGGCATAGATGGCAAGGGCGGCGCCCTCTCGAACCGTCAGCTTTTTGGGCGGCGCGACAGTGCCGCTGTCAATTTCACGGGCCAGTGCGGTCAGGGCCGGGTTGCGGCCAATCTCGCGTCTGAAGTCAAGCAATCGCTGACGCGCCTTGTCGGTCTGGCCTGCACCGGCGAGCAGGCGCGCTTCGGCTTCGACACCAATCGCCAGTTTGCTGCCGTCTTGCCACAGGTCGGCGAGATCGATCATTGCACCTGCATCATCGCCGCGGCTGATCTTCATCAAGGCTGCGAGCGTCTCGCCGACGCCGGACAGGATCCGGTCCGAGCCGCCAGCCTGTTCCTGCAACGCCATCGCGCTGTCCGGATCGCCGTTCAGTCCCGCCCAACCAAGCAGGCTGCGGGCGAGCATGGCATGGAAAGTCCGCTGCCATGTGCCGCCCAATATCGCCAGGTCAGCGCGCGCGCCGGACGTTGCCAGAGCATCGACAGCAACAGTGATGCGGGGCAGTTCGGTTTGCCCCAGCGTCTCGGGCGGCAGGCGTTTGGAGCTTACCGCTGCCTGCTGGAAATCCCCGACCAGAAGCGCCGAAAATACTGCGCGCTCGGCAATTACAACATCTTCAGGCACGCGTTTGCTGACATAGGCATAGCCATCAGCAGCTGTGCCGGGGTCCTCGGTCAGTGACGCATAGCGCGCGATGGAGAAGCGGCTATATTCGCGCGCCTCTGCCTGTATCGCGGTTTCTTTTTGCGCGTGCTCGATCAGTTCGATCGGCGACCGGCCACCGCTGGCACAAGCGCTAAGGGCCATCAGTCCCGACAGGAGGAGTAAAGTCCGGATCATCCCTATCTTGTTTCAGTGTCCGCCAGTTTCGGCAAGAGGTCGGCGCCTATATGTCCTGGCGTTCAACCTGGCCGTCGCTGCCCAGCGAGACATCAGGCAATGGCCGCTTTTCAGGGGTAGGCTCGGTCAGGCCGGTCTCAAGCTTGCGTTCGATCTTGGCCTTTTCCTGTTCGGGTGGAAACTCGCCAAGGGCATACGTCCACGCTTCGCGGGCTTTGGCCTCATCCCCTTGATGCCAGTAAATATCGCCAAGGTGGTCTTCGATTTCCCAATGGCGATTAGGGGCGAGTTCCTTCTGGCTGAGTTCGATATATTTCTGGGCACCGGATAGATCACCCATCTGGTAGCGCACCCAGCCAAAACTATCGGCAATATAGGGATCGGTCGGGGCAAGATTTGACGCGCGCGCGAGCACCCGGAAGGCCTCTTCGAGGCGATCTGTGTGGACCACGAGATAATAGCCGAGCGAGTTCAGCATATAAGGATCATTCGGCCGCGCCAGCGCCTCATTGCGCATCAGCGTCAGCCCTTCATCAATCTGGCCAGCCTCGGCCAGCCGGTCCGCCAGAATCATGCGGCGATCATGCGTGTCATCGAGTTCGACAGCCAGACGCGCTTTGCTCAGCGCAAGATCGTGTTCGGCGAACTGGTCATAAATCGCCGAACTCATACCGAACGCAGCAGCCTTCTCCGCCTGGGTTTCCGCCAGCTCGCTGAGGCCTGCCGCAAGACTGAGCGCCTTGCTCCGGTTTTCCATTAACGCATAGAGCCCCATGGCCTGCGATGAGGTGGCGAGCCTGTCATCAGCCTCGGCCAGCGAAATGGCCAGATCGAGCGCCGTCTCGGCGCTGTCAAACTCATTGCGCCGGATCAGAACAGCGGCCTCCGCCATTTTCAGCTCGGTGGATGGTTCGGGTGCAGAACTCAACACATGCAGCGCGGCATCATACATCGCTTCATCATAGAACCCGTCATAGATCGCCAGGCGCAGACCATCATTGGCGGGATCAAGCAGGAGCGCCATCTGGTCGAACGCGCCCTTGGTGTCATCATACCCACGGTCACGTTCGCCCATGAATACGCTGGCAATCAGGCGCTGATAAGCAAGCGAGAGCGAATAATCGGCCAAAGCGCGTGAGAAGGCTGTGGGCAGCGAAATCGGCTCATCGTCAAGTCCGCGTCCAGTTGCCAGCGATTCAATGGCGGCGGCATAGCGGGTGCTCTGCTCAGGTTCGGCAGCCGCGAGTTTGCGATATTGCTTCTGGGCGTCCTCGATACGGCCAAGACGGCGCAGCAACAGGGCCTTGCGTGAGACAACCAGCTGGACATGCGAGAAGACCAGACCTTGCGGATCAAAATCATGTTCCGGAGCGACAATTTCAGTCGGTGTAATCGCGGAATAGACGCCAAGGGCTTCATCGCTGCGGCCAACGGCGTCGAGCAGGGCCGCCAGTGAGAGATCGCCAGACAGGCCGGGCAGGCGTCCTGTGACTTCGCGATGCGCGCGAATGGCGGCATCGGTGTCGCCGTCCAAGGCGAGATACCAGGCTTTCAGAAAGCCCGCCATTGCCGAGTTCGACTGATCCGCCAGGGCTGGCGCCAGCGTATCCAGCGCGCCGCGATAATCGCCCGCTGCGGCCTGATCGATTGACAGCACCATGGCTGGGAAGCTCTCAACAGTGCGGCGTTTTACAGTCTCGATCCTGATTGAGGCAACAAAAGCCGCAGTGTCGCCAGCGCGAACAGCTGCTGACGGGTCTTCATAGGCGATCAGACCAACCGGGGCGCCTTTAGCGTTTCGAATAGCCGTCGCCATGGCTGCGTCTGATACATCATAGGCGCCGGTAAAGCTCGCCAAAGCCGACACCAATTCAGCCTCGCGAGGCGTCAGTTCGACCGGTTCAGCGGCGGTCGGCGGGGGCGCTGTGCTGGCGCAAGCTGCAAGGGTCAGGGCGGTCAGGCCGTATAAGGCTGATCGAAGAGCGGGCATTGCTTCTATGTCCTAATTTCCTAATCTCGTTGTGCATAGGCGTTGTGGCCCGAGTCTGTCCAGCTTGCACGCCCTACGTTCCTGTCATTTTTACGCGCGTGCTCGGTAATCTGGTCTTGTCGTGAAGGGGTGCGTTGAAACTAGGCCAGACCGCGGCAATCATACGAGACATACTGTCAGCACTGACGACTCAGGACCTGATTGGACGCTGACCGTTAGGTTCTAGTGCGCGCGGCTGACGCAGAAATCGGCGAGGTGTGCCAGTGCTCTGGTCCAATCGCTTTCCGGCAAGCTGCGCAGCGCCGACTTGGCCAGTTCGGCATAGGCATGGGCCTCTGTGACAGTGGCCTCAGCGGCGCCGGTTGAACGTATCAGGTGGATGGCGTGGGCAAGATCGCCTTCACGCTGTTGGCTGACATCCATGACCCGGTTCCAGAATGCAATATCGTCGGCTGAGCCACGTCGCCGCGCGATAATCACCGGCAAGGTCGTCTTGCCCTCACGAAAATCATCGCCAACCGATTTGCCGATCACCGAGGTCGTGCCGCCATAATCGAGCGCGTCATCGACAATCTGAAAAGCCAGACCGAGATTCTTGCCATAAGCAGCAAGCGCGTCTGCATGCTGCCCACCGCCAGCTGATAGTGCGCCAGCACGTGCAGCCGCTTCAAACAGGGCCGCTGTCTTGGCTTCAACAATGGCAAGATATTCCTCTGTCGGCAGGTCATTGCGGCCAGCGGCGGCCAATTGCCGAACCTCGCCCTCAGCAATGACCGAGGAGGCATCAGACAGAATGCCAAGAATTTCGATACTGCCGGTTTCGACCATTAGCGTGAAGGCGCGCGCAAACAGGAAATCCCCAACCAGAATTGAGGCGGAATTGCCCCAGACCTTTTTGGCCGCAGGCTTGCCGCGCCTTAAATCGCTTTCATCCACGACATCATCGTGCAGCAGAGTGGCCGTATGGATGAACTCAACCGCTGCGGCCAGCGCATGCGTTCCGGCAGAGGCCGTCCCCGCAGCGTTGGCTGCGGCCAGCGTCACGATCGGGCGCAGGCGCTTGCCGCCAGCTGAGACGATATAACCTGTGAGGTCTGGTATCACCGCAATCGGGCTGGCTGAGCGGGCTTTCAGCAAGCTTTCTGTGGCAGCCAAATCCGCCTCAAGCATGGACTGGAGACGATCCACCACTGACTTTTCAGCAGGTTTTGAAAGGGGGGTAGCACGAGCTGTCACGCGAGGGTCCTATTTCACTTTCGCTTGGCTTTCCATAAAGATAACGCAGAATTGAGCGTTGCCACTGCGGTATCGCACCGCATCCGGGCGAGATGGAGACGAAATCTTGGAAGAAGTGTTCCGCACCAATGATTATGTGAAACTGTCTTATGTCCGGCACCTGCTGTCGGAGGAAGGTATTGAGTCCTTTGTTCTCGACGAACATACCGCTTCGATAGATGGCCGCGGTCCAATGGTGCCGATCCGTGTTTCCGTGCGCGAAGATCTGGCGGCGCGGGCGCGGTTTGCCCTGAAAGATGTGGAGCCGGGATGAGCGAGCCTGGCGATCACACCACCATCGACGCCTTTCTTGGGGGCCGGGTGAAGGTCGTGCAGCCCAAGCGCGGCTTTCGCGCTGGCACAGATAGCGTGCTGCTGGCCGCAGCCTTGGATGCCAGCGCCAAGGGTCATGCCTTGGAACTCGGCTGCGGCTCGGGCGGGGCGCTCCTGCCAGCTGCTTATCGCCTCTCGGATATGCAGTTTACCGGCCTCGACCATGACCCGAACGCCACGGACCGTGCCGAGCAGGGTGTGGCAGAAAACGCACTAAATTCCCGCGTTGATATCGTTACCGGCGATGCTGGCGAGCTTCCGGCCGCCTGGGAGAGCCTGTTCGATCTGGTTTTTTCCAACCCGCCATTTTTTCAGGACGGCGCGATCCGGCAGCCGGGCGAGGGCAAGGAAAGCGCCTATGTGGAAAGCCTGCCGCTTGAAGCTTGGCTGACCGCCATGCTGTTTGCGTTACGGCCAAAGGGCACGCTGACGCTTATTCACCGTGCCAGCGAGCTTGCCCGTATCCTGGCAGTGATCGAGCGGCGCACCGGCGAGATAACCGTCCTGCCGGTGCGCAGCTTTCCTGGCGCTGACGCCAAGCGGGTGATTGTCCGCGCCCGCAAGGGGCTTCGTTCTGGCCCAATGCGGCTGCTGGGCGGGATATCGCTGTATGAAGGCAAAGGCGGCGAACGCTCTGCCTTGATGCAAGCCATCGGGCGAGAAGCAGAAGGACTGGACTGGGGGTAGCAAGTGCGCCTTGCGAAAATCACCGCTCAGCGCTAGTGCGGCGGCATGAAAACACCGATTGCCAAAGACAAGCCCGCCTCGTTTCAGGATCTGATCTTACGCCTGCAGGCCTATTGGGCCGCTGAGGGCTGCGCCATCCTGCAGCCTTACGACATGGAAGTCGGCGCAGGCACGCTGCACCCCGGCACCGTCTTGCGCGCACTTGGCCCGAAAGACTGGCGCGCGGCCTATGTTCAGCCCTCCCGCCGCCCGGCTGATGCCCGTTATGGCGAGAATCCCAATCGGCTTGGCCATTATTACCAGTTTCAAGTCATCCTGAAGCCGAACCCGCCAAACCTGCAGGACCTCTATCTCAATTCTCTGTACGAAATTGGCATCGACCCGATGGTGCACGATATTCGCTTTGTCGAGGATGACTGGGAGAATCCAACCGTTGGTGCCTGGGGTCTTGGCTGGGAGGTCTGGTGCGATGGCATGGAAGTCAGCCAGTACACCTATTTCCAGCAGGTCGGGGGCTTGGATGTTTTTCCCGTCTCAGGGGAATTGACGTATGGCCTGGAACGCCTCGCCATGTACGTGTTCGGCGTCGATAATGTGTTTGATCTGCCTTTCAATGCCCCGGATAGCGCCGTGCCGCTGACCTATGGCGATGTCTTCCATGAAAACGAGGTGCAGCAGTCGGCGTTCAACTTCGAACATTCCGATGTCGAGATGCTGCAACGCTGGTTTTCCGATTGTGAAAACCAGTCAAATACCC
>CAYGKE010000015.1:0-26875 GCA_964350465.1 uncultured Hyphomonas sp.
CAACGACCGAGCCGCACGCATATTCGACAATCTCTCTGACCAAATCGAAGACAATTTGCTCAACGACCTTGACCGTGCAGAGCCAGGAGCTGGCGAGCGCATCCGCGCGCTGATGTTCACCTTTGACGATCTCGCCACACTTGGTCCGGCCAGTCTGCAAACCCTGCTGTCGCATACCGAACGCGCCGCACTGACCTTGGCGCTGAAAGGTGCCAAGCCAGACACCGCCAACGCCTTCTTCGCCAATATGACGGCAAGGGCAAGAGAACTACTCATCAGCGAGATTGAGGCGAGCGGCCCGCTCCGGCGCAGCGACATTCAGCAGGCTAGGCAGGACATCACAGCAATGGCCCGCACGCTGGTCAATCGCGGTGACATTATTTCTGGCGGCGAGACCAAAGATGATGAGCTAATAGAATGAAACGCGCCGTCCAGACCCTGACGCCTTTTGCCTTTGAAGGCGATTTCAAACAAAAACCTCCCGCCGACCCCGAGCAGCTTAGCCTCAGCACTGCGGACCTTGCTGCATTGCTGGCCGAAACGCGCGAAGCAACAGCGGCTCTTGTGCGCGATGAAACGCTCAGCGGCGAAGCTGAGCGGCTAGCAAGGGCGAGCGAAAAACTGCTCGAAGCCCTCGGCCTGATCGTCAATCTCGCCCAACATCTCGAAACAGCTGCCCTTGATGAACACGATCGCAGCACAGCGCTTGAAAATGTTCGCAAGCTGGCGCAATCGCTCGTCCACGGTCAGGGCGATCTGTTTACAGAAACCCCTGTCCGTTCACGTGTCGGCAACCATTCCGAGTGATTCTGAACACTTGAGACAAATGTGATGGGCCCAGAATGACAGTCAACAATGCGCTTCAAGCCTCACTGATGGATGTACCGGTGCGCGTCGATGTCGTACTCGGCGAAGCGCGTATGCCTGTCGAAGAATTAATGGCAATGTCGGAAGGCGAAATCCTCGCCCTCGATAAGAGCAAATCTGAAATGGTCGATATTTACGTCTCGGATCGCCTGATGGCGCGTGGCCGCCTGGTTATTGCGGACGGCGAGCTAGGCGTCACGCTGAACGAGATCGTCGACACCCGCTTCGCATAGTGCGGCAATCAGCCAATATCCCCACAACAAGCTGTGAAAAGCTAACAAATTAACAGACTCTGTTAACCTTTGGTCGCGACACTCCGAATCATAAAGTGGAGTTGCCGTATGCGAATGAAGATGTTTGCAGCCGAGTCGTTTGAGGCCGCAAAAGCAATGATCTTCGCGGAAATGGGCGAGGATGCCATCATCCTGTCCGAACGCGAAATCCCAGGTGGTGTGGAAGTTCGCGCGGCGACAGACAAGCTTGGCGGCGGCATGGTGCCGAGTGAATCCCGTATTCTGACCCGCCTTGGCGCAACACCTTCTCCGCGTCTGGTCGAAAGCCCTATCCGGAACCGCGTGCGGGACGCCCTGCTCTGGCATGGCGCGCCTTCACGGTTTGCCGAACGAACTGCAGACCTCGGCGTCAATGGCGGCATTGAAGGCAGCGAACCAACCGTAGCCATCGCGGCCGGGCTTGAGAGCGTTCTTGCCTGCGATCCGATCCCTGCCCTACCTGATCGCGACATTCTTCTGGTCGGTGCACCTGGCCATGGCCGGACCGCAACCGCGGCAAAACTGACGCGCCGTGCAGCCGTCGCAAATGCCGAAATCCTGCCTGTGGCTGCAGACCTTGATGCGACAGCGGGCGATGCTCAGCTGGCCGCCTATCTGGAGCGCGAGCGCGGACAGATCAGGGCGGTTTCTAATCCGGACGACCTGTTCAAGCTGCTGAAAGATATCCGGGCCGAAGGCAAACGCTGCGTGATTGATCTTCCCGCCATCGTACCGTTTGACCAGGACGACATGGCGAGCCTGCAGGACCTGATTGCGGTCATAGATGCCGAGCCAGTCCTTGTCATCAGCGCCGAAGGCCATCCTGAAGATCAAGCTGAGGCGGCGATTGCGTTTGCAAGAGTTGGCGTCAGGCGCGCGATAATCACGAAGCTTGATGTCACACGCAGGCGCGGCGGCGTTGTCTCAGCACTCTCTGCTGCCAAGATTGCGTTCTCGCATCTCGCTGTCACACCATTTATCGGCGGGGGCCTCGTGCCCGCCACACCGTCAAGGCTGGCCCAGCTCCTCACCGAGGACGCGCCCGCCCATGTCGCCCTGAAAGGAGCTGCATAATGAGCTTCCTCCTCCCGAAATCCATGGACCGACCGTCACAGAAAGTGCCGCCGCGCCGGGTTGAGCCTGCTTCAATCATCGCGGTTGGATCTGGCAAAGGCGGCGTCGGAAAGACATTTATGTCAATCACTCTGGCCAGCGCATTCGCGCAGGCTGGCAAACGCACGCTTCTGGTAGATGGCGACCTTGGCCTTGCCAATGTCGACGTCCAACTGGGTATTGCGCCCGAAACCGACCTTGCGGCTGTGATCGCTGGCTGGGTCGAGCTGGAAGACGCCGTGACACCGGTTGATGGCGGCTCTGGCGAAGGCGGGTTTGACGTCCTGCCGGGGCGTTCTGGCTCTGGTGCACTGGCTGAACTTTCATCGGAAGAAGTTGCGCGGCTCGCCGCCGGCCTCTCGGCGCTTGCCCTGCAATATGATCAGGTCGTGCTCGACCTCGGCGCCGGAATCGAAGCCAATTGCATGCGTTTGGCCCGCGCTGCCGACAAAGTGGTGATGATTGTCACTGACGAACCAACCTCAATGACAGACGCCTATGCCTTCATCAAAGTGCTGAAGGGCTACGCCCCTAGCGTCGAACAGGTCATTGCGATTAACCAGGCAGAGACTCGCGCGGCTGGTCAGCGCACCTATGAGGCCATCGCGCGCGCTTGCAAGACCTTCCTTGGTTTCCGGCCAACACTGGCGGGAACAATTATGCGCGACGACAAGGTTCGAGAAGCAATCAGAAGCCAGCGGACACTGATCTCAACTGACCCAACCGCGCAGCCAATTATGGACGCGATCGCCATCGCTCATTCGTTACTTGGCCGGACCGGCAAAGATCTTGAATATTAAGAGGTGTAAATACAACAACGTTTCGATGTCGATTGTTAACCTTTTGGCAATCAACAGAACCTAGATTCACAATGGTTAACGAAACGGCTAGCATCATTACTAGACTGATTCGGGGAGTTGAGAATGAGAGTCTTGCTAATTGAGGACGACAATGCCGTCGCCCGTAGTATTGAGCTGATGCTGAAGGCCGCTGGCTTTAACATCTACACGACTGATCTTGGTGAAGAGGGTGTCGATCTCGGCAAAGTCTACGAGTATGACATCATCATCCTTGATCTCTCTTTGCCGGATATTTCCGGTTACGACGTGCTGAAGCAGCTGCGCATGGCACGGGTCAACACACCAGTGCTGATCCTTTCGGGTAATCCCGACATCGAAGCCAAGGTCAAGACGCTCGGCTACGGCGCTGATGACTATCTGACCAAGCCATTCAACAAAGACGAGCTCATCGCCCGCATCACAGCGATTGTGCGCCGCTCCAAGGGCCATGCCGAGAGCGTTATCCGCACCGGCGAGATCCTGGTCAATCTGGATGCCAAGACGGTAGAGGTCGACGAAGACCGCGTGCACCTGACCGGCAAGGAATACCAGATGTTCGAGCTGCTTTCTCTGCGCAAGGGCACGACCCTGACCAAGGAAATGTTCCTCAACCACCTGTATGGCGGTATGGACGAGCCTGAACTGAAAATCATCGACGTGTTTATCTGTAAGCTTCGCAAGAAACTCGCTCAGGCGACAGGTGGTGAGCACCATATCGAAACGGTCTGGGGCCGCGGCTATGTGCTACGCGATCCAAAGCCGAAGAAAGAGGCGGTTGCCGCCTAGAGATTTTCTGTTCCCCGACAGATGTGAAAAGCCCGGCTATTGTGCCGGGCTTTTTTGAACCTAGTTGTTAGGGACGAACTGACAATCTGGCCTTGCGTCAGCATATATTCGTCCGCGCGCCGCCTTGCAGACCTGTGAGTGAACCTCGGTCAGCCCTGACGCAAACGTTGAGGTCGGTGCTTCAACCGACGCCCACATCGGGAAGGTCGCGGCCCCACGTTGCTCAAGGCAAGTGAAGCGGCACTGCGCCTGACTCAAATTCTCTGCATTCAGTAGCATGGATTGTGCTGCCGCATTCAGGGCGCTGTCGACGATCTCAGAAGACGTGGCGAGAATGGTCTCCGCGGGCTCTGCCACCGCCTCTTGAACGTCAGAAGCTGTCGCTGGGACAGTCGGTTCATCATCCGGTGCAATCTGTGCCGCTACCTGTTCCGCGTTTGGCAGCACATCAGCGGCGTCCTCAGACAGCGTCCGTCGTGAGACAATATCGGTCGGCACCGCAGATGCAGCAACTTTCATTTCGCCGCCGTCTTCAGAGGCAAAGCTCAGTACCATCGGCTCCGGCGCAGCGCTGATATCGGTCCAGATATCATCTCTAAGTACAGCACTCTTGATGGAAATATCCGGATCCTCATAGCGGTCCGGCAAGATGCTGCCTGCAAGAACCAGCTCACCACGATCCCCGCGCGCGATGACCTCGAGCGTGCTTTGCGGCGGCAGAGTAAGCTCGGCCTCGGCAAGCGGCACACCATCTGCGCCCCAGCGTTGCAGCATGAGATACATGCGCTGCCCCAGAAGTGAATAAGGAGACGCGACAATAGCCTCACCGCTATCCCCGGTGACCAGATGCAAGGTATCCTGCTGGCTGATATTCGGCACCAGCGAGGCCCAAAGCTCTATACCTCTCGAATTATATTTTGACAGGCTTGGCACCGCCCCGGACGCGAGAACAAGGACATGACCATCGGAGGCGAGTTCGAACCCGGCAATCGAGTTCATGTCACCAATATCGAGATCATGTTTCCACATGACCTGCCCATCAGACGCGATCCGCATCAGGGTGTGGCTGGCGGATGGCATATTGGCTGAAATATTCCGCATTGTCACAAACACGGTCTCATCCGAACCGGCAACAATCTGGACATCCGGACGCTCAGGATCTGCCGGGAAGGACCGTTGCCAGATCAGATCACCCTTTATGCCAAGATGAACCAGACCGATACGGTCCGGGCGCTCGGCGGGACCGATTGTGAATGACCCTCCTGCCACGGTCGCAACATCAACCTTGGCAACATGTGTCTGGCTGACCGGGAAGCTGCGCAGCCAATCTACATCGCCAGCGCGATCAAGGTTCTGGATCGTCATGGAATCTGCGGATAGCGACGCGGCGATATATTCCCCGCCCGCCATTTCCGAAATCTCTGCACCGCGCAGCAAGGACCCCCCCTGCAACTCGGTCTCGGTAACCCGGCCATTCGGGGAAATCAGTACGAAGCTGACCCGGTCAGGGCCATCGCGCCGTGTATTGTGAAGGCGTACCAGACCAGCCATGGCGCCGCTATTGGACAAGACATCGAGACTTAGAAGTTCATCCGGAGCATCCGATCCAAAAGCTGCAATCACCGGCAATGCTTCCGCATCGGCTGCCTGGGCAGGTGATTGCGCCGCCACACTGACCAGCGCCGACGGCATGGTCGTTGCCAATTCGGACCCCTGCGCATTACCGCCACGAAGCAAATAACCTGTCACGACACCGAACAGGACCAGCCCAATCAGGAAGACCAGCGTGCCGATCCAACCGTCATCTTCTGCGGTTTCGTAATCCAGTGAATGCCCGGAGGGTTTGATCCGGGGCGGAAGCCCGGCTGTGGCATGCGCTGCCTGATCCCAATTCGGGGTAACAAGTGCGGCGCTGTTTTCGACTGCATCTTCTACGCGGTCAGAGCGTGGCATGATCAATGCCTCCCTATATAACCCGTTCAATTTATAGACAATTTGTTAAGCTTGCGCAACGTTCGCCCAGTACGGGAATGGATTTTTAGGACTAACCGTGCGGTATTTACCATAACAGTTGCCGGAATAGTTCAGGACGCTAGACGAGTTTTTGACTTTGATAAGAATATTCTTGCGGATTGGCGTTTGTGATTGCGGTGAATAATCGCCTGAGAGGATATATTCAAAACAAAACAATGCCATTGCCAAGGGGACTAGCAAAAAGCCCCGCTGTTTCCAGCGGGGCTGCTTAAATTCAAGGCAGTTTCAGAGGCTAGGCGTCCTGGCGGTCCTCATCGACTTCTTCAAAGTCAGCGTCAACGACATCTTCGCCGTCCTGGGCTGCATCTGCGGCAGCGTCGCCTTCAGCAGCTTCAGCTTGCTGAGCGCCATAGATCGCCTCACCAAGCTTCATGACAGCCGTCATCAGAGCCTGGTGCTTGGCCTTGATGTCCTCGACATCATCGGTTTCAGCCGCTGTTTTAAGAGCTTCAGACGCTGTCTTGATCTCTTCTTTGACCTCGTCAGAGACCTTGTCGCCATGTTCTTCAACTTGCGCTTCGGTTTGATGGATCAGGCTTTCAGCGCCGTTCTTGGCTTCAACCAGTTCGCGGAGTTTCTTGTCTTCCTCGGCATTGGCCTCAGCGTCCTTGACCATGGCCTGGATGTCATCATCAGTCAGACCGCCATCAGCCTGAATGGTGATCTGCATCTGTTTATTGGTCGCTTTATCCTGCGCAGAAACCGAGACAATACCATTAGCATCAATATCGAAGGTCACTTCGATTTGCGGCACGCCCATTGGAGCAGGCGGAATGCCCTCCAGATTAAACTGGCCGAGCAGCTTATTGGAGCTGGCCATTTCGCGTTCGCCCTGGAACACACGGATCGTCACTGCTGGTTGGTTATTTTCAGCCGTGGAGTAGGTTTTCGACTTTTTGGTCGGGATCGTCGTGTTGCGTTCGATCAGACGGTCGAAGATATCGCCTTTGGTCTCAATGCCCAGCGACAGAGGCGTCACATCGAGCAGAACGACATCCTTGACGTCGCCTTGCAGGACACCGCCCTGGATCGCCGCGCCGAGCGCCACAACCTCATCCGGATTGACACCCTTATGTGGCGGCTTGCCGAAGAATTTCTCAACCGCCGCCTGAACCGCTGGCATACGAGTCATACCGCCAACCAGAACCACTTCATTGATCTCAGATGCTGGCTTGCCAGCGTCGGCAAGCGCCTTTTTGCATGGATCAATCGTGCGTTTGATCAGGTCACCGACCAGACTTTCCAGCTTGGCACGGGTCAGTTTCAGGTTGAGGTGTTTCGGGCCGCTGGCATCAGCGGTGATAAATGGCAGATTGACGTCATAAGAGGTCGCTGAAGACAGCTCTTTCTTGGCCTTCTCAGCTTCTTCCTTGAGGCGCTGAAGCGCGAGCTTGTCAGCCTTGAGGTCAATACCCTGCTCTTTTTTGAACTCGTCAGCCAAGAAATCGACGATGCGCAGGTCAAAATCTTCACCGCCAAGGAATGTATCGCCATTGGTCGACAGGACTTCAAACACACCGTCACCGATCTCCAGCAGGGAGACATCAAACGTCCCGCCACCAAGGTCATAGACCGCGATGATCTTATTCTCATTGCTCTTGTCGAGACCGTAGGCCAGCGCGGCAGCCGTTGGTTCGTTGATGATCCGCAGCACTTCCAGACCGGCAATCTTGCCAGCATCTTTTGTAGCCTGGCGCTGCGCATCATTAAAGTAGGCTGGAACGGTAATCACTGCCTGTGTCACCTCGCCGCCAAGATAAGCCTCGGCGGTTTCCTTCATCTTGGTTAGAATGAAGGCAGACACTTCTTGCGGCGCGTAATCCTTATCGCGGCCCTTGACCCAGGCATCACCGTTCGGGCCTTTGACGATCTCGAACGGGCTGAGTTTCTTGTCCTTCTGCGCGGTCGGATCATCATAGGTCCGGCCAATCAGGCGCTTGATTGCGTAGAATGTGAAGTCAGGGTTGGTAACCGCCTGGCGCCGAGCCGGCATACCGATCAGGCGTTCGCCAGCTTCAGTAAATGCAACAACTGACGGGGTCGTTCGTGCACCCTCTGAATTCTCGATTACCTTGGCGTCTCCGCCATCCATCACAGCAACGCAGCTATTGGTCGTGCCGAGGTCAATCCCGATGATCTTTCCCATAGATAATTCTCTCTCTCTTTAGCCGCCGCCTTTAGCTCGAATCGGCCTGACAGTCAGCACCGGCATCGGGCGGCTCTACATGAAGATGTGAGGGGGTGACAACGGGTTTTCAACCGCTCACCCCCGCTCAGCTGCGATGTGGTATTGCTTGGGGCATGTTCAAGGGGAAAAATGGCATTGATCCCTATTCCAGCGCCTCGGGCTGTTTTGGCAACGCCGCGAGGTCTTCGCCGACATGCTGAATGATGACGCGTGCGCCCAGTGCTTCGACCCTGTCTTCAAATGCTTGCATCGATTCCAAAGTCTGCGGAGCGTTGAAATTGAAGGCCGGAACAGCCTTTCCTGTGCGGCTTTCACGGAAATGATAAAGATCGCCCGTAAGCATGACCGGGCCAGCATCCGGTAAATTGACCAGCAGCCCGGTATGCCCTGCGGTATGGCCTGGCAGCGACAGAATGACCACGCTGCCATCACCAAACACGTCATAATCGCCAGCAAACTTTATCGTTTCAAGCGCCATCAGGCCTGACAGATCAGGTACGCCCGCTTCCGGCCCAGCGCCGGTCAGAAACGCGTGCTCGGCCTCACTGACAAGCCAGCTCGCTCCGGCAGCGGCCTCTTGTTGGCCCGTATGATCGAAATGGTGATGAGAAACTGCGACATAATCGATATTGTCGAGACCGACCGCTGCCAGCTGGTCGACAAGGCTGACCTCCAGGGATGGGCTGAACACCCCCTGCTGGATCGGCTCGGCACCGATCAGCGCCGATGGCAGGCCAAGATCCCAAAGCAAGTTTCCTTTAGGATGGCTGACGACAAAACATCCATTGGCAACCTGACTTGGTTGGCCGTCATAGCGTCCGTCATTGGCAAAAATGCCCCGATCGGAAATATCGATTTTGCCGCAATCAAACGTATAGAGTTTCACCGCTGGCGCGGCCTCCTCAATCGCCGCTTCTCCAGCACTTGCCGGATCGGGCGCTGCTGCCTCTTTCGGCGCAGAAGAACAGGCAGCGCATCCGACAATGATAGTGGCGACTATACTTACGATTCTCATCTTGGCAGAACTCCATATACTGAATTCACGAGGGGCTTAACGCTCAGGCGCGTCGCCAGCAAATCAATTCGGAGCGTTAAGGCTAATTAGCCTGTCCGGCACTAACCGCCACCATGGCAGCGCGCAGGGTTCGATCGCCAATCTTCCAGCCCGCCTGAAACAGCGAAGCAATCGTGCCGTTCGGGTGCTCTGATGGGATGTTTGCCACGGCCTGGTGAAGGTTCGGATCAAACGCCGCACCAGGCTCAGCATCAATCGCCGTCACGCCATGCCTTGTCAGCACCGTGTGCAGCTCTTT
Organism: uncultured Hyphomonas sp.; assembly: GCA_964350465.1. Classification (GTDB taxonomy): domain Bacteria; phylum Pseudomonadota; class Alphaproteobacteria; order Caulobacterales; family Hyphomonadaceae; genus Henriciella. Next base: position 9,413 of record CAYGKE010000015.1, read on the forward strand.
TTGCGTCATTTCGATGCCGCCAAGCAGGTTGGCACCCGCTTCGGTGAGCTGCTCGCGTTCTTCTTCCGGCAGGACTTCCAGCGCCCGTGCCATATTATCCGAGACACTGAGCAGATCGCGGGCAAATTTCTCTACTGCATAAGTCTTGGCATCCGCCTTCTCGCGCTCGGCGCGTTTACGTATATTGTCAGCCTCAGCCAGCGTACGCAGCAATTGATCGCGCATTTCGTCTTTTTCAGCTTCCAGAATCTGAATCTGCTGATCAGGCGTCAGCACTTTTTCAGGTTCAAGCTCTGGTACAGCCTCACCAAACTCTTCCTCGCCGACTTCTTCTGCTGGTTCGGCTTTCTTCGCGGCCTTGAGGATATCATCCGCCGCCGCTTTCAGGTCAGCTTTCGAGGCGTTTGGATCAATTTCAGGCTGTTCAGCCTCGTCTTTGACTGTTTCGTCGCTCATACTTCTCACTACTCCTGCCCGCGTTGGCCAAGCACCTGCCCCACCATTCGCGCTGTATAATCAACCATCGGGATCACCCGTGCATAATTTAGCCGTGTTGGCCCTATCACACCAAGTGCGCCGACCACCTGTCTAGACGCGTTCATATAGGGAGCAACAATCACGCTTGAACCCGATAACGGAAAAAGACTGTTTTCCGAACCGATGAAGAGTCGCACCCCTTCGGCTTCGCGGGTCGAATCAAGTACCTCCAAGAGCCCCTGCTTGCGCTCCAACACATCAAATAATTGACGCACCCGTTCCATGTCATCTGCGGCCTTGGCATCATCCAGCAACTTGGAACGACCATGTATGATCAGGCTGCGCTCCTCCCCCGGCAGCGCGCCAGCCCACTCGGCGAGGCCCCGGCGTACGAGATCGGCCGCTGCCGCGTCAAGCTGCGCGCGCCTGTCGTCCAGCTCAATGCGTACCTCTGAGGCCGCCTCACGCAGCGTGCGTCCCTTCATACGGGCGGCAAGATAATTGCCTGCCTCAATCAGCGTGGTCTGCGGCAGGCCTGTAGGCAGTTTTACGAGCCGGTTCTCAACCTCTCCGCGCTCATTGACCAGTACGCACAGCGCCTCGCCGGTTGAGAGCGGAACGAACTCGACATGCCGCACCGGTGCGTCCCGTGTCGGCGACGAGACCAAACCTGCCCCTCCTGCCAGCCCTGACAGAATGGAGGACGCCTCTTTCAGGACGCCGCCAAAGTCGCGCCCTGCCCCGGACAGCCGACTATCGATCTCTGAGCGATCGCCCTCGCCAGGGTCGCCCATCTCGAGAAAGGCATCGACAAACAGACGCAGGCCGGCATGCGTCGGGATGCGGCCTGATGAGACGTGCGGCGCATTGAGAAGTCCAAGTTCTGACAAGTCGGCCATGACATTACGGATAGAGGCGGCTGAGAGATCTATGCCGCCCTTTGACAGGGTCCGAGAGCCAACCGGCTCGCCCGATTCCAGGTAAGTTTCGACAATCTGGCGAAAAATCGCCCGCGACCGCGCATCAAGCGATTGCAAGAGAGAAGGATCGCGAACTTCAGTCATGCTGTTTGAATAGGCGCGGCGGACGCCGGTTTCAATCCGCCTTGGGCTGCACGCCAATGGGTGGGCGGAAATTTGTCACTGTCTCACTGTAGAATTGCAGCATGGCATCCATGTCAGCGACAAAATCGCCAGTTGGGTGAAACGGTCCCCCGATCCCCCCCACCTTGCGATGATAATCAAGATACCCAAAGCCAATCCGTACGTCCGCCTCCACCGCAATCGCATAGAAACCCGTCTTCCAGTATGAGACCTCGGCACGCGTCCCTTCAGGTGCGACGGCCAGCGCCATTTCCTCAAGCTCATGATAGGCGGCAGCGACTTGTTCCACCACGGCATTGGAGCTCTTGCGGTCCACTGGCAGGCAGCCCCACCAGCGCATGACCCAACCAAACGGCCCCTCGACAAGGCTTTTCTTGCCCATCCAGCGCAGTGGCACCCGGTAATAGAACGCCACGCCAAGCATGAACATCAGGTCCCAGTTCGAAGTGTGCGGGGCAGCGATCACGACAAGTTTTCGATCAGGTGGCATCGCGCCTTCAACCCGCCAGCCAAAAATCCGCAGAAAAATCAGAAAACAGATGCGGGCGCCCTCATACAGGATGCCGCGCCATGGACGGATCGACCCACGCGCCTGGGCCCTTTTGTCGAGGGCAGTCATCGCCGATCTCCCAAAGTGAACCTGCTGTCTAGACTCCAGCGCCGAAACCCGCAATTTGCCGATCTCACATTCCGCAGGAACCCATATACGATGAACAGCCTTATCCGCCCCTCTGGGCGCGCCGCAGACGAACTTCGCCCGATCAGTCTTGAAACCGGCGTCACACGCTATGCAGAAGGCTCCTGCCTTGCCAAGTTCGGCCACACGCACGTGCTGTGCACGGCCAGCTGGACCGACAAGGTGCCCGGCTGGATGCGCGGCACTGGCAAAGGCTGGGTCACCGGCGAGTACGGCATGCTACCCCGCGCCACTCATACACGCGGTAACCGCGAGGCGGCGCGCGGCAAGCAATCTGGCCGCACGCAGGAAATTCAGCGCCTGATTGGACGCTCCTTGCGCTCAGTGGTCGATCTCGAAGCGCTTGGCGAAAACCAGATCACAATCGATTGCGACGTCATACAGGCCGATGGTGGCACCCGCACCGCGTCGATCACGGGCGGTTTTGTCGCTCTCGCCATGGCGATCAAATACCTCAAGGCAGAAGGCGTTATTGAAACCGACCCGATCCTAAAACAAGCGGCTGCGATCTCGGTTGGCTTGTTCAAGGAAGTGCCTGTCCTCGATGTCGATTACCCAGAGGATTCGGGCGGTGAAGCGGACATGAATGTCGTCATGAGTTCTGATGGCGGCTTTATCGAAGTACAGGGCACCGGCGAAGAACGCCCGATGACGCGGGCCGAAGTCGATGAGATGATGCGGCTCGCAGAAAAGGGCTGCAGCGAACTGTTCGCCGCCCAAATAGCAGCCATTGGGTAATTCCCCCGCTGGCCTACCAGCATTTGTTTGCCCTCCCTGAATTCTGTGTAATAGTCCCCGCAATACAAAGCTCTGCATAGATCAGGGCCTGCGAGGGGAGTTGAGTTTGGCGGATATTTTCCTGTCTTATAGCCGTGCGGATCGCCCGCGTGCCGAGCTGATTGCAAAATCCCTTGAAGCCGAGGGCCTGACGGTCTGGTGGGACAAGATTCTGAAAGCTGGCCAGACCTATGATGAGGTCACAGAGGGCATGTTGCGCGATGCAAAAGTCGTGGTCGTGCTTTGGTCTGAAGTCTCGGTAAAATCGAAATGGGTGCGCACGGAAGCCACTTTAGGCGAGCGGACCTCGACCATTGTTCCGGCAATGATTGATGATGCCGAGCGCCCAATCATGTTCGAACTGACCCAATCGGCCGACCTGATTGGCTGGGCGGGCGACCGGACTGAGGAACGCTGGAAAGGCTTCATCGAAGACATCAAGTCCGCCATATCCGCACGCGTCCCTGCGCCGGACGAAGCCAGCCCGGCGACACCTGCTCCGACACAAGACGATACGATCGAACACACATTCTGGACATCGATACAAGGCAGCGGCGATGTGTCTGATTACGAGGCTTATCTGAAACGCTATCCGAGCGGTCATTTCTCAGACCTTGCGAACAATCGCATTGCCGCGCTAACACCGGCGACCTCAATTGCGGCACCGCCGGTCCCAGAGCCGCCTGCGCCCGAGCCTGAAATTGCGCCGACATCGCCGCCACCAGCCCCTGAGCCAGTCAAAGCCGCTAAAGGGTCGAGCAAGCTTCCCGCTTTTGCTGGAATAGGTGCTGTAGTCGCCATCGCGTTGGTCGGATTTGTCGTATTCTCGGGTGGCGGGGATACGCCGGACAATGATGCGCCTGTCGGTGTTGAGATGCCGTCAGGACTATTCTCTGATTGCGAGCAGTGCCCGACAATGGTCAGCATCCCTGCCGGTTCTTTTATGATGGGTTCGCCTGATGACGAGGCTGGGCGCACCGGAAATGAGGGGCCGCTGCATGAAGTCACACTGCGCGCCTTTGCAATCGGAAAGACGGAAGTAACGACGGATCAGTGGCAGGCCTGCGTTAATGATGGTGGGTGTAGCTATACTCCGAGCGATCGCGGGTTTGGCGGCGGCGGTATGCCTGTGCTCGACGTATCCTGGCAGGATGCCAACACTTATGCTGATTGGCTGTCGCGAAAGTCTGGCCGTCGCTATCGCCTGCCTAGCGAGGCGGAGTGGGAATATGCAGCGCGTGGGGGTACATCGACGCCTTATTGGTGGGGCACTTCCTTTGACCCCTTGATAGCGCCGACCAGTGCGCCCGTCCAAGCCGACAGCTTGCCTGCTAATCCATTCGGCGTGAAAGGTATGCTCGGCAATGCCCGCGAATGGGTACAAGACTGCTATATCAACTCCTACCTCACCGCGCCCACCAACGGCGCGCCACAAAAAGCCGGGGATTGCACGCGCCGTGTCCTGCGCGGCGGGGCCTGGGGCCGCGACCCGGACGATCACCGTGCGGCCAACCGGGCCAGGATTGATCGTAACACTCGCGACAAGGTGTTTGGCTTCAGGCTTGCAACCTCGGAGCTTCCCGAAGACTAGAAAGGTCGACAGCCTGTGTCCGTACTTGATCATTTTCGCCAGGACGTGCGCAGCTTTCTTGACCGGCACAATATGAACGAGGCTGACTTTGGCCGTCAGGCGCTCGATGCACCTGACTTCTGCACCCGCCTGTTTGATCCGAACAAAACCTTCCAGACCCGCACACTCGACAAGGTCCAGTCGTGGATGGACAAGATGGACGCCAATGGTGCCGCATCAGGAGTGGTTGCGAAAGGCACGTTTGCACCGCATGTGGTCGCCAAGGATGAGACGCTGGGCGAGTATGACTATGACCGGCGGATCGAGATCTACAAAGTCATGGTCGAAAGCGCTGAGCGCGGCATTGATCGGCGCCACGCCCTGAACCGATTTTACTTCTCTGTGATCGTGGCGATTTTCGTATCGATATCCTTCGTCCTGCAATCGGACAATCAGGATTTCCCGACGCGAACCGTTGTGTCGGCGGCGCTGTTTCTGGCTTTGCTGAATTCGGTGCTGTGGCTTTCGACGATTTTTGCTGCGCGCCGCCTGAACGCATCGAAATATGACACGATTAATGAGTTGGAACAGAACTTCGAATTCGCGCCATTCACGCGCGAATGGGAAATTCATGTCGCCAAGAAACGGGATTTTCCGAGATTCACACTGATCGAGATCATGCTGCCATCCTTGCTGGCATCGATCTGTACATTCTTTTTCCTGATCATCGTCACTGGGCTTGTGTCGATTTAGGCACCAAACTGATCGTCAGGCGGCCTCGCTGCTCTTTCGTGAAGCCTCGGTTTCAAACACCAGAATGTCTCCCGGCTGGCAATCAAGCTCACGGCACAGAGCCTCGAGGGTTGAGAAACGCACAGCCTTGGCCTTGCCGGTTTTCAGAATGGACAGGTTCGCCAGGGTCACACCAACGCGCTCCGACAGCTCGGTCAGCGACATACGCTTGTCCAGAAGAACCCTATCGAGGGTGACACGAATGGTCATGCTCAACCCTCCTCATATTGTCATTTTCTCTTCTTCGCGCAGGCGAGAACCTTCGCGAAAAACCTGAGCCAGAATAAACAGCGTCAGCACCGCGCCCCAGGCCGCAAGATTGAACATCAGTTTCGGCTCGTAGCCGACGCCCAAGTCAACAAATGCACTCAGCACAAAGACGGCACCATTGCGCACCAATTCAATCATCGCGATCGCGAGCGCAATACGGGTCAGGCGTGGGCCATTTTCGGGCACAAAGGGATCACCAGCAGCCAATGTCGAGAGGATCCGGCTAAGCTGCGCGCAGACATAAGAAATCCCAACAGAAAACACGACCAAACCGACCAAAGCAGCGACGAGACGGCCAGGTTCGACGTTTTCGACATAGGTCTCCATGCCCGGGACTTTCACCACGCCGCCATTCACGCTACCGAGAACACCCAGTCCAATCAGCACAAAGCCGAACACACCGATGATCACCGCCAGCCAGAATATGGCCCGAACGACATGCGACAGCACCGCTGCGATGGAATTTGTTTCGCCCTCCGGCATCTTCGGTTTCGACCTCCTGTACAGCAAACCGGCAAAATTTTGCCGACTCGCTAGCCAATAATTACCGTTTAACGATAATCACATTCGTCTAGAAAGCAAGAACGGAGCCACATTGAATGTCCCGACACCTGCAAAAAGGTCGCCTGGTGGCCGCGACCCACAACCAGGGTAAAGTCTCTGAATTAAAAGATCTTTTCGAACCTCTCGGCTTTACAGTTGTGGCGGCGGGTGAGCTGAATCTGCCTGAACCGGAGGAGACAGAGTTCACTTTTGCCGGAAATGCGCTGTTAAAGGCGCGCGCAGCGGCAATTGCGACCGGATCGCCGGCTTTGTCAGATGATAGCGGACTGGCCGTCGAGGCGCTTGGCGGGATGCCAGGCGTGCATACGGCGGACTGGGCCGGGAACCCGCGCGATTTCTACAAGGCGATGGAAAAAGTCGAGCGGGAACTACAAGCCATTGACGCAAGTAATCGTGCGGCGAAGTTCGTCTGTTGTCTTGCTGTCGTCTGGCCTGACGGGCATGAAGAAGTATTCGAAGGCGAGTCGTACGGCACACTCACCTGGCCACCGCGCGGAGAAATGGGCTTTGGGTTTGATCCTGTCTTCGTGCCGGTCGGGCGCACCGAGACCTTCGCTGAGCTAAATCCTGAAGAGAAGCACGCGATGAGCCACCGCGCCGCTGCATTCGAGAAATTGAAAGCGGCTTTGCTGTAATGCTTGCCCTTGGACCGCAATATGGTTTCGGACTTTATGTTCACTGGCCTTATTGCTCGAAAATCTGCCCCTATTGCGACTTCAATGTCTTTGCTGCAAAGGATCGCGATCCCGAACCTCTGATCGCTGCCATCTGCAATGATATAAGGGCCTACAGGGAATTCATGCAGGATCACCCGGCGCTGGATACGGTGTTCTTTGGCGGCGGCACGCCAAGCCTGTTAGCCCCGGCCCATTTGCAAAGAATCATGACTGTCGCTGACAAGGCTTTTGGCGTCAAAGCAGATGCCGAGATTACGCTGGAAGCCAATCCGAATGATATTCTGAGCGCCGATCTTGGGGGCTGGAAGACGGCTGGCATTAGTCGCTTGTCGATTGGTGTACAGTCACTCCGCGATGACGCCCTGCGCTTCCTCGGCCGCGATCACGATTCTCACAAGGCGCTTGAAGCGGTTAGCAAAGCTGCCTCGCTCTTCGACAATCACTCCATCGATCTCATCTATGCGCGGCCCGGGCAGTCCTTGGCTGAGTGGCGGGCCGAATTGTCCGAAGCTCTGGCGCTCGGGACACCGCACTTCTCACTTTATGAGTTGACCATCGAACAGCGCACCGCGTTTGGTCAGCGCGCCGCCCGCGGCGATCTGGTGCCGATGGAGGATGACGACCAAGCCGATCTGTACGAGTTGACGCAAGCGCGTTGCGATGCTGCCTGCCTGCCTGCCTATGAGGTCTCAAATCACGCCTCTGCCCCGCAATACCAGTCCCGCCATAACATGATTTATTGGAATAGCGGCGATTGGATCGGCGTCGGCCCCGGCGCGCATGGACGGATCACCGTTTCAGGGGAGCGCTTCAGCACCGAGGCCTCCCGCAAGGTTGCAGATTATGTTGAAAGCGCTCAGCCCAAACCCGTACTATCGACCTCTCTCGATGTCGCCAGAGAGTTCGTTGCCATGGGGCTGCGGCCCACCATGGGCCTCGACTTGTCCCGGTTTGAAACACTGGTGGGCCACCCTCCGCGTGCCGGTGTACTGGCGGACCTGCAGCAACAAAGGCTCATCGCAGTATCGGCTGATCGGCTGGCGCTGACTGCGCCGGGGCGACTGCTCGCCGATCGCATCACTGCCCTGCTCGCGCCATAATCAAACAAGAACATAGATGGAACAAATCCCTTGAAAGTTGATTAAAATACAAATACAACCCTAAGTATGTTTCGCGTCTCCCTCCTTCTTCTCTTTGGTTTCCTCGCGCATCCGATGGCGATGGCTGACAGCCTGACAGGTCCGATCCGAGCTGAAGTTCTGAAAATTGTCGATGGCGATACGATCCGGGTCCGCGCGATGATCTGGGTCGATCAAAGCGTCGAGGTCTCTGTACGCCTGCGAGGTGTCGATGCACCGGAGCTCTTTCGCCCGAAATGCCCAGCCGAGAAGGCGCTTGCCTACGCCGCAAAAGCAGCGGTTGCGGCTAGTGCCCCTGTTGGCAGCACGGTAAACCTAACCGGGATCACACGTGACAAGTATGGCGGACGCGTCGTCGCTAGCGTTGTCACGGACGATGGCGAAACGCTCGCTGAGCGCCTGCTCGCGCAAGGTCAGGGCATTGCCTATGGCGCGCCGAAGCCCTGGTGCGGGGTTTGAGCTAGCCTTCCCCTGCGACACCTCCATATCTGTTGTGAAACAAGTTTTGGGGAGATTATCATGGCGGAACCGAGTGCACGAACCGGCCCACTGGCGGGGGTCAAGATTGTCGACATGTCCAGCGTCATACTCGGGCCCATGGCAACGCTGATCTTCGGTGACCTGGGCGCCAATGTAACCAAGATCGAAACCTTCCAGCAGGCGCGAGACGGCGACCTGATGCGCTATGCCGGGGACTCCCCGACCGGCGATCTCGGTCCGATCTACATGAATCTCAACCGCAACAAACGCTCCGTACGCTTGAATGCTAAGACCGAGGAAGGCGCCAAAGTCCTGACCGAAATGCTCAAAAATGCTGACGTCTTCTTTCACAATATCCGGCTTGCCGGAATTGAGCGTTTGGGGTTTGGCTATGAAGCAGTCAAAGCCATCAATCCCAATATTGTCTATGTCCATTGCGCCGGATTTGGTGCCGACGGGCCCTATGCGTCGCGGCAAGCCTATGATGACCTGATCCAGGGCGCAGCAGGTTATGCTGATCTTGGCCGCCTGCGCAGCGGCGAGGAACCGACCTATGCGCCAAGCGTGATCGCCGACAAGACAGTGGGCCTGTTTGCAGCATATGCGACACTCGCCGCGCTCTATCACCGCGAGCGAACCGGACAGGGTCAGTTCGTTTCCGTGCCGATGCTGGAGAGTTTCACTTTCTTCAATATGGTTGAGAACCTCTATGGTGAGACCTTCCTGCCGGGTAATGGCAAAATGGCGTACACACGCTCAATCAATGCCAATCGCAAGCCCTACAAGACCAAGGACGGCTATATCGGGCTCGTCCCCTATTCAGACAAACAGTGGGCGCGGTTCTTCGAGTTGGGTGGCCGGGAAGGCGTCTTCGAAGATCCGCGCTTTGCCAGCTATGAAGCGCGTACCGAACACATCACCGAACTCTATGCGATCATTGGCGAGGTCGCGCTGCTCAAAACAACCGATGAGTGGCTGGCGCTGATGGATGCCGAGAATATTCCCGCCATGCGGTTCAACCGCTTGCAGGACGTGCTTACCGATCCTCATCTTGAGGCCGTTAATTTCTTCGAGACGCGCGAGCATCCCGAAGCCGGCCCGTATCGCAGCATGAAACATCCTGTGCATTTTTCTGAGACCCCGGCGGACTTTTCTCTACATCCGCCACGCTTGGGGGCGGATACCGAAACAGTGCTTGCGTCGCTTGGCTTGTGAAACCAATACCCGGAATCAAAACAGGACGATCCACCGATCGTCCTGTTTCGCTATCCCCCAATCATTCGATCGGGAAAGAAGGCAAATCCCCATTTGCCTTCCCACAACCGAACGACCCCCTGAACTGCCGTTCGATGAAAATCACACAATTGCCACATTTGCTTCGTGTCAATTAAACTGAGCACATGAGATACAAAATTCGGTGAGTTTTGGCCAGGACTGCGCCAAAAGTGCAACATTTTTTTAGCTACAAGTGTAACCGTGTAATTTTTTCCTGATATGGAGCTATTCGACAGCGCTCGACCAGGCCCATCGCCGAAGCAGCCAAGCGACGCAGAACACGCAAAGTCTTGCAAAGACGGATTCTGAAAGCTTTGCTCCGGCAACTAACATGAAGGCTAATTCGCCAAATGACCAAGACAATTGATCTGAATGCCGATCTTGGCGAAGGCGAACGCCATGATGCGGCGATCATGCCACTGATCTCAAGCTGTAACATTGCCTGCGGCGGTCATGCCGGCGATCCTGCGAGCATGGCGCAGACGCTTGACCTCGCTGCGAGGCACGAGGTTCGCTGCGGTGCTCACCCATCCTATCCGGATCGGGCAGGCTTCGGACGCCGCACGATCAAGATGGGCACAGATGACCTCAAACACAGCCTGAATGAGCAAATTGGCCGTCTGGCCGCCCTCGCCTATGAGCGCGGACAGCACCTAACGCATTTAAAGCCGCATGGCGCCCTGTATGATGACGCGGCGCAGGATGAAGGATTGGCAGATCTTGTGCTGTCTTGCGCGGCAAGCCTTGGGTTCGACACCCAACTTATCGGTCCACCTGATAGCGCACTGGAGCGAGCCGCGAGCCGCGCTGGCCTGCGCTTTGTTTCCGAAGGTTTCATCGACCGTGCGTATGCCAGCGATGGCAGCCTTGTTCCCCGCGATAAGCCCGGCGCAGTGCTGTCCTCTCTCAATGCCCGGCTCAAACAGGCGCTCAGCTTGATCCAGACAGGCCGCGTGAGCACCCAGAGCGGCGAAAGTATCGATCTGCCAGCTCAAACACTTTGCCTGCATGGCGATAGTGACAGCGCGCTGGAAACCGCAATCGCTCTGCGCGCTCTACTCGAAGAGCGGTCGATCAGTGTCGCAGCACCATCATGACGGAACATAAAGCGCGCCTTATCGCCGGTGATATTGCCAGCCTGACTGTCAGCGATGCTGGCACCGCCCAGCAGATTGCCGAATGCATGCGTGGCCTTGGACTTGGCGAAGAGGTGGTCGCGGGACTAGACAGCGTTTGCGTTCAATTTGATCCGCTAGAAACACCCACCGCGCAGGTCCTTAAACACCTACAACAAGCCGCATCAGCGCCCCCCGCCGCAAATCGATGCAGCGCGCCTGTTATTGACATCCAAATCCGCTATGGCGGCGAGCACGGTCCAGACCTCGCCCATATTTGCGAACAGACTGGCCTCAACGAGAGTGAGGTCATCCGTCGCCACAGCGCCGCAGTCTACAAAACTGAGATGATTGGCTTCACGCCAGGCTTTGCCTATCTCGGCAGCCTAGATCCGGCACTCTCAGTCCCCAGATTGGCCCAGCCCCGCAGCGTGGTGCCAGCCGGATCTGTCGGCATCTCAGCGGAGTATAGCGGGCTCTATGCGCTGCAGGGCCCCGGTGGATGGCCAATCATCGGACGCACTGATCATAGCCTGTTCAATCCGAATGCTCCCGATCCATTTGTGCTTCACCCTGGCATGAAGGTGCGCTTTGTTCCAATTGGTTTGCCATGAGCATCACCATCCTGACGCCTGGTCTTCAGGCAACCGTGCAAGCTGGCCCGAGACGCGGTTATCGTCATATGGGCGTGCCATGGAGCGGCCCAGCCGATCCTCTGTCTCACGCATTGGCCAATCGTCTTGTCGGCAACACGTACTCGGCGGCCGCGATTGAGATCACGCTGGGCGGGTTTGCATGTCAGGTTGATGCCGAAATCACCATCGCGCTGGCAGGCGCTCTGGCCCCCGCAAGCCTGAATGATGTGCCCGCTCCATACCATCAAACCCTGACGCTCAGGTCCGGCGACCGTCTGCACCTGACGCCCCCAGCTCGGGGCGTACGTACTTATCTCGCTGTCGCAGGCGGCATAATCGCAAATGAAATTCTCGGCAGCGCTTCGACCTATCTGCCGGCGCGTTTGGGAGGGTTTCAGGGCCGTGCCTTGAGCGCTGGCGATGAGATCGAGTTTCGGCAACCAGCCGCCTTGTCGCCCCCACTCACAACCCCTGTAGCTGCCCGTCCACATATCGCTCGCACCTGGGCATTGCGAACCTGTACGGGCGCCGAATTCGACCAACTCGATGACACATCAAAACAGGCCCTGTTTGAAACCGACTTTCCGGTTAGCCGACGCGCCGACCGAATGGGCATTATGTTGGACGGCCCGCGCCTGCAAACCAGCTCTGACGGCAAGATGAAAAGCGCGCCGGTCTTTCCCGGCACGATACAATGTCCGGAGCACGGCCAGCCGATTATTCTTGGCTGCGACGCTCAAACTACGGGCGGTTATCCCCGCATCGCCTCGGTAGCGCGCTGTGACCGCCATATGCTGGGCCAGATCAGGCCCGGCGACCGGGTGCGATTCTTGCGCCGTAGCCCTGAACAGGCGGCTGCGGACCTCTCCCGCAAAGGCCAGCTCTTTCAAGACTGGCTGCCTGATTTCCGGTTTTAAAGCCAACCGTCTGGCAAGCCAGATTGCCGACCGGCGATTCCCCCGATATACGCGCGCCAGATAGAGACAAAGGCCCGCCATGATCCATCGTTACGCCCGCCCCGCCATGACCGCCATCTGGGAGCCGGAGAGCAAATACGGCATCTGGCTTGAGATCGAGACGTTGGCCGCCGAAGCGATGGAGAGTTTGGGTCAGATCCCCGAAGGCACCAGCGCGGTCGTACGTGAGAAAGGCGCTTTCGAAGTCGCCCGCATCGATGAGATCGAGCGCGAGGTCAAGCACGATGTCATCGCCTTCCTGACCAATGTCGCTGAGCATGTTGGTGAGCCGGCTCGTTTCCTGCACAAGGGCATGACGTCTTCAGATGTGCTGGACACATGTTTCAATGTGCAATTGGTGCGTGCCACCGATCTTATGATGGAGGGCCTCGACCGCGTTCTTGCCGCCCTGGAAAAACGCGCCTTCGAGCACAAACTTACACCAACGATAGGGCGCAGCCATGGCATCCATGCTGAGCCGACAACATTTGGTCTGAAGCTCGCAACCTTCCACGCCGAGTTCCAGCGCGCCAAGATACGGCTCACGCTCGCGCGCGAAGAGATTGCCACCTGCGCGATCTCTGGCGCGGTCGGCACCTTTGCCAATATTGACCCGCGCATTGAAGAATATGTCTCCGAAAAACTGGGCCTAACCCCAGAACCGGTCTCGACGCAGGTCATCCCACGTGACCGCCACGCGATGTATTTCGCGACGCTGGGCGTGATTGCCTCAAGCATTGAGCGCCTGGCAACCGAAATCCGTCACCTGCAACGCACTGAACTGTACGAAGCAGAGGAGTTCTTCTCCAAAGGCCAGAAAGGCTCCAGCGCCATGCCGCATAAGCGCAACCCTGTGCTGACGGAAAACCTGACGGGTCTTGCCCGCCTGGTCCGTATGGCGGTGGTACCGGCAATGGAGAATGTTGCGCTGTGGCACGAGCGCGACATCTCTCACTCCAGCGTCGAGCGCGGCATTGGCCCTGACACGACGATTCACCTTGATTTTGCCCTTCATCGCTTGGCCGGCGTCATCGAAAACCTGCTTGTCTATCCGGAGAATATGCAGGCTGTCATGGACAAGATGGGCGGGCTGCACAACTCGCAGCGCGTCCTGCTCGCCTTGGTCGAGGCCGGTAATAGCCGCGAAGATGGCTATCGCATGGTCCAGCGCAATGCGATGAAAACATGGGCCGGTGAAGGTGCTTTCCTCGATCATCTCAAGACCGACAGCGATGTGACCGCCAAACTATCCCACGAGAAACTGGAGAGCCTGTTCGACGATGCCTACCATTTCAGCTGCGTTGACTACATTTTCAAACGCGTATTCGGGCGTAGCGCCTAATGCCCTTGTGATGCGCCGGGTTCATCCTCGCTGTGCTAGGATAGATTCATGCTGAGACTTCTTTTGTTTGGGCTTTTTGCTCTGGGCGCGGCGCTTACAGCGCGCGCGGAACCAACGTTAAAAATCATCAACTTCACGGCCGACTGGTGCCCGAATTGTCAGGTTCTCAACCCGCGCATTGACGAGGCCATATCGGGATTTGAAGCCAGCGCGATCGAGCGTGTTGATCTCGATATGACCAATGCCGGGCGGCGAGCACCGATGGCCCGGTCGGCGAAAGCAATAGACACCGCTCGACAAGTTGCTGCGGATCATCGGGCCAGTGAGCTGTGGGAGTGGTATGGCGGCATTACCGGGATCGCAGTGATTATTGCAGCAGACACGGGTGAACCAATCAGCTGCATTATGCGACCAATGACGTCTGATACGATCCACAGCCAATTGCGGCTTGCGAAAATCCTCACCGAAAACGCCAGACCAGGCACACGCAGGCCGGATCAGCTCCCCTGCCCGCCGCCGCGTCGCGGCTAAAAACGCCTTCACGCTGCCGCAATCTATCGCCATTAAGTCCCCTCTGAACGTATCGGGAGAGATGTGTGATTGCGAGCAACGGAAAAGGCGGGCTGAAAAAGCCTCCGGCGCGTCCGGCAGCGCCTGTCCTGCGCAAGCGTCGGCCCATCCTGAAATACGGCTCTTTGAGTGTCCTCGTGCTCGCTATGATCGCTGGTGTCTGGGGCTGGTTGTTCTGGCAGAGCCTTTATCGCGGCATGCCGGAATTGCCTGCAACAGCAGAGCTGTGGGAGGTAAACCGAGACCCGGCAATCGAGTTTCTGGCCACAGATGGCACGACTCTCGGCATTCGTGGGCCGCGCTATGGTCGCTCCGTACGGCTTGATGACCTCCCGCCGCATGTTGCACGCGCCTTTATCGCTGCGGAGGACAAGCGCTTTTACGAGCATGACGGCGCCGACACCCGCGCCATGGCACGGGCACTGATCTCAAACGTCTTTGCGGGCGAGACCGTTTCGGGTGCCTCGACGCTGACCCAGCAACTGGTCAAGAATCTCGTCCTGTCACCTGAGCAGACACTGAAACGTAAAGTGCAGGAAGTGCGCCTTGCCCGGCAGCTTGAGAAACGGTTGTCAAAAAGCGAGGTGCTCGAACTATATCTCAACCGGGTCTATTTCGGCTCTGGCTTCTATGGACTTGGCGCCGCCTCGCGCTTCTATTTTGGCAAGGACCCGCAGGATCTCACCCTGGCAGAGGCATCGCTACTGGCGACCTTGCCTCAGGCACCATCGCGCCTTGCCCTTAACAAGAACATGGATGATGCCCGCGCCCGTCAGGCTTATGTCTTGTCGGAAATGGTGCAGGCTGGATTCGTGACACCGGAAAGCGCACTGCGCGCGGTCCAGTCTGAAGTTGTTTTATCGGACAATCCGGAAAACAACCCCCAGCTCGGCTATGTGCTTGACCTTGCCGCCGAACAGGCCAGCGCGCTGCTGCCCGACCTGCCAGATGACCTTGTCATCACGCTGACAATAAACCCGGCGCTACAGGGAAAAGTCTCTGAGGTCATTGAGGCCCGCATGGAGGCTGAATCGGCTGAGACCATGACCAGCCAGGCTGCCGCAATCCTGATGGACCGCGACGGCCATGTCCTCGCCCTGTATGGCGGGCGAGACTATACCGAAAGCCAGTTCAATCGCGTGACCATGGCGCAGCGCCAGCCCGGTTCGGCGTTCAAGCCTTTCGTCTATGCAGCAGCGCTGGAAGCGGGTCTCTCACCCTATGATGTTCGGATCGACGAACCCGTTGAGATTGATGGCTGGAAGCCCAAGAATTTCAACCGCGCCTATATGGGACCGGTGACGCTCAACGAGGCGCTGCGCGACAGCCTGAATACCGTCGCAGCCCTGCTCGGACAGGAAGCCGGGGAGGAAAACATCATCCTGCTCTCGCGCAAGTTCGGCATCACATCGGAGTTGCAGCCGCTTCCATCCATTGCACTCGGCAGTCAGGAGCTCAATCTCTGGGAACTGACGCGCGCCTATGGGCCATTCATGACCGGCGGACAGCGTATTGATCCCTATCTCGTCGCCAAGATCGAGACATCACGCGGCGATACACTTTATGAGCGCCCGGAATATGATCCGGCGCGGGTCTATCCGCGCGATCTTGCAGAGACCATGACTGCGATGATGGCCAAAGTTGTCAGCGATGGCACTGGCAAGAATGCAACCGTTAAAGGCTGGCCCGTCGCTGGTAAGACCGGCACCAGCCAATCGTCCCGAGACGCCTGGTTTGTTGGTTATAGCGCGATCTATCTTGGCGGTGTCTGGACCGGCAATGATGACGACACTTCGATGAATGACGTAACAGGTGGCGGCCTGCCGGCCAAGCTGTGGGCCGATATGATGACCGTCGCCCACGCTGGGCGCTCGCCTGCCGTGCTGCGCGGTGCCGGGCGGCTAAAAGAGCTGTCACCCGAGCAGGCGCAACGCGTCGCCTTCTACCGTGATCTTAGCCAGGCGTTTAGCGGCACAATCGGACAATAGGCCAACACTGGCTTGTGACTGGGCAAGCCCGGCAAGCCTGCTTAAGCAGGGCCGGATGCCGCTAAGCCTTCGAACACTCATACTCACTTGTTTTGCGATGGTGGCATTTGCGGCCAATTCAGTGCTCGGACGGCTAGCTCTGACCCAGACCGAGATTGGCGCTGGAAGCTTCGCACTGATACGCCTCGTCAGCGGCGCGCTTTTCCTCATCGCGCTTTTGACCTTGCGCGGTGTCAGACCAGCTGGGTCGTGGCGCGGCGGCCTGACCCTGCTGGCCTATGCCGGGTTCTTTTCCTACGCCTATCTCGCCCTGCCCGCTGGTACTGGTGCCATCATCCTGTTCGCTGTTGTGCAGATCACCATGCTGGGCTGGGGCTTTCTGCAAGGCGAACGCTTGGCACCCCTGCAAATGCTCGGCTTGGTGATTGCGCTAACGGCGCTGGTCTGGCTGGTTTCACCCAGCATTGAAGCCCCGCCTCTGCTCGGCTCACTGGCTATGGCTATCGCCGGTATTGGCTGGGGTGCCTATTCGCTCCTGGGTCGAGGTAGTGGTGATCCAGCTGCTGCAACGACAGGAAATTTTGTGCGGGCAAGCCTCCTCGCGCTCGCGCTCGCCCTACCCGTCCTGGCCATCCGTCCCGAGCCTGTTCCGGATGCAGGCGGTATGGCTCTGGCTTTGATCTCTGGCGCGGTCACGTCAGGGCTTGGCTATGTCGTCTGGTACGCCGCACTGAAGGGCCTGACGGCAACACGTGCAGGGATCGCGCAACTCACCGTTCCCGCCCTCGCCGCGCTTGGCGGTGTGTTGATCCTGAACGAGCCGATTACGCTTCGATTTGCCCTCTCCAGCCTGCTCATACTAAGCGGCGTCGCGCTTGGCGTATTGACCCGGCCCGCGCACTCGCGCAAAGCCTGACAATGAACGACACTGCATCTGCACGCCCCAAACCCGGAAAGAACGCGTTCTTCTTCGTGATTGTCGCGGTAATCCTGAACATGCTGTCCTTCGGCTTGAGCTGGCCAGTCATGCCGGCCG
>CAYGKE010000015.1:26885-38774 GCA_964350465.1 uncultured Hyphomonas sp.
CCTTATTGTTCGACCTCACCGGGCTGGCAGCTGAAGAATCCGTGGCGATCAATGGCTGGCTGAGCGCGACATTTGCCGTCGCCAATTTCATGGCAATGCCCGTTCTGGGTGGATTGTCGGACGCTTATGGGCGTCGCCCAGTCCTGCTGGCCTCGATCGCCATGCTAGGGGTCGACCTGTTGATCATGGGGCTCGCGCCGACGCTTTCCATTCTATTCATTGGGCGTTTTCTTGGCGGACTATTCTCGGCGACGTATTCAGTTGCCAATGCCTATATCGCCGATGTCACCGAGCCTGAAGATCGCGGCCGTGCCTTCGGCATGATGGGGGCCGCTTTCGGCATCGGGTTCATCCTAGGGCCAGTGATAGGCGGTCTGCTGGGCGAAATTGACACCCGCCTACCGTTCTTTGCGGCCGCTGGCATTGCCGGAGTGAATTTCCTCTATGGCCTGTATGTACTGCCAGAAAGCCTGCCTAAAGAAGACCGCCGCCCGTTTAAACTGGCCCGCGCCAACCCGTTTGGCGCAATGGTGCATTTTTCAAAACTGCCACGTGTCGCCTGGTTTATCGGCGCCATCGGCCTGTTTCAGATCGCCCACGCGGTTTATCCTGCCACCTGGAATTTCCACGGCGAGATTCGTTATGACTGGTCAGAGTTCGAAATTGGCCTTTCCCTCGGTGCAGTTGGAGTCGGCTCAGCGGTCAGCCAGGCGCTGATCACCGGTTGGCTGATCAAACGCTTCGGCGCCATGCGCGCAGCCATGTTCGGCCTTGGCATGAATGCCTTCGCACTGATTCTGCTCTCGCTCGCGAATGCCCCCTGGATGGCCTACGCGATCATTGCCGTAACCTCGCTAGGCGGTGTCGCCATGCCGGCGATCAACACGATCACATCAACGCTGACACCGCGCGATGCCCAAGGCGAGTTGCAAGGTGCTCAGGCCAGCATGATGGCGATGACACTGATCTTCAGTCCGGTCCTGATGAGCCAGACACTGCAGGCCTTCTCTGCACCAAATGCCCCGATCTATTTCCCAGGCGCAGCGTTCCTGCTTGCCGCGATCATTACCGCACTTGCTTTCATTCCGTTCCTGATCGGTGCAGGTGTCAATCGGCGGGCGATCGCAAAACTTGCCGCTGAGACACCGGAGCCGGCCGAATAAAAAAGGGCGACCATGCTGGCCGCCCTTGATAAAACAATTTGTTTTGTGGTGGCTATTTGGCTTTGGTGATCATCCCGAGAATCCCGCCAATAATACCGCCGCCGACGCCGCCATTCAGGAAGCTGCTAATGTGCCCCATCAGGGCCTCATTGCCGAGCAGGGATTGGAAGCCAACCCCGGCTTCGCCCATGCCCCAACCACCAGCCAGGCCGCCAATAATCCCGGCAAGTGCGCCTGTAGCGCCTTTGCCACCAAGCATTTTCGAGACGATTGGACCGATCACGGCCCCGCCTACACCATTCAGAATAAGTGGAAGATATTCCATATACGTGCCCTCCCTTCAGGCATTCAGGGCCACTTTTGTGGCTCCAGACATGAAAGTGACCAGAACAAGGTCATTTCGTCCAGCCCCATCGCGCAGAACGTGTAATCGCGGTAAGGGGCCATATGACTAGGTTTCGCCCCGCCCTTTTCCTTGATCGCGATGGCGTATTGAACGTTGATCAGGGCTATGTCTGCCGGGTTGAGGACTTCATCTGGATCGATGGGGCACTGGATTGCATACGAGCCTTCAAAGCCCGCGAATGGCTGATTTTTGTGGTCACCAATCAGTCGGCGATCGCCTTTGGCAGCTACACAGAAGCCGATGTTGAAACCGTTCATGCGCACATGTTGAAAGACATACGCGCTGCTGGCGGCGACGTTGATGCGGTATATTCCAGCCCGTGGCATCCCGAGGCCACCGATCCGGCCTATCGCAAGACCAGCCTGAACCGGAAACCTGGACCCGGAATGCTACTTCAGGCGATGGCGGAATTTCCCGTGGATCGGGAAAAAAGTTTTCTGATTGGTGACAAAGAGACCGACCTGGAAGCAGCCAAAGCGGCGGGAATCACCGGCTTTCTGTTCAAAGGCGGCAATCTTCACGACTATGCCGAATGGGCCCTTGCCAGTGTTGAGAGCGGCGGCCGCTAAAGCGGCTTCAGGGTTTTACCATTGAGGCCCCCCATACGGCAGACCTCCATCCACTCGTCTTCCAGGACCGGCTGAACCGAAAGGCGCATGCTTGTCACCAATGCCATCTTCTCGAGCGCTTCTGTGGCCTTGACCGCTTTCAGCGTTACCGGCTCCGGCATGTCCGCCAGAGCGCGAATGTGAACGCAGTCCCAGCGCTCATCATCGGTTGTCGAGTCCGGCGCGCTCTCGGCGCAGACTTCAACAATACCAACCACCTCCAGACCCTCATTCGAGTGGTAGAAGAAGCCACGATCACCGACTTTCATCTCGCGCATATTGTTGCGCGCCTGATAGTTGCGAATGCCGTCCCATTCCTCGCCGGCCCTGCCCTTGGCTTTCTGCATATCCCAGCTCCATTTGAATGGCTCGGATTTGAACAGCCAGTATTTCATCATCTCTCTCCGCGAATCGGTTTGCGTCTCTATAGAGCAGCCTGGGCGGAGCGGCGACAGGCCAGTTTGACCAGGTGCTCAAGCTCGTCCCAGCACTTGTAGCGACGGACATGCTCAGGTGCGAGCAGCCAGGCGTCTTCAAATGCTTCGCGGTGATCGCCATTGGCCAGTATTGGCAGCAAAGGGTCGATGCAGATGCGTATTGTAAACAGTACCGCCCCTGTCGCTGGAAGTTTGCGGACGGTCTGGCGCTCGACCCGAAGGTGCAGGTCTTCAGCTCCAATCCCGTTCGCCTGTGGCCGTTCGGGGGTAAAGCGCTCGCTGCCAGCCTGCACAGTCCAGTTGAACCGTTCAAGCACAACTCCGGGCTGCAGGCCTGTCATCATCCGCCCGATCCGTCCTGCCAGTTCAGGGTCACCGCCCGGAACAGGCTGGTGCAGAGCGGCAAGGTCCATATTGATCAGTTCGGGCAGGCGCCAATAGGTCGGGGCAGTGACGATCGCGCTGCGCATGCGCCAGTCACCGGGTTGTCCTTGTTCCAGGACCACAAGGTCGTCCGACACCAGTCGCGCAGCCCTTACCAGCGGCGGATCGGTCTTGCGTCCGATCGTGCTCCTGGCTGCATTTGCGACCATGTCATAGATTTCAGCGCAGGCATCGCTGCGCAGGTCGCCAGCCATGGTCTCGGTTGGCCGTGTCGCCATGATCAGGCGGCGCGCAGGAACATGTTCCGCTTCGCTATCGGGAAACAACCAGTCGGCGTCCGGGATCGGTGACAGGCCGGGGGAAAAGTCAGGTGCCCCTTGCAGGAAGGGTAGGAAGGGAGGCGCGCGGAATGTGCTACCTGACACCGGCACTGCCCCAGCTGACAAAGCCAGCAATCCTTGGCGTTTTTGGCAGGTACATGGTCTCATGCTGGTCGAGCTTGAAGCCCCCCTCCGTCAGCATTGCGCCGGTATCACGGGTCAGGTGGCAACCGCCGGCAAAGACCTTCCAGACCGGCTCAAACCTGCGCTGCCATTTCGCGACGCCGTCATCTGGCGCCGCGCCATGTTCGGAAAAAAGCAGGCGTCCGCCGGGCTTCAGCACACGCCGTGCCTCGCTCAGGGCGCCCTGCCAGTCGGGAATGGTACAAAGCACGAAGGTCACGATGGCGGTATCGACAGAGTTCTCCTCAAGCGGCACAGCCTCAGCGCCCGCCTCGTGGAAATCCGTGCGTCCATAGAGCGGCGTGTTGATCACCGCCTTGCGGGCGCGCTTGAGCATCCCAGGCGCAGGCTCCAGCGCATGTAAATGCTCAACCTTATCGAGATCATACATGCCGAAATTGGTGCCAGACCCGCACCCGATCTCCAGTACAACACCTTCGGCTTGCGGCACGACCTTGGCGCGCTGCTTCATTATGGGTTTGGACGTGCACGCAAGCGAGACGCAGGGTTCTACAACGAGGCTATCCCAGAGACCCAAGCTCTACTCCGTTTCACCCAGTGCGCGTGTGGCTGCACTATTCGTGGGCTTCAGTACCAGCGCGGTTTGCGACATGCTGATCTCGTATTCGAGGCCATCTGCCATCGGCGCATAGACGGCGGATCCAAAATTCGAATTCTTCTGTCCCGCACTGACCCCAAACCGGCTACCTTGCTCTTTGGCGAGGGCATAGACGTCGAGCCCGGGATTTTCGAACAGCTTTATCCCAGTCGTCGTCGCGGCCGTGACACTCTCTGTTTCGAACCGGTCGGTAAAACGACCTTCGAGATAGTCGAGCCGGTAGACGCTGTCATAACCAAGCAATTGCGCAACCGGTTTGAAAGTGATGACCTGCGCACCGATGGAAAATTCATCGCCGACAAAATATTGCGGCTGCAGCGCTTCGTCGCCCTCCATTGGCAGGATACGCGTTTCGCCATCGGCCAGCGTGAGCGTGACGCGGTAGGCGTCTTCCAGCCCCGGCGCTGCATCGAAAGTGATGGTCGCAACATCCTGCTCATTGGTCAGGCGCTTGAAAGTCTGCATGTTCAGGCCGGCCAGGGTAACGACGCCAGCCATGCCGAGAAATCCAATCCCGAACAGGAATCGCAGTCCACCCGCCGCGAGGCGTAGCTTGAGCAGGCGGCCAAGCCCGGCAAAACTCAGCATTATGCCAATGACACCTGCCAGCGCAGGTAGTATCCACCAGATCAATCCCATCACGCTCTCCTCACATGGGCCTCTCAGAGGCCGCATCAAAACTGCCTGCGCAGACTATAACACCGCATCCTCATTGCGCGAGGGGGCAGATTCAGGCTCCACACAGCGACACTCTCAAGCTATCAGGTGTGCATGACACACCATGATGCCCTGATCGCCGCGCTGCCCAAAGCTGAACTCCATTTACACCTGGAAGGCAGTCTGGAACCTGAACAGCTCATGCAATTTGCAGCTCGGAATGATATTGAAATTCCATTCAATACGCTGGACGAGGTGAAAGCCGCTTACAATTTCAACAACCTGCAGGACTTTCTCGATATCTATTATCAAGGCATGTCGGTGCTGCAGACCGAGGCTGACTTCCACGATCTGACCGATGCCTATTTGCAGCGCTGCAAGGTCGACAATGTTCGCCATGTTGAAGTCTTCTTCGACCCGCAGGGGCATACAGATCGCGGCCTGCCTTTCGCTACGCCGATCAATGGCATTCTGTCTGCACTTGAGGCTGGCAAGAACAAGTATGGCATCACCTACAAACTTATCATGTGTTTCCTGCGCCACCTCAGCGAGGAAGCGGCCTTCGAGACACTGGACCAGGCTGAGCCATATCTGGACCGTATCCATGGGGTCGGCCTCGACAGTTCAGAAGTCGGACACCCACCTTCAAAGTTCGAGCGAGTGTTCGCCGCAGCGCGCGCCAAGGGCCTTAAACTCGTCGCCCATGCCGGCGAGGAGGGCCCACCCGAATATGTCTGGGAAGCGCTCGACCTGCTCAAGATCGACCGCATTGATCATGGCAATCGCCTGCTCGAAGATGAGGCGCTGATCAAACGAGTCCGCGATGGCGGCCTGACCCTGACAGTCTGCCCGTTGTCCAATTTGTCCCTATGCGTGGTGGATGATCTCAAAGACCATCCACTGAAGCGGATGCTTGATCTCGGCCTCAACGCGACGATGAACTCTGACGATCCGGCCTATTTTGGTGGCTATGTGAACGAGAATTACCGGCAGACCGCCGCCGCGCTTGACCTTACCCGCGACGAAATCATACAGCTCGCCCGAAACAGCTTTACCGGGTCATTCTTGTCGGAGGTTGAGCAGGCTGAACACTTGGCCGCAATCGACCGGATCGCCCTGACGGATCGCTAAGGGTCTATTGGCTGACGAGGCGGATCTGATCGCCGCGCTGATCTTGCTTGTTGGCATCGGCCAATTCGGTCCAGCCGAGCGCCTCATAGGCCGCGCGGGCCGTCTCGTTCTTGCTATCCACATCGAGCGTCAGTGGGCGTCCCGCTTCCTCACGCGCGACCACCAACAGCCCCTGACCAACACCGCAAAAGCGCCAGTCCAGGTCGACAAAAAGATGCGGCACATAGGCTTTCGGTGTTTCCAGGGTCAGAAAACCGACGACACCAGCATTCGGTTCTTCCGCAACGAAAAAGCGCGCCATTGCGGCTGTCTTGCGCAGGCGGATCAGTTCGTCCTCGATTGATCCGCGCCAAGGGAATGCCTCAAGACAGGACTTGAAGATTCTCTCGATATCGTCTCGATCGAGAGGCTTGGCGGCACGAATATGCCAGCCAGCACCGGGATGCGACAGCAATTTCATAAAGCTAATTTAATCACAGAATGTGGCCGAGAAAAGTCAGTCAGAAGCGAAATTTGCAAGTGTGTCAAAAGTGTCCCAGTCAGGACATTAGACCGCGACCTTCGCCGCCCGCTTGCGCTCATGTGGGTCGAGATGCATCTTACGCAGCCGAATGCTTTCCGGGGTCACTTCGACCAGCTCATCGTCGGCAATATAGGCCAGCGATTTTTCCAGTGTCATTTGCAGCGGCGGGGTCAGGCGCACCGCTTCATCCGTGCCACTGGCACGCACGTTAGACAGCTTCTTGCCTTTCAGGACATTTACCTCAAGGTCATTGTCGCGTGTATGCTCGCCGATAATCATGCCGCCATACACTTTGTCGCCCGGATGGATCATCATCGGCCCGCGATCTTCCAGATTCCACAGCGCGAAGGCGACCGCCTCGCCCTTCTCCATGGCAATCAGTGTGCCCGTGCGGCGACCCTGGATTTTGCCCTTATATGGCGCGTATTCCAAAAACAGCCGGTTCATGATCGCGGTGCCGCGTGTGTCGGTCATCAGCTCGCCCTGATAGCCGATCAGGCCGCGTGTTGGTGCATTGAACACCATGCGGGTTCGGCCAGTACCGGACGGCTTCATCTCGGTCATCTCGGCTTTGCGCTCAGCCATTTTCTGCACGACAGTGCCGGAGTACTCATCATCGACATCAATCACGACTTCTTCAATCGGCTCCAGCTTCTCGCCACCTTCGCCCTCTTTCATCAGGACTTGCGGGCGCGACACGCCAAGCTCATAGCCCTCACGGCGCATGGTCTCGATCAGGACAGCCAGTTGCAGTTCGCCCCGGCCAGACACGACAAAACTCTCGGATTCAGTCGAGCGCTCAACCTTCAGCGCGACATTGCCCTCGGCTTCTTTCTCGAGCCGCGCCCAGATCACCCGTGAGGTGACCTTATCGCCCTCAGTTCCCGCAAGAGGCGAGTCGTTGACGCGAAATGTCATCGACAGTGTTGGCGGATCAATCGGCTGGGCCTCAATCGGCTCGGTGACGCTTGGATCAACAAATGTATCGGCGACATTGGCCTTGGCGAGGCCGGCAATCGAGACAATGTCCCCAGCCATGCCTTCGTCGATAGGCTCGCGCTGCAGGCCGCGAAAGGCCAGCACTTTGGACACGCGTCCAGATTCAACCAGTGAGCCATCGCGGGCCAGAACCTTGACGCTCTGGTTGGGCTTGACGCTGCCCGACGCAATCCGCCCGGTCAGAATCCGGCCAAGGAAATTATCCGCCGAAATCGTTGTCGCCAGCATTCGGAACTCGCCATCCTCGACAGTTGGCTCTGGCACGTGCTGCACAACCATGTCGAACAACTCATCCATGCTGTCACGTTCTTCTTCATACTGTGTCGACATCCAGCCATTCTTGGCTGAGCCATAAAGAATAGGAAAATCCAACTGGTCATCATCCGCGCCAAGCGCGTCGAACAGGTCGAAAACTTCGTTGATCACGTCATCCGGGCGGCGCTCCGGCTTGTCGATCTTGTTGACCGCAACGATTGGACGGAGGCCAATCTTCAGCGCTTTGGAGACCACGAACTTGGTTTGTGGCATCGGCCCTTCGGCAGCATCGACCAGAACGATCGCGCCGTCGACCATGGACAGGATACGCTCCACCTCGCCGCCAAAATCGGCGTGGCCAGGCGTATCAACAATGTTAATCCGGGTATCACCCCAGACGACGCTTGTCGTCTTGGCAAGGATGGTAATGCCGCGCTCTTTCTCAAGATCATTGCTGTCCATCATGCGCTCTTGCGTCGCCTCGTTCTCACGGAACGTGCCCGACTGTTTCAGCAGGCAATCCACCAGGGTCGTCTTGCCATGGTCAACGTGGGCGATAATCGCGATATTGCGAAGGCTGGTCGGCTCGGTCATTGGGAGGCGCTTTCGAAGCTTGTATCAATCGCCCGCGCCATACACGCAGCTGCAGCATTTGGCTATGGGGTGTGGGCAGACGCCAGTCGCTTGTTCGCAGCCCACCTGAACCGGGCGTAAAGACTGAGGGCGCCGATCCAAACGCAAATCGCGCCCCAATCAAAAGCTCCCACGATCGCTTGGATCAGCATGCGAAAGTTGACGAGTTGATAGGACATTCCACCGAAATAGAAGTTGAACTGTTCAACGAGATTCCAAAGGCCTGAAAAAATCATCAAGATTCCAAGCCAGCCCAGCCAACCGAGGCTCTTGAATCCAAACCGCTCCTGCACATGAACTGGAATAGATTTTAAGTCTTGCGCGGCGAGATAGGCCAAAGCCGCAAGCACCAAAAATATGACGAACTCACTGATAAACGCCGATGCCCAGGGGATGGCCCCAGACTCATCTCCGAAAACAACTTTCAGTGCCTCTGATAAAGTCAAAGCATAGGCCGCCATACCGAGAAGCGCCAACGCCCCCCATATCACCGCTGTCGCGATAAGAACCCAGTATGTTGTGCTCATGCGGAATCCCCGCCTCATTTTCAATGAACTTCGCTTTACAAGGCCCGAGCCGTCTCAATAGCATCTGCAAAGGTCGCTGAGTTGTAGCATCGGATGCTGAGGATGCCATCAGCCGTCTCTATATCGATAATCTTGGTCGCAATGCCAAACCGCCGCTCGATTGCGGTCACCTCGCCCAGGGGGATGGAAACACTGAGGCTATCGGCATCCTTGTGGAAAGCCTTGTTCAGGCCGTTCGGATGAAATTCAATCGTATCTGGCGTCAGATAGGCCGTGCCGCCGACCCACAGCCCGCCCATCATTTTCTGCGCGATAGCTGTGCCTGCCCTGCCACCACCGCCGAGAAGGATATTCGCCGCACGGCCAATCTCGGCCTCCTTGAACAGGGCATTGGCCATACGCTTATCTAGAATATTATCCGGTTTCGGCATCTCATGACCCCCGCGTCCGATCCGGAAAGACTAGCACGCACCAGCCTGTTTTGAAATTAGCTTGACCCATAATTATCATTTATGCTAATTAGCAAGAATGGCAAATGAAGTCTTCAAAGCGCTCGGCCATCCGCTGCGCCGCCAGGTCATGGCGCTACTGCGACAAGGCCCGAAGAGTTCCGGCGAACTGGCCGAAACATTCGATGCCGCCTGGCCGACCGTGACCCGGCACCTGAACGTGCTGAAAGACGCCGACCTGATCACCGCCGAGCGCCAGGGCACATCGATTATCTACCGCGCAAATACCAGCGTCATTGAAGACGCCGTCAGCTCACTCATGGGGCTGCTCGGCAAGGATAATGGCGATGACGACCTGATGGAGGCCGCAGAATGATCCGCACTGGACTGGTTTTCTCATTCATCGCCATTATCGGCATGGTGAGTCTGAATATCTGGGCTGTCGGGCAACTCCCCGAGGGGCAAATCCCGGTTCATTGGGGCATTGATGGCACCCCGGATCGCTATGGTGATCGCAGCGAAGCTGTGTTCACCCTGTGGCTGATGCCATGTCTGACCCTGTTCGCCGCAGGCCTGCTCGCGCTGGCGCCAAAGCTCGACCCGAACGGCAACAACCTGATGAAGAGCCGCAAGGCCTATACCGTGATCTGGAGCGCCGTCATGATCCTGCTGTTAGGCGTCCATGTCGGCATTGCCCTTTTGATGGTGCGCAGCGTTACCAGCGATCCAAACGCCAATGAATATGTCCGTTTCATCATTGCCGGGGCCGCCATCCTGTTCATCGTCAAGGGCAATTACCTGCCCAAGACGCGCCAGAACTGGTTTCTCGGCGTGCGGACACCCTGGACACTTTCAAGCTCACTTGCATGGGAAAAGACCCACCGTCTCGCCGGGCGCCTGTTTATGATTGGCGGTGCGGTCCTGCTGGTCGGGGCGTTCGTCCTCGACGGCACCTGGATGCTTGGCTTGCTGCTCGGTACGATCCTGCCGATCGCCCTGATCAGCGTCGTCTATTCCTACTTCGTCTGGCGCAGCGATCCTGATAAGGCGATCAGCCCGGACTATGTGGTCTGAAGTCAGTCAAACTAGTGCGCGTCTTCGAGGTGCCTGCGTAGATCGTCGTGACCGAAATCGTTTAGCGGGTCGCGCAGGGTTGTCTCCAACGCCATGATTGCCTGAAGTGCTCGGCGCAAGAATATCGCGCAAAATAAAAACGCAGGCTCCCTTCTGAGAGCCTGCGCCTTACGCCTCCGCTTGTGCGTCCCGTCACCTGCGGAAGGATACTCTAAGCACTCTACAATGCGCGTGGGACTTAGCGGTTTGAGCCTTTGCGCTCTTTCACATCTTCTTCTTCGGCGACCGCGCGGTCTTCCTCGTCAAAGATGATCTCAGCCGCTTCGCCCTTGCCATATTCGCGGGCTTTCTTGGCGAGGCGTTCCTGTGTTGCACTCATCGTGCCCTGGCCGACCGCCATCTGCTTGGAGCGGTCAATGCCGACCCCATCCGCATCGCCGAAGCTGGCAAATTCAGCGCCGAGGAAGACAACTTCCCAGCCGCGCGCCTTGGCCCGGTCCATCGCGGCCTTGGCGCCGTCCCGTGTAACTTCACGAGAGCTGTTTTCCA
The DNA here is from genome assembly GCA_964350465.1 of uncultured Hyphomonas sp. Taxonomy (GTDB): domain Bacteria; phylum Pseudomonadota; class Alphaproteobacteria; order Caulobacterales; family Hyphomonadaceae; genus Henriciella. The sequence continues at coordinate 37,803 of CAYGKE010000015.1, forward strand.
GCCCGTCCGTCATCACCACGATCACAGCCTTTTCCGGATTATCGGCCTCGGCCATGGTGATCGTGCGGTTGATCGCATCGAACAATGGCGTCATGCCGCGCGGGCTGACCTCATCATTGGTCACCTTGGTCCAGTTATCCGGCGTCACGTCTTTGCGCAGCACATCAAACTGGAAGCTTTCCTGAAAATCGAAGACGGCGAGCGTCACCGAGGTTTCCAGATTGTCGGTCTCGCCTTCCTCGGCGGTGCCAACGGCGTCGGCATAGGCGTTAACGCTGCCCAGCGCTTCGTCCCAGATGTCAGACATCGATCCGGTCCGGTCTAGCAGGATATAGGAGTGCACAGATTGGGGCTCCTCTGGTTCAATTGGGGCGGGTGAATGCGCGCAGGCGGCAAAACTCAGGCCGGCTGCAGCGGCAATCGCTGTAATAAGTGTTTTCATGATGATCTCCCTCAGGTCGTAAATCGGCTCGCACAATGGTCTCGCTCAGCCCGACCCCCGACCATGTAGCTTGCGTGCTGCCCTCGGGGTGCTGACAGCGATGCAGGCGGGCCCAGGGACCGGGCTGATGTGAACAAGCTCTCACTGAACTGTGGCGACGCGCAGGCACAATTCGGGTCATTCGCTCCACAATTGCGGCAATTTTGGCAAATCCCTTGCGCCTGTCACGCAGTCACGCCATACCGCGCGCAGAAATTTTCCCCGAAAGACCAAGCTCATGTCCAGCGCCCCGAAAAAAGTCGTCCTTGCCTATTCCGGCGGTCTCGACACCTCGATCATCCTGAAATGGTTGCAGACCGAGTTCGGCGCTGAGGTCGTTACCTTCACCGCCGATCTTGGCCAGGGCGAGGAGCTGGAACCGGCCCGCGAGAAAGCCCGGAAAATGGGCGTGAAGCCAGAGAATATCTTCATCGATGACCTGCGCGAGGACTTCGTGGCCGACTATGTCTTCCCGATGTTTCGCGCCAATG
>CAYGKE010000016.1:0-37454 GCA_964350465.1 uncultured Hyphomonas sp.
CTCGACAGGTGAGCCAGTCGACAAGTGGCATCCCCGCGTTGCAGCCTATGGCACGGTCGATGAGGTCAATGCGGCCCTCGGCGTGGCTGCGCTCCACGCAAACGGAGATTTGCTAACCGCAATAAGGCGCATCCAGAATGATTTGTTTGACCTTGGCGCCGACCTCGCCACACCGGACCGCGGCAAGAAGCTGGAATGGGAGCCGCTTCGTATTGTTGAGGCGCAGACCGATCGCCTTGAGCGCGAGATCGATGCCATGAACGCCAATATTGCGCCGCTCGACAGCTTCATCCTGCCGGGCGGCTCACCGCTCGCAACGCAGCTGCATGTCGCCCGCACCCTGTGCCGCCGCGCGGAACGCCAGATCGCATCGCTAAGCGCCACACCTGAAGAAGCGGTCAGCGCCCCTGCCCTTGCCTATACCAATCGCCTGTCAGATTGGCTCTTTGTCGCTGGGCGGGTTGCCAACAATAATGGCAAGGATGACGTGAAATGGGTGCCAGGCGCTAATCGCCAGGATTGAGCGTCTCAAAACCGATATCATAGGCCTCGCGCGCTGTTTCGATATCCAGCATTTTGGCATGATAAAGCGACCAGTTATCACTCTCATGTATTGGTGCCCACAAAGCCTCAACCTCGTCGATCAACAATGTCACCGGCCGCTCAGCTTGAAAGTAATCATGCGATAGACGCTCTGGCCGAACCGGCGGTCGTGAAATCAGTTCATAACGGACAGGGGCAAAGCTTGAAGTTTTGTAGTGTTCGGCATTCGGGCTGGCTTTGGCGCGGTCTTTACTGTGTATGCCGCAGAACCAATCAAAGAAAAACTGCGCCCAGCCCGCCTGCGACTCGGTTAACCACGTGAACAGAGCCTGCAGAAAATCAAGATCGTCCTGCTGATTGATGCCGGTCTCAAGGCCAAGCACCAACAGGCAGTGCCGTGCAAAACTAAGTTGATACTCAGCCTCGTAATTGGCGAGCGTCTCACTCAGCTTGTCTGCCTCAACCAGTATAGCAAGTGCGCTGCCGAGTTGCTGTAGTGCCCAGAGACCCTGCGTGGGTTGGCGACCAAAACGGTAAAGGCCATTGTGATCAAAATAGGCCGCAGTGAAATTGGGATCACTGGTCTCAAGGAAGCGCCACGGCCCGAAATCGAAACTCTCGCCAGTAATGTTGAAATTGTCGGTATTCATGACACCGTGCACAAAGCCTGTGGCCATCCACTGCCCGACCATGCGCGCGGTTGCTTTCACGATCTCAGAAAACAGACCAAGCACTGCAGTTTCCTGATCATCGCCCGCGTGCTGAGGATAGAAATTATCAACACAATAACGCACGAGCGCCGCCATGGTCTGTGCTTCGTTGCGATAGGCCGCGCGCTGGAAGCTCCCAAACCGGATATGACTATGAGACAACCGGGTCAGCACGGCGGACCGGGTCGGCGACGGCTCATCATTGCGGTGCAGTTGTTCACCCGTTTCGATCAGGCTGAAGGCTTTCGACGTCTTGACCCCGAAGGCCTCAAGATAGCTGGCAGCAAGAATCTCGCGCACACCGCCCTTAAGGGTCAGGCGGCCATCGCCCTGCCTCGACCAGCGGGTCTGCCCCGATCCCTTGGTGCCAAGGTCCAGCAGGCGATTTTCCTGGTCTCGCACCTGAGCAAACAGGAAGCCCCGCCCATCACCTATATCCGGGTTGTACACATGGAATTGGTGACCGTGATATCGCATCGCCATCGGCCTCGGCAAGTTACCTGGAAGTGGCTGGAACGCCGCGAAATGTTGCTTCCAGGCTTCATCGCTCAATTGACCGAGACCAACTTGCGCAGCCCACCGCTGATTGCGGTGCCGCATGATATGTTTGGGAAACTCGGCCGGTTCGGCACGGTCCGAAAGCAGGTCAGAAACCGAAAGGAAGGGAACAGCTTGGGACATATAGACCCGATAGGCTGTTCTGATCGTTGATGAAATAAAAAAAGGCGGCCCGCGAAGGCCGCCTTTGATATTGATGGTGGTGTATTCTATCGCACGAGTGTCAGTTCGATACCGACAACGCGACCCTTTTTCAGAGGCGAGAAAGTTCCACCCGCAGGGTTCTCGGCAAACGGTACAAACTGACCTGTCGACAGGTTTTGACCGCCCGGTGCAAAGCCAGCAAAGGCGCCGCCAAAGCTAAGCTGTGTGTCATTGCCCGCCTGCACTTCATCGAGCAGGTTGTTGCCAAAGACAGACACCGCCAGACCATCGACTGGCGTATCCCATGTCACGTCCGCAGTCAGGATATCGGCTTCTTGAATCCAGCCAAGGTTGGAGTCGGTGTAGGCGATACGGTCGCGGTACTGATAGTTGGCCGTGACCGTCACGGCGCCGTTTTGCTTTAGGTCGAGATCATAAAGCGCGCCAACGCCCCAAGTGATTTCAGGCGCACGCGGCAGATCAAGTTCAGCGTCCCCAGCGGTCAGCTGACCGTCATTTGAGATATCGAACCGGACATCATCATATTCTGCGTCAAGCAAACCGAGATTACCCGTGATGAGTAGATTGTCTGCAACAGCATACCGTCCTTCCGCCTCAAGACCAGTAATGGTCGCATCGGCAGTGTTCAGGATGAACTGGTTGACCGAGGCTGGTCCAGCAGAAATGTTGACCTCGCGCTGCATGTTCGAAATCTCATTGCGGAACCATGACAAGTTGAACAAGGCGCGGCGATCCGCACTTTCCCATTTGCGCCCAAGCTCGAAAGCATCGACCTCCTCTTCATCAAATGATGGTTTTCCGGTCAGTCCAAGCTGCGTCAGATAGAGCGGCACATCTGTGATGCGGAAGTTGTAGCCGCCCGACCGGAAGCCTTTGGTATAGCTGCCATAGAACTGTGTGCGATCATCGTAGAAATATTGGAAGCCCACCTTTGGCGTCAGGTTGGACCATTCATCGCTATCAACGAAGCCATTTGGCTCTTGCGCCAGTCCACCTGTGATAAGAGAAATCAGATCATTCGTGCCACTGGTCGGACACGTACCGCCGACAACCGAGCACTGATTGCGAGGCCGGATAAAGGTGATCGCACCGTCTTTTTCTTCCTGCGACCAGCGCAGGCCGAAAATACCGGTCAGCTTATCTGTGAACTCATAGTCAACCTGCCCGAATACGCCGTAGACCGTATGGTCCTGCGTGCCGCCGCCGTAGAACGCCCATGGAATAGTCGCTGGAAGGGTCGCGGGCCGAGTCGAAGGAATATTGCGCGTCTCCGTATAGAGAATTTCCTGGTTGAAATAGTAGAGGCCGGTGGTGACATCGGCTTTTCCGAAGGTCCCAGCGTAGCGCAATTCGTTAGAAATTTGCTCTTGCGTAAACTCAGCTCCAGAATGGAAGATCGTAATTGGAAGCGCATCAATATCGCCAGATGAGCCTGAATCATAATCGCGGTAGCCGATGATATTGGTGATCGTACCGTCACCAAATTCGACATCTAAGTCGGCGCGGATCGAGCCAAATAGCGTCTCGGCCTCAGCGAACCCGTCATTGTTGATCGCTATGTTAAATGTGTCCCGGCTATAAACGCCGCGGTTCTGGCCAGACGGGCCATCGCTGCGGGTGTCGCTATATTCGGCCTTCGCCAGAACTCTGAAATCAGACGTTGGAGTGAAGTCCAATGCGCCACGCACCAATGTGGTTTGCGCCTCGCCGTGGTTTTCTCCGTTTGCGAGATTCTTGAAATAGCCAGCATCGGAATTGTAATAGACGCCAATTTTCCCGTTCAGGACATCCTGTACGAGCGGGCCGGAGACGATGGCCTGAACCGTTCCATTTGTACCGCCGCGATCACTGTCGACCGGACCATCAAGTGTGGTGCGCAACTTGTAAGAAAACTCGTCCGTTGGGTTGGCGGTGTTGATGATCAGTGCGCCACCGGTCGTATTCCGGCCAAACAGAAGCCCCTGCGGGCCGCGTGCGATTTCAACACTGTCGAGATCAAACAGATCCACCACAACGCCATTATTGACGCCCAGATAGACACCATCGATGAAAACACCCACGGCTGGATCAATTGAAGGGATTGATGAGTTTACACCAAGTCCGCGTACCGCGAAGTTGGCTGTCCCGCGTGCGGTCCCGATATCATCCAGAGATACGTTTGGTGTTGTATAGCTCAGGCTTTCCAGCGTCGTGACATTCAGCGCGTCCAGTGTGTCGGAGTTGAACGCTGTAATGGCGATAGGGACATCCTGCACATTTTCGACGTCGGCTTTCTTTGTGGCCGTGACAGTGACTACGCCAAGTACGCGATCAACGGCGCTCTCGCGCTCGTCTGTATCATCCTGTGCTGTGGCTACGCCCATGCTGGCAACCGCAATGACAGACGCAGTTGTGGTGATTAGGGACTTGAAATTCATAATTTTCCTCCTGTGGGCCTTTTTGTGAAGCGGGCTGTTATGCCTCTGCTCATGGCACCTATTCCGTATTGAGGACCATTCAAGTTAACGGCGCAAGATAGGGAATGAATTGTTCGGAGAAGCGTGATAAAATTGCTACAAATACTTACGTAGCGGTAAAATTAACCTTCAGCCAATTCGCGAATAGTTTCCGCGACGGCATCTCCATTGCTGTGATGTGGCATGTGCCCGCCATCAGGTAGCGGCACGAGCGTCAGGTCACTTGCCTGGTGCTTGAGCTTGCCGACATGCAGCGGTGGTTTGATCACCGTGTCCTGAGCGCCCGAAAACACGACAACCGGAACACTCAACTCTTCATACCGTGATTGTTGCGCCGCCAGCTCTTCACGCAAGGCATTGACGTCTCTGGCATTGGCCTGGAACTCGCTTGGCCGAAACAGCAGCCCGATGCCGGACTTGTCATAATAGTCTTCCGGTGCCGTAGACGGCGAAAACACGCCCTGAATGCCGTTTTTGACCTGCGCCGGTCCAATGATCGGCACCAGTTGCGTGAATAGCGGTCCGATTAGCGGATGCCCGGCAAAACCATTATACCAGGCCTCGCCGCCGCCGCCCCAATCATGACTGACAGGCGCGAGCAGCACGAGGCCCTCAACAAGCTCAGGATAATCGAGCGCAACACGCAGCGCGACGGCGCCGCCGAACGAATGACCAACCACAACAGCCTTTTCATCGGGCGCCAATTGTTTCAATGCCCCCGCCATCTGCGCCGCCTGAACGCTCAGGGTCTCGGCTTCCTCCGGGCGCTCAGAGTGGCCATGCCCGGGTCGATCCGCCATCAGCACACGATGATCTGCGGATAGTCTCGGTGCCAGGGTCCAGTCAAACTCGCGAGCATTGGCCGAGGCCCCATGAATCATAAAGACCACTGGACCTGCCTCTCCTGCCTTCAGGACATGCACATCAGCGCCGTTCACATCAACCACCTGTCCGGAAGCCGGATAGGCCGCTTCAACCCGGCTGGCATAGATCGCAGAATGAATGCAGGCGCTCAGGCTGCCCGTCAGCAGAATGATCAATGTGACAGCGAGCATTCTCAAACTGGGCGACCTTCGGTTAGTTGCTTGATGCGAGCGATACCGCTCTTGGCAGACGGAAATTCCGGATAGATTGCCAGTGCCTCTTGATAGGCATGCAGCGCCTCCTCGGTCGAGTTCAGGCTCTCGAGCACAGCTCCGAGACCGGCCCATGCGCCGAAATGGCGAGGCTCAAGGCGCAGCGCCTCATTCACATCGCGCAGGGCTTCAGCATAATTATTTTGCGCTAGAAAGACCGTTGCCCGCCGGTTCCATGCCTCAGCATAACCGGGCTGAATCATAATCACTCGGTCGTATAGCGCGCGGGCATGTTCGAGGTCGCCCATAGCCTGTGCATGGACACCGCGCTGCATGATCAGATCAGCCGCATCAGAGCCGCTTTCCATCCACGCTGCCCAGATATCGAGGGCAGTGGCACTGGCCTCTTCCTCACTCGGCGCAGCTTTAAGCTCCTCAAACATCTTGTCAGAGGGACCAAAGTCTGGGCCGCTGGCAAGGATCACACCGGCAAAGATAAGTGACTTGAACATGGAGATGACTATGGCGCGGCGTGTGGCGGTTTCAAGAAGAAAGTCAGGTCAAATCAGCGCGAGCGCAGTCAATCTGGCTTGCAGACCATCTGCCCCTTTAAAGAGATGTGTCGCAAAGCCCAACCTGTCGGCGGCCGCAATATTCTCAGCGCGGTCATCAATAAACAACACGCTTTCTGGCGGCGGGTTTCCCATGCGGCGCAGCGCAATCTGATAGATTTTCGGATCGGGCTTGACCACACGCTCAGCCCCGGAGACCACAACATCTCTTAATCGATGGATCACCGGATAAGCGTCAAAGGTTTCCTCGGCGATTTCCTGTGGCAGGTTGGACAGCCCATAAAGCGGCGCGCCGCTCTCATGCAGCCGCTCCACCAGCTCTGGCATGCCCGGCACATAGCCTTCAAACATGTCGAGCCAGCCAGTTCGCCAGAGGTTGATCTCATTGTGGTAGTGCGGGTGCCTGGCTATCAATGGCTTGGCATTATCCGCAAACGAGATGCCGCGATCATGTGCAGTATGCCACTCTAGCGTACACACGTTGCGGCAAAAAGCATGCGCTTCTGCCTTGCTGTCAAAGACTTGTCGATAAAGCCGGATCGGCTGCCAATCCAGAATGACATTGCCAAGGTCGAACAGGACGATGTTCACGCTCATGCTAGAGCACATCGCCGTTCATCTTCTACTCAGCCCTGCTTTGCCTTAAAGCGTGGGTCAGTCTTGTTGATGACATAGGTCCGGCCACGGCGACGCACAACTTTACAGTCGCGGTGCCTCATTTTGAGCGCTTTGATAGAGGATTTCACTTTCATGGCACTGGCCCGGACGTTAGGTTTAATTTCTGGAAAGGGCGGGGGATACACACCGCTTGCCAGCGAGTCAATGACACGGGTACAGAAGACTCCAGAAGGGGACACGCAATGACAAAGAGAATGCAAACTCAGACCCGGCCCTTGCTGGCTGTCGCTGCGATTGCAGCACTTTCCGCTGCCTGCGCTGCAACCCCGCAAAGCGCGCCGCCAACCGGCACACCGGTTCCCGTTACAGGCGGCGGATCAGATCCTGCCTCGCCCCCAACAACGCCAGCGACACCGACTCTGCGCGCGTTCACTTCAAGTGGTCATCCCAGCATGGATGCTTGGCGCAATGATTTTGCCCAGCGAGCACTTGCATCTGGGCGTGATGCAGATGTCATTTACGCGACATTGGCGAGGATCAAACCGCTGGCGCTTTACCTCGACGATGATGTCTCAATTGCCAAAACGGGCATCGCCGACCAGGCCGAGTTCGCCAAACCAATCTGGGACTATGTTGCCTCCGCGGTCTCCGAGGGGCGCAAAACACGCGGCGCACAGAAACTCACCGAACTTGACGCAACCTTCAACGCGATTGAGGCCGCTTACGGCGTCGACCGCGAAGCCCTGACCGCAATTTGGGCGATGGAAACCAATCTCGGCACCTATATTGGTGATTTCGATGCCCCGAATACGCTTGCCAATATGGCGGTTGAAGGTCGCCGCAAGAGCTTTGCTGAACGTGAGCTGACAAACTTGATGAAAATCCAGGAGCGCGGCGATGCGGAGCGCGATGATCTGATCTCCGGCTGGGCTGGCGCGATGGGTCAGACCCAGTTCATGCCCTCAACCTTCTATAGTTATGCCGTCGACTTTGACGGTGATGGCAAGAAAAATGTCTGGGGAAGCCAGGCCGACGCTCTCGCTTCAGCGGCAAATTATCTCGCCGTATCAGGCTATCAGACCGGCATGCCGTGGGGGCTTGAAGTGCGCCCCACTGGCGATATGGACTGGTCACTGGCTGACGGTCAGGACCGCCGCATCAGCACCTGGAAATCGGCTGGCTTGACTCCGATGGATGGCAGCGGTTTTGCTATCGATGACGGCACATATGCGGAGCTCTGGCTGCCGACGGGCGCGACCGGACCAAAATACCTGCTGTTCAAGAATTTCGACGTGTACAAGACCTATAATCGCTCGGATTCTTATGCCTTCTCGGTCGGCCTTTTGACCGATGGCGTTGCCGGAAAGAACGGCCCAGTGGCTGCCTGGCCGAAACATCTGGAATTGCTGACCAAACAGCAAGTCATGGTAATGCAGGACTATCTCAACCGACTTGGCCACAATGCCGGCGTCGTCGATGGCATTGCAGGACGTGGAACGCGGGGCGCCTTGCAGCGTTTTCAAAAAGCAAACGGATATGTCGCCGACGGTTACCCAACCAAGCAGGCTTTTGACCAGGTGGTTGCCGCTATCGGCTAGCCCTCGATCTCGTCAGCCTCTCCCGTCCCTGGCTCGATTGCAAAATACGCAAACAGGCTCATTGCGATGAGCAGGCCTACGCATATCCAGAATGGCAGGGATGGATCGACATATTGGTATAGGAACAGGCCGAGCACCGGCGAAACGACAAACCCCATGCCATTGGCCGAAATCACCAGGCCCGCGACATTACCCTGAAGCTGGGGTGAAACAGCGAGCGACGCGCCGCTGGAGAAGCCCGGTCGGGTCAGGCCTTGACCTATCCCCATGAAGAACTGCGCCAGAATGAGCGTCGCGAAATCCTTGGCGGGGATAAGCAACAGTGCACCGGTCAGCAGTGGCACGCAGCCAACAATCATGAGGGTGCGATTACGCAGCTGTAGGCGTGGTATGAGCGCCAGCTGCGCGGTCATGATCGCAAGTGCACCGACCGTAAATGCTGGGCCGGTAAACTGCGCCGCCTCAGGACCTTCAAGACCGAGCTTGTCCATCACCGCAAATACAAAAACCTGCGTCAGGATACCTGTGACGAGTGACAGGCAAACCGCGTAGATCAAAAACGGCAGGACATCGCGTGAGCGCCACAGCCCAATAGCACCCGGCAAGGCTTCAATCGTATTCGCGTCGGATACGGGTTTGCGGTCCTCAGGCAGGAATTTCAGCAACAGGACTGACATAAGCCCAGCCAGAATGCAGGTAATCACCATCGGGCTTAATATGCCAAACGATGTCACCAACACGGCGGCGAAGGCTGGCCCAACCACCGTACCGAAACTGAAACCCGATGTTACGAACGCGATCTCGGACTGGCGCTCGGCCTGAGTGGTCCGGTCGGCGACATAGGCTTGCGCAGATGGGCTGGTCCCCGAGCCGATCAGACCAAACACCGCCCGCGATAGCGCAAGGCAGGCAAAAATAGCAAACGGGACGGTAATCAGCTCGCTAACGGCTGCCCATGCCGCAAAAAACAACAGGAACATTGATACCGAATAACCAGCCAAACCGAGCGCCGCGACCCGGCGGCGACCCCAACGGTTTGATCGCTTGCCCCAGAACGGCGAGGTCACTGACCAGAGCAAAGCTGACGAGGCAAAGATGGCGCCCGCCATCCAGTCGGGCAGACCTAGGCCGCGGGTCAGCGGCGGGATGACCGCAGCGATCAGCATCGTGTTGCCAGCCCCGATCGCCATCAGAGCGAAGAATAGCAGAAAAAACGCGCTGCGGCGGTCTGGTTGTTGCTCGCTTGCTGCAGCTGCGGGGGTATCGCTCATACCGCCTTCTCCAGTGCCTCCCAGCAAAACACAAGCCGAATTGGAACGCCCGAGGTGAAACGGCTTTTAAACCTTACCGTGTCAGCTCTACAGATCTGTAAGGGATTTTTCGCGCATGACCCAATTTCTTGGTCTACTAATTGTTGTTCTGGTCGTGTTTGGCGGCCTGATGGCCAGCGGTGGACCGGCTGTGCTTGCAGCCCTGCCATTGGAGTTGGGGCTGATCTGCGGCGCTGGTCTTGGCACCTTGATGATTGGCAACTCACCCGGCACAGCGCGCGCCGCCCTGGCAGGCTTTGCAGCCGCCCTCAAGGGCCCCAAATGGCAGCGCGAAGACTATTCTGCGCTGCTGGTGACGCTGCACGAGCTAACGCGGCGCGCCCGCAAGGGCGGGATCATCGCGATTGAAGACGATATCGAGGCACCGGCTGCCTCGGAGCTATTTCAGGCCAATCCGCGCCTGCTTGCCGATCAGGACGCCTGCGATCTTATTTGTGACAGTTTCAGGCTGCTGGCCCTCGATCCGTCCACACGCGACGGCATTGATGCCCAGATCGACGAGACCGTCAGCACTGTGGTGCATGAGCGCCACCGCGCCGTCGGTGCCCTCAACACACTCGCCGATGCCCTGCCCGCGCTTGGCATTGTAGCAGCAGTACTGGGCATTATCAAAACCATGGGCGTGATCGATCAGTCGCCCGCCATACTCGGTGAGATGATTGCAGCCGCTCTGCTCGGCACCTTTCTTGGTGTCTTCCTCGCCTATGGCATTGTCGGCCCGATCGCGACCCGTTTTGGCCAGATCGTTGAAGAAGAAACCCAGTATCTGGATCAAATCCGGCTTGTCCTGTCTGGCTATGCCAAGGGGCTTGCGCCGCGAACCGCGATTGAAATTGCAAGAGCTCATCTGCCCGTTAATCTGAGGCCTGCCATGGACGGGATGGATCAGGACATCAGCGCTGCCCGCTTCACATATGCGCAGCGCAGCGCCTAACCAATCAAATGTGCAGCACACTCAAGACCAACCTCATGCCATGGCTAGCTTTGTCGGCATCGCAGCCTTAAGTTCCAACCTCCCCTAACCATGTGACGGAATCCATGACGCGTTTTGATGATCTCATTGCAACTGTTGACCGCTATCAGGCACTGGCGAGCGAGAATTACACGCGCGTGCGCTCGCTGACCGAAGAGTTACGTTCGGGCCTCTGCCAGCATATCGGCGCGAGCGACGGCGTTTGTGTTCGGCTAGTGCCCCCTATGGGTGCATTTGAGCCCAAGGACTATGGCGACAAAGCCTTCTCTATCCCGCCCAAAGGCTTTCGACCACTTGGCCCGATCCAGTTTGGTCTGGCGGTGCGCGTTTCACGCGGAACCGATTGGATGCGCGTTACCATGGAGTGCCAAAAAATCGGCGAAACCTTCATTGTGCGCATTGTCGGAGGCGAAGAGCATGTGCTCTCAATCCCTTTGAAGGGGAACGATCTGGAACCTTTGTTCAATCATATCTATGAGCATGTGATGACGTGGTTCAGTGTGCAGATTGAACACTATGATGCAGGCGATTATGGACGGCGGGAAATAGGATTTGACTTCTCGAAGCAATTAGAGACGGAAACCAAAGCCTGATGGGCTGAAACCGGGGCATATGACAGACATAAGTATTCTTCTGGCGGGCAGCGCCGGTAGCAGCGTTATACTTGCCTGCGCCCTGATCGGCACACTGGGCCTTGGCGCGCAGTGGCTTGCCTGGCGCCTGCAAGCCCCGGCAATCGTCCTGATGTCGCTGGCCGGTCTGACCGTCGGACCAATCTGGGCGCTTGTATTTGGTGCACCGCTGCTCAGCCCTTCGGCAACCTTTGGCGAGGTGTTTCGCCCGATCGTTTCCCTCGCGGTCGCCGTGATCCTGTTTGAAGGCGGCCTTGTGCTCAAGTTCGAAAACTTGCGCGACGCCGGCGCTGCGGTGCGCCGAATGGTGTTTTTCGGCGGCCCGCTGGCCTGGTTGCTTGGGACGTTTGCTGCGCGTTATGCCGCCGGCCTGGACTGGGCCAGTGCGGTGGTCTTTGCCGGCGTCATGGTGGTTACTGGCCCGACCGTAATCATGCCATTGATGCGCCAGTCAAAGCTTGGCGGTCGACCGGCGCAATTCCTCAAATGGGAGGGCATTGTCAACGACCCGATCGGCGCCCTGTTTGCTGTCGCCGCATTCGAAATTGTTCGTGTTGCCTCACAGGGCGAAAGCATTATCGGTGCCGGTGCATGGGTTGTTTTTGGCGCCGGTGTCGGAATTCTTCTAGGCGTCATGTTGGGCTGGTTTATCGCCCGCGCGTTCCGGGACGGCTGGACACCGGAATATCTCAAAGCGCCGATCATCCTGGCCTCAATCATTCTCTGCTACGCCTTGGCGGAACTGGTCGAGAAGGAAATCGGTCTGGTCGCCGTGACCGCCTATGGCATGACATTGGCCAATTCCAAGCTGGCCGGGCTGACCGAACTGCAAAAGTTCAAGGAAGATATTGCCGTCCTTCTCGTCTCCGGTGTCTTCGTGATGCTGACCGCGGACCTGACGCCGGAAGTGATCGGCATGGCGATCAACTGGAAAACCCTGTTTTACCTACTCTGCATGCTGTTCATCGTTCGCCCGCTCTCGGTTTGGATTGCAACCTTTGGAACATTAAGCCGCAAGGAAGCAATCCTGCTTGGCTGGATCGCGCCGCGCGGGATCGTGGCAGTCGCAGTTTCTGGCCTGTTTGGCTCGCTGCTGATTGATCTTTCCCGCGAGGGACGTTTCGATTTTTCCGGCGCCGATCAGATCACACCCCTGGCCTTTGCCATGGTCTTTACCACGGTTGTTCTGCACGGCTTTACAATTGGGCCGTTATCGCGCGCACTCGGTCTGGCCCGCAAGGAAAAACCCGGCGTGCTGGTGGTCGGGGCGAATGCCTGGAGCCTGGAATTCGCCAAAGCGCTTGAAGCCAGCAATATTGAAGTGATTGTTGCCGACACTAATTTCAGGCGCCTGCGCGGCGCTCGCGATGCGGGTCTGGATATCTTCATGGGCGAGGTTCTGTCCGAGGATGCCGAACTGAAACTTGACCATGCCCGTTTCTCAACGGTCATCGCTCTCTCGACCAATGACTCCTATAATGCGCTTGTCTGCAGCCATTTCGCACCAGAAGTTGGTCGCCACATGGTGCACCAGCTGTCTCTCAGCGATGCTGAAGACTCAGATGAGCGGGCCCTAAGCTCAAACGCCCGGGGCAGGACGCTGATCAGACGCGGGCGCACTTATGACAGCCTGATCCGCGATCAGTATCGGGGCTGGGAGTTCAATCGCACCCGCTTGACAGAAAAATACACACTGGCGCAATTCTTCGAGCAGCGCCCGGATGCTGATATTGTTGCTGAAATCCGCCCGGATGGCACACTCGTACTGATTGGACCCAATCGGGAGGCCAAAGGCGGCGATGATTCCATCTTGATCAGCTTTGCGCCCGAAACTGAAGACAGCCCCGCGCCGTTGACAGACCCTGTCGCCAGCAATCCGTCCTAAACGCCTACTGCGTGCAGTCTCTGTCCCTCGCGGCGCAGCCAGCCGCGCAATCTTTGCCAGTCCGGGCAGCACCGCTCGACATGCGTCCAAAAGGCAGCGCTGTGGTTCATTTCCAGCAGGTGCGAGCATTCATGCGCGGCAACATAATCAAGGACGTCGGGCGGGGCGAGAATAAGCCGCCAGGAAAAGGACAGACGGCCATCTGATGTGCACGAGCCCCAGCGAGAGCGCGTATCCTTGATACTGACTGCCGACGCCTTCACGCCCAAACTGGTGCAATGACGGGCGACCGCCGCTTCGAGATCACGGCGCGCCTCCTTGCGCAGATAGCGTTCGACCCGTCGCTCCGTGGTTTCGGCATCACCGGGAACGCTCAGAATATCAGGATCGCCGACAATCAGGTTGGCCCGGCGGCCCGGCCCATCAAGACTAACCTGACATAGCTGACCGCGCAGGGTGAATTCAGCGCCCGGCACCAATGCTGTCCTAACCGGCAATTCGGCAAGGCGATCGGCAATCCAATCGACGCGTTCACTGGCAAAGGACGCAGCATCTCTCAGTTTACGACGACTCGGCGCAACCGCGACCGCTTCACGGTGCCTTTCATCCAATCGTAGGATCAAACGCCGTGCTTTTGGGTTAATTTCGAGCCTGACGGTGACATTTTCCCCATTTCGGGCCTGTAATGTCATCTTGTCGCCTTTATCGTTTATCATTAAAGGTCGCCTCGACAGCCGTTTGGCTTAAGTGTAATGGGAAACGTCTTTTAGGGGAATCCAAGATGCAAAAACTACTTATTGGCGCCGCGGCGCTCGCACTAATCACCGGCTGTAACAATAGCAATACACCGGCATCCGACACGCCAGCAGATGAGCCGCTTAAGGAAATCTCTGTTCGTGCCGGTAACCCTGCCATGGCCGCTGATGCGCTGGCAGCTATGTCACTGACCGATTCAGGATCGGGCATTCTCGCCTTTGGCAGCAAATCGGTAGATGGCGCAACAGCCACTTTCAACGATGTCACATTTGCGGGCGAAGACGACGTCAAGATTGGATCCCTGGTCTTTGAAGGCCTCGACAAGACAGATGCCGGCGCCGATTTCGGCAAGATGAGCCTCAATAATATTGTGATCTCGCCAACTGATGAAGAGGCCGAAGTCAAGCTTGGCTCCATTCAGGTTACTAATCCGTCACCAGAACTGGCGGCTTGGTTGACCAGCGTGCTTGATGACGGTGAGCCAAATGGTGCATTCCCGGCCGCCGAAAAGCTGAGCTTCGATTCAATCTCGCTCAGCGGCCTGACCGGCAACTTTGACGATGCCGACGCTGAAGGCACATTCGGTATCGACAATTTCGAAATTCGCGGCATGGGCGATCTCAAGGCTGCGCGCGCATCGCTAAGCGGCGTTTCACTCGATGTGTTGAGCATTGAAGACAATATGCCGGTGAAATTCAATATTGGCAGCATCAACGCTACCAATCTTGATGCCAAATTCGTCAAGGCGATCCAGGATAATATTGGCGACGAAGAAGCCTTGATGTCAGCAATCATGGCGATCGCCTATGACAACCCCATGGATCCGGGCTATGACCGCATCACAATGGACAATCTGTCAGCCGATGTCGGCGGCGCCAAGTTCGCCATCCCATCGCTGGATGCCTCGGTTGAGCGCAATGCGGCTGGCCAACCGGTCAAATACCTCACCAAGCCGTACACAATGAGCCTGACTGCAGATGCCGATGGCGAGCTGGGTAGCCAATTGCTGCAAGGCCTCAGTGTGATCGGCTATGAAAGCCTTGAGCTGAAAGGCGCTGGCGAGGCAAGCTATGATCCAGACAAGGACATTGTCAGCTTCGATGCCAAGTCGAACTATCTCGAACTTACCGACGGCGCTACCTTCCGCTTTGGCGGCAAGATTGAGGGCTATAGTGCTTACAGCAAGCAAGCTGCGCAAAGCTTCGACTTTGCCGACCTCGCGGCAGGTGCCGAGCCGGACCCAATGGCGATGACAGAGGCCCTTGGTGCCCTGACTTTCCATAATTTCGAGCTCAGCATCAAGGATGACAGCCTGGTCAATCGCGTCATCAACGCGGTTGCGACACAGTCTGGGCAGGATCCAGAGCAGATGAAGAACCAGGTCGCAATGGGCCTCGGCATGGCGCCAATGATGGCACAGGGCTCTGGCGTTGACATGGCGCTGGTAACCGAAGCGGCAACAGCGCTTTCCAACTTCATTACAGATCCGAAAACGCTGACCTTCAAGCTGGCTCCATCTGAGCCGCTGTCCGTCGCAGCGCTGATGGAGAACCCGGACCCGGCCGCCCTGACCAAGGATACGCTCGGCTTCTCGGCCTCGAATAAATAGACCGAACAAAACTCCATTTTGAGGCGCGCCGCGATAATCCGTGGCGCGCCTTTTCTTTTGCGCGCGACCGGCGCATATGAAGCATTATGAGACTTGCTTTCTTTGGAGATGTCGTCGGCAAACCAGGCCGTCAGGCGGTGCTGGACCTTCTACCTGATGCACGCGCACGGCTTAGTCTGGACTTCGTTGTGGTAAATGCCGAAAACGCTGCTGGCGGATTCGGCCTGACCGAGGCCATCGCAAACGAGTTCTTCGCCGCCGGAGCCGACTGCCTGACACTGGGCGATCATGCCTGGGATCAACGCGAGGCAATGACCTATATCGAGCGTGAACCGCGCTTGCTGCGTCCGCTAAACTACCCCAAAGGTGCGAATGCCCCCGGCCAGGGGGCTCACCTGTTTGTACTGCCCGACGGTCGCCGGGTTGGGGTGATTCAGGTCCAGGGCACAGTATTCATGAAACAATTGCTCGAAAACCCGTTCGCAGCCGTTGATCTCGCCCTTGACGAGATGCCGCTCGGCAGCGTCGCTGACGCCGTGATTGTCGACATGCATTGCGAAGCGACGAGCGAAAAAATGGCGATGGGACACCATTGTGATGGCCGCGCCAGCATGGTGGTTGGCAGCCATACGCATGTCCCGACCGCCGATCACATGATCCTGGCCGGCGGGTCCGCCTATCAGTCAGATGCCGGCATGTGCGGCGACTATGACAGCGTCATCGGCATGCAGAAGGATAACTCGGTCAATCGTTTCCTGACCCAGATGCCGGGGCGGCGCTATGAACCGGCAGTTGGCGAGGGCACGCTTTGCGGCTTGTTCGTTGAGACCGATGACGCGACAGGGCTAGCCCGGCGCGTGGAACCGATCCGGACCGGTGGACGCCTGTCTAATAGCGTTCCGGCGGCGTAAGAAAAGCTTGAACTAACGCAAATTTCCCGTCACCCATTTTCTTGGGCTATCGGGGAATCCAAAATGGAACTGGGCGAAAGCGGCGCGGCGACGCAACCAGAACAGATATCATACCACGCAGATGTGAAGGCCTCGGTGCATGCTTATCCTGATGGGCCGCGCTCTGCGACAGGACTGTTTGCGGCAGCCCGTGGTGGCCTAATTGCCTATATAGTTGCCGAGCTCGCCCTTCTCAGCCTGGTAGGGTTGTACTCGTTTGCCCCGCAACTGTTACCCGACATATTTTTCAGTCAGAGCATAAATGACCTGAATGCCGGTTACTACTTTGACTGGGTTTACCTGGTGGTTTGTTTCGTGGCCTTTGTCCTTGTGTGCCGGTTCACCTACCGGACCATGCGCAACCTACACACAATCGGGTCACCCACCGCAGAAATGTCACCGGGCTGGACGGTCGGTTGGTATTTCGTCCCCTTCGCGAACCTCTGGCAACCCGCCATGGGGATGAGCCAGGTTTACCACGGCACGCATGAGGCCGTGGGCGAGAAATCCCGCGCGAGTTCACCTATTCCGCTTTGGTGGACCTGTTGGCTTCTGGCGAGTGTCCCAAATTCGATTGCCCAGTATGTGGCGGTAGAGCCCCTGCTTTATTTTTTGCTTATGGGCGCGTCCTCGCTTCTTGGTATTTGTGCTGCAATAACCCTGATGCGCTTCATGCACAGGATCACTGAGCGTCAGGAATTGCTGAAGCATGGCGGTGTGGCGCACGTCTTCGAATAACCGTGCTGAGGCTTTGAAATTCTGTATAAGCCGCGCTAACAGTCCAGCTGTAGATTTTTAAAGACTTAAGGAGCCGCCATGGCTGGCCACAGTAAATGGGCAAATATTCAACACCGCAAAGGTGCCCAGGATAAGAAACGCGCCGTCCTGTTCGCGCGTCTATCTAAAGAAATCACCATCGCGTCGAAGCTCGGCGGGCCTGACCCTGACGGCAATCCGCGTTTGCGTCTTGCGATCCAGAATGCCCGTGCCCAGTCTGTGCCCAAGGACAATATCAAGCGCGCCATCGAAAAAGGGCAGGGCGGCGGCGGCGAAGACTATGTCGAGCAGCGCTATGAAGGGTTCGGCCCAGGCGGGGTGGGGATCATTGTTGAAGCCTCGACTGACAACAAGAATCGCGCCGCCAGCGAAATCCGCACAACCTTTTCAAAGAATGGCGGCAATCTGGGTGAAACTGGCTCGGTGTCTTTTGGTTTTGAGCAGGTCGGTGAAATACAATACGCGCCCGAGGTTGGCGATGAGATGATGGTCATGGAAGCGGCGATTGAAGCCGGTGCCACGGATGTCGAATCCGACGAGGATGGCCACTTCATCTATACTGAGCGTGAAAGCCTGATGGAGGTCGCTGGCGCTCTTGAGGGCGCCTTTGGCGAGACCGAGCCGAAATCCGTCAAACTGATCTGGAAACCGTCAAATACCGTGCCAGTAGAAGGCGATCAGGCTGATACGCTGATGAGTTTGCTCGACCTGCTTGATGATCTGGATGATGTCCAGAACGTCTATGATAATTCAGAACTCTCGGCTGAGGAAGTCGAGCGCCTCGCCGGTTAATGGCGCAGGTCAAGTATGGCCTGAGAAGCACACGCGTTTACAAATTCCCGTGAGGTCTGATTTTTACCCTCGCAATCTCATCGTACGTGACACATATCCGCAGTCTAGACCACACGAGCGCAAAATAATCCGATGAAGACAACCCATCCCCTTTTTATTGCGATCATCGCTGGTGGTCTTGCTGCGCTGACCACCTTCGTGGTCAAAGCTGGCGCTCAATCAAACCCTGATTTCGCTGAGCCAAGCACCGTTGAGACGGCGATATTTGCGGGCGGTTGTTTTTGGTGCGTTGAAAGCGATTTCGACAAAGTGGACGGCGTCGTCGAGACAGTTTCTGGTTATATTGGCGGGCGCTCGGCCAATCCAACCTATTACAATCACACTGCAGACGGCCATTATGAGGCTGTCAAAATCAGCTATGATCCATCCAAGGTAGAGTATGAAGAGCTGCTCGACTATTTCTTCCGCCATGTAGATCCAACCGATGCGGGCGGGCAATTCTGTGATCGCGGTGATAGCTATCGCACAGCTGTCTTTGTTGACTCATTGGAAGAGCGTGGTGCGGCCGAGGCGGAGATTGCAGAAATTGATGCCTCTGGGGTCCTGCCTGCGCCAATCGTCACCAAGGTGATCGATGCGGAAGAGTTTTGGCCCGCGGAAAAGTACCATCAAGACTATTATAAAAAGAACAGCCTGAAATATAGCTATTACCGCAGGGCCTGCGGCCGTGACGCTCGCGTAAAGGCGCTGTGGGGCGAGAAAAGCTCGTCCTAGCCTGCTACCTGAAAACTCCGAACAACTAACCGTCAGCATGATCGCGACAAACCGCGCTTGCAGCATCCGCCTTCAGCGCCCAAATAGAGGCGAAATGAATAGGATTTTTTGAGATGGACAGTTTAGATTCCACTAGCAGTTCTCACATCGCGGATGCGACAGACCAGACATTCATGGCCGATGTGATCGAAGCCTCGAACACCCAACCCGTTCTGGTGGATTTCTGGGCGCCGTGGTGCGGACCATGTAAATCCCTGACCCCGGTGCTGGAAAAAGTCGTCAATGCTGAAGCCGGCAAGGTCAAACTCGTCAAGATCAATATCGACGAGAATCCCGGCATTGCTGGTCAGATGGGCGTGCGCTCAATTCCGGCAGTCTTCGCCTTCGATAAGGGCCGTCCCGTCAACGGTTTCCAGGGCGCCCTGCCGGAAGGTCAGATCAAACAATTCATTGAGCAAATCCTGGGTGGCACGGACGGCGCGAAGCAATTGGCCGAAATGATTGAGCAAGCCGGAGAGGCAGTGCAAGCCGGAGATGTCGGCACAGCGGCGCAGCTCTATAGCGCCGTGATCGAGTCCGACCCTGAAAATGTCGCAGCGATTGCAGGGCTCGCGCGCTGCTACCTTGCCAATGGCGACGCCGAACGCGCCGCTCAGGTGCTCGACATGGCAGCCGATGGCAAACAGAGTGACCCGGCAATCAAGTCGGTGCGCACAGCGCTCGAACTCATGGCGGATACCCCGCTAGACGAAGACATGGCGAGTGCCCGCGAAACGGTTGCTGCCAACCCGGAAGACTATTCCGCGCGCTTTGATCTTGCCGAAAAGCTGATCGCTCAGGGCCGCAACCGCGATGCCAGCGACCATTTGCTGGTGATCCTTTCGCACAACCTGGAATGGGGTGACGGGAAAGCCAAGGCAAAGCTGCTTGAAGTGTTTGAAGCCGCCGGTCCGAAAGATCCTGTCACGGTCGAAGGCCGTCGCAGGCTCGGCTCTTTGATGTTTGCCTAAAGCCACCGCAGGGCTAGCTTGCCGGAACCGGCCAGTCAGTCCATGTTGCAATAAAGGAAGGTGTCGCGCGTGCCCGCAGAAAGCTATCGCAAACTCTCCGATCTTCCCAGCGTCCTGCCGGTCTTCCCTCTGGCGGGGGCAATCCTTTTCCCGCGCTGGTCGCTGCCACTCAACATTTTTGAACCGCGGTATCTCAACATGATCGATGATGCCATGGCGGGCCACCGCATGATTGGCATGATCCAGCCAATGGGCGGCGATGCAGCGACACCGACACTCGCCGAGACCGGGTGCGCCGGGCGTATCACATCCTATTCCGAAACCGATGATGGGCGCTACCTTATCTCCCTGACAGGAATCTGCCGCTTCAAACTGCATGAGGAGCTTGATGCACAAACGCCGTACCGTCAGGTCCGGCCCGATTGGGGCGCTTATGTTGACGATCTGCTTGATGTCCCGGCCTCGGTGACGACTGGGCGCAGCGAACTGGTCTCTTCACTGCACCGCTATGCCGAAAACAATACGATTGAGGTTGACTGGGAAGCGGTGGAAAACGCCCCGCTGGATACGCTGATCAGCGCCCTTTGCGCCGGCTGCCCTTTCGAAGCCATCGAGAAGCAAGCCTTGCTTGAGGCCGAGACGATCGCTGACCGCACAGCCATCCTGATTGCCTTGCTCGACATGGACATTCCCGGCGATGAAAGCTCGACCTTGCAATGAGTGACGAACCCGCAAAACCCGGCCCGTGCGGCGTCGATCCAAGACTGCTGGAGCGCCTGGTCTGCCCGATCTCGCGCCAGCCACTGACCTTCGATGCCAAGGCCTGTGAACTGATCTCGCGCGCCGCCAAGCTCGCCTATCCGATCCGTGATGGCATCCCGATCATGCTGGAAAGCGAGGCGCGTGACCTCGACCAGGACCCGGCATGAGCAAGCTACACGCCTGGCCAGAGACCCTGCGCTTTTCTGCCTCCAGGCAATGCCTCACCGCCGCCTTCGATGATGGTGCAAGCTTCGTCCTGCCCTACAAGATGCTGCGTGAGAACAGTCCGTCGGCAGACGTCCGCGGTCATGGCGGCGGGGCCAAACCGCCCAAACCCGTTATCAGCCCTGATATTTCCGTCACTAAAGCAGAGCCCGTTGGCCGTTATGCCGTCCGTATCGTGTTTAGTGACGGGCATGATAGCGGGCTATACACCTGGCCTTACCTGAGAGAGCTCGGCGAGGCAGCGGCAAGCGCAGTTTAAAGCCCTTACGCAAACCCCTGCCCTGCCCTATATGTGATCAGCACAGTGGCTGCGATGTTCGAGGCGAGTCAGTTATCCGCCGACCTTAAGTTCCGTCAGGGAACTGGCTCTGGATTGGATCGTGGTCCTTTTCACCCGGTGCCCACCTAGTAAGTAGGTCGACGGGATACGAGTATTCAAGACGGCATCCGTGGTCCTGTGCGCTTTTGCCCAACCGGCTCTGTGTCGACCCCAAAACAAAAAATAGACACTTACGACCGGTTCGGATCGTTCCATTCATGGCAAGAGTTCGACCGCAAAGCACATGCGGGGCATCAACCGAGTGTGAACATGCATGTCTTGATGAGGCCAAATTCGCCCCCCATATTCAGCCTAACACCGCAAAGCGCGGAGGGGTTGCCGTGTTGGGGCCCTGCTGAGCGGCGTTCCAGTCCTGTCTATACGGAAGGAGTGTGACCATGACTGACCTGACCAAGACCCTGGCTGATATCGATGCCAGCAAGCTCGCTTACATCCGCGGACTTGAGGCAGCCGAACTTGCAGCCTTGCCAAACGAGGCACTCTCCAACGTCGATGATTTAGATTCGTTATATGTCGTGACCAATGGAGACGGCGAAAAGCTTGCGATTGTCGAAGGCCGCAAAGCCGCGATGGCCGCTATTCTGGCCAATGCGATGCAGCCCACAAGTGTTCACTAGAATCTGTTAGAGAATTGCCGGAATGACCCGGTCTGGCGGCTTGTGACCGTCAGCGAAGGTCTTGATGTTGATAATCACCTTCTCACCCATTTCGATCCGCCCCTCGACGGTCGCTGATCCCATATGCGGCAGCAGGATCACATTCGGCAGGCCTTCCAGTTCCGGATTGACCTTTGGCTCGCGCTCAAACACATCAAGCCCGGCACCTGCCAGCTTGCCACCCTTGATTGCGCGTGCCAGCGCCGCTTCGTCAATCACCTCACCGCGCGCGGTGTTCACGATGAAAGCATCCGCCTTCATCAGATCGATGCGGCGTGAATTCAGCAGGTGGAAAGTCGCTGGCGTATGCGGGCAGTTCACCGACACAATATCCATGCGTGACAGCATCTGATCGAGACTGTCCCAATAGGTCGCCCCAAGCTCTTCCTCGATATGGCGCGCAACTTTCTTGCGGTTGTGATAGTGGACCTGCAGCCCGAACGCATTGGCACGGCGCGCCACGGCTTGGCCAATTCGCCCCATACCGATAATTCCAAGCCGCTTTCCTGTGAGGCGGCGACCCATCATCCAGGTCGGGGCCCAGCCATCAAACTTGCCTTGTTGCATCAGAGTGATGCCTTCGTGCAGGCGGCGCGGGACCGCCAAAATAAGCGCCATTGTGACATCTGCCGTATCGTCGGTCAGCACACCCGGCGTATTCGTCACCGTGATGCCGCGCTGAACAGCGCTCTGCACGTCAACATTGTCAATGCCCGCCCCAAACTGCGCGATCAGGCGAAGGCGCTCTCCGGCCTGGGCCAGCACACGCCCATCAACCTGATCCGTCACCGTTGAGACAAGTACATCGGCGCGCTGAACAGCATCGACCAATTGGCCTGCCGTCAGCGCTGTGTCGCTTTCATTCAGCTCGGTGTCGAACAGCTCTTTCAGGCGCAACTCGACCGGACCCGGCAGACGACGCGTTACAACAACCTTCAAGCGCTTTTCCGACATTGAGCCTCTCTTTCAGAACAGCGCTTAGCAAAGCCTTCGCCAGTCGCCAATGCAAGGTTTTACCTAGGATTCATTCACTTAGGTAAAAACACTGGAATGACAGCGTTATCTTTTCGCTTTGTGCAAATTATTGCAGCGCTTTGCTTGATGCTGAGCGCGGCTTTGCCGCTGGCTGTGGCAGACCCGCAGGTCGTCAGGGTGAGTCAGTTTTCCGGCAAACAGGTGCCGCGCTATGAGTCGCTGCGCTATTCTGCTGTGCATGGCCGGCAGGGGCCATCGCTCGATCACCCGATACTCTGGCGCTACGAAAAGCTCGGACTGCCAGTCCTGATCGTTCGTGAGACGCATGGCTGGCGCCGTATCCGCGACCATCAGGGCGACGAGGTGTGGGTGCAGGCACGTATGCTGTCTGACAAGCCCCGTGCATTGGTGACCCGCGATACGATCGTCCGCAAGGCCGAGGCGCCCGGTGCCAGACCACTTGTGACGCTCAAAGAAGGGGTTGTGCCGGAGCTTGTGACCTGTAGCGAGATCGCTTGCCGGGTAAAGATTGACAAGGTCACAGGCTGGGTTGCGCGCGCCGATCTTTGGGGCACTGAGATTCTTACCGCCGGTTTATAATCCCATCCGCCCTTGCGGCGCAGTGAAGCTATGGTTAAACCGCCCTCCTTCACCGCGCGGCATCCGCGCCATCATAACAGTAAGGACGGCGCGATGAGCGGACCGCACGATTATCACACCCCGCAAAGCTCTTATTCAAAAGACGAGCTTCTGGCCTCCGGTCGCGGCGAACTGTTCGGGCCGGGTAATGCCCAGTTGCCAATTCCGCCAATGCTGATGATGGATCGCATCACCGAGATTTCCCTCGATGGCGGCGCATATGGCAAGGGCCATGTGATCGGCGAGTTCGATATTCATCCTGGTCTCTGGTTCTTCCAGTGCCATTTCCCAGGTGACCCGGTCATGCCGGGCTGCCTTGGCCTTGATGCGATGTGGCAAGCTGTCGGCTACTGGCTCGGTTGGTCTGGTTCGCCCGGCAAAGGCCGCGCCCTTGGCGTTGGCGAGGTCAAGTTTACCGGCGAGATTCTTCAAAGCACGAAAATGGTACGCTATGAGATCGATATCCACCGCGTGCGGCGTGGCAGGTTGATCCTCGGTATCGCTGACGGCGCCGTATTCGCTGACGATGTGCAGATCTATACCGCTAAAGGCATGCGCGTAGGCCTGGTCGATAAGAGCGGAAAATAGGCTAGGGCACGAAGACCGTATAAACGACTTCAACCTGAAAATCGAACGTCCCAAGCGAGAGGTCATAGCCGGTCAGGCTTGAGCCCTGGATCGTATATTCGGCATCGAACCGCACCGACTGATCGACGATGGAGCCCGGACCGGCAGCTGTCCGCTGGTTGCCGGTAAAAACATTGCGCGGCGTACGCAAATCCCACAAGCGTGTTGATCCGGCAAAGCCCGACTGACCGCCGCCGGAATGTGGGGCTTGTGCCTGACCACCAAAGGTCAGGCCTGCATCTGTCCCGCTTGGCGTTACTGATAACTCAACCCGCGTGATCACGAGCAAAATGAAATCAAGTAAGGTGCCGGGCGGAAAGACTTGCGCATCGATCGCGAAAGGCGTGTTCGAGGCCACATAGAAACTGGTATATTGTTTGGTTGTGTCGACGCGCGCATCGGTCAGGTTTTCAAGGCCGAGCGCGGAAAACGAGTCGGCTGCCGTCAGTCGGCCATCGCCATTGGAGTCCGTCACGACACTCCCACTGCTCGTATTGGTGATGACGAAAGGCATACTGCCACCGGTGAACGCATCCTCGGTCGGCGCCAACGACCCGGTCAGAACAGTATGCACATCGCCGCCGATAAGGTCCGTATCGCCGGATGACGCGGCAGTTGCGCCATTGCCCGTATCGATTACGAAATCGGAGACTAGCGGGACAGTACCGGCTGAATCAGCGCCCCAAACAATGACGATGCCAGAGACCTTGAAGAAAGCCCGGTCGTTTACTGCTGCCCCCGCTGATAGCCAGGAGCCAATCCCAAGAAGGCTGGCGAGACATAGAGTAATCGCAAAGGGAATTCTGATCTGGCGCATTTGAGCTCCGACAATTTGCGGAAACCGTAATGGCGACGGGGTAAAGCAAGGTTAACGCCAATGCGCCGACCGTGAGGGCGCTTCGGCCACGACCGTGAACAGGATGTCAGCGCCGGATGCATTTGTGGTCAATGTCACAGCTTGTGTCAGAGGAGCACCTGCCGCTTTGGCTGTCCGTATATCACTTTGAAATACAACCGCGCCGCCAATCAGGTCGCCTAGCGTCAGGCCATCAATTCGCCTCTGATTGGCAACAGCGCGTGCATTGGGGCCGACATCGGTCAGCTGCAATGTAACAGGCGCAGCGAGGTTCAGCGCCGGCGAAACCAGCTCGGCACGAACGGAGAATGGCGCATTGGAGGCGATTGTCAGCGCCTCGCCGCCTTTCGCCTGAGTAAATGCTACCGGCTCCAATATTCCGGTGTAGAATGGCGCCTCACCGGGTATGACCCCGGTCTGACCGACAGTCACACTCTGGCCAACCTGCATGTCCTGGCCGTCAGACCAGACATGGACGAGTGGACCCTGGTCATACGATATGCGGTGTATGATGTCGGCAGATGCACCGCCCAGCCCGAAGGCCAGACCGCACAGTGCGCAAAGGATCATTCTGATCCGCATTCCCATCGCCTCACTCATGGTAACCAAAAGGTTAACAGGATTCCCGCCTTTGCAAATGCAGGATGCGTGCCGGGTGACCATACGAGCGGGCCAATGCGCTTGACGGGTCTGGCGCGCCCGCCTAGCCCTCACTTCAGCAATAAAATGAAGACAGGAGCCGATCCATGGCCGATTTTGGAGACATGCCAACTGGAAACCTGATGGCAGGCAAGCGCGGTGTCGTTATGGGCGTCGCGAACAAGAATTCCATCGCATGGGGCATTTCTCAGCAACTCGCTGCGCAAGGTGCCGAACTGGCCTTCACCTATCAAGGCGAGGGCCTTGAGCGACGTGTCCGCCCGCTGGTTGAAAGTATTGGTATGGACTTCATGATCCCCGCCGATGTCACCGATGATGCCGGCATGGATGCAGCCTTTCAGCAGATCAAAGACAAATGGGGCAAGATTGATTTTCTCGTCCATTCCATTGCTTTTGCCGGCAAGGAAGAGCTGCAAGGCTCGATGGTTGCCAACACCACGCGCGAGGGCTTTCGCCGGGCTATGGATATCTCAGTCTATAGTTTCATCGATTGCTCGCGCCGGGCCGCAGAGATCATGCCGGATGGCGGCGCGATCATTTGCATGACCTATCTTGGCGCTGAGCGCACCGTACCAAGCTATAATGTCATGGGGGTCGCCAAAGCGGCGCTGGAAGCCTCGACCCGGTATGCCGCGCGCGATCTCGGTCCGCAGGGTATCCGTGTCAATGCGATCTCTGCCGGTGCTATGCGCACACTGTCGCTGGCTGGTATTCGCGGCGGCAAAGGCCTGATGAGCACAGGCCGCGACTGGTCTCTCCTTAAAGAAGACACAAGGATGGAAGGTGTCGCGGGCTGCGCACTCTACTTGCTCTCACCGCTCGGTCACTCGATTGCAGGCGAAGTCCTGCATGTGGATGCAGGCTACCACGCAGTCGGTGTGCCGGATATTCCGGAAGAATAAGGCTATAGGAAGTTGGCCAAGCGCATCTTCATCCTCGTTGGTCATCCGCGTGAGTCCTCGCTCTCCCAGGGCCTGGCAGATGCCTATCAGCGCGGGGCCGAAGCCCAGGGCGCAGAAGTGCGCCGTATGAACCTGCACGATATGGCTTTCGACCCTGATCTCACGCATGGCTATCAAAAGCGCAAGGATCATGAGCCCTGCGTCACGGAATTTCTCGAACACACGATGTGGGCCGATCACCTCGCCTGGTTTCATCCTCTCTGGTGGGGCGGCATGCCAGGCAAGATGCAGGGCTTGATTGACCGTGCCTTTCTGCCTGGAATTACCTTTGCCTATCACGAGGATGACCCCTGGTGGGACAAGCTCCTCAAAGGCCGAACGGCGGATGTCATGGTTACGGCGGATACGCCTGGGTTCTTTATCAAGTGGATTTACCACAACCCCCACAAGAACCGTATCACCAAGCAAATCCTGGAATTTTGTGGGGTCAAGGTGACGAGTTACGCTCACCTGGCACAAGCCAAGACGGCGAGTAAAGACAACATCCAGAAATGGTTGAACGCGGCCGAGAAGCGCGGCGCTCAGGCCGCAAAGCGCGCGCCATCGACATGAAAACGTCCCCTGAAACCCATGTCCGTTTAGAAAATTTTCCGCATTATCCGGAGGCCGAGATGCAAGCCCGCGCGGCAGCCTTTCATCAGCAAATGCAATCGCGGCGGTCGGTACGGTCCTTCTCCGATACGCCCGTCCCGCGCGAGATCATAGAGCACTGCGTCCTGACGGCCGGCGGTGCCCCTTCCGGCGCCAATCACCAGCCGTGGTATTTTGCCTGTGTTGGCTCGGCGGAAAAGAAGTCCGAAATCCGGGCAGCAGCCGAAGCCGAAGAGCGCGAATTCTACGCCGGCCGCGCCGCTGCAGATTGGCTCGACGCCCTTGCCCCGATCGGGACGGATGCTGACAAGCCTTATATGGAGATCGCGCCCTGGTTGATCTGTATCTTTGCCCAGCGCCGAGGCGGTGTCCGCGAAGGTGACGACAAGAAGAATTACTACATTCATGAAAGCGTTGGCATCGCGACAGGGATGCTGATCGCGGCCTGTCACAATGCCGGCCTGGCGACGCTGGTGCACACCCCCAACCCGATGAAGTTTCTCAACGGAATTTGCGGACGGCCCGTCACCGAAAAGCCGTTCTTGATCCTGGTCGCTGGGCATCCGGCTGACGACGCCATGGTGCCCAATCATGCGCTGGTGAAAAAGCCCCTCGGCGAGATTGCGAGCTTTATCTAGGGCGAGACCACGCTCAGGGCCGGGCCCTTATAGCGGATACGTGTAATCGGAAAGAATAGCTTGTTGCCTTCCTTGAACGGCTCGCCGCGTTGTTCGCCCTCAACCACAAGTCGGTAATCAGCGACGTCCAGCTCAGGCACCACACCTTCTGCCAACGAGACAATCGCAGTGTCATCCTCAAGCACGAACCGGACGGTCGGCCATTCGGCCAACACAGCTTTGGGGCTAAGCGACTGACCAGAGCGAATGCGCAAAGGTAGAGAGCGATCCAGCTCGGAGACCTGGGCCACGAAAAGTTGGGTTACATGCACACTGCCCGGACGCCGCACGACTCCCATGACAAGGTGCGTTTTGTCGGGCGAAAGAATATTGGCGCGGTGCCCCGGACTGTCCATCAGTCCCTTGTGCAGATCCTGAACAATCGACTCTGGATCATTGTCAAACTCTTCGACCATGTATGCGCGGCATTTTACGCTCAGACCTAGTTGGTCACTGCACTCAATCCCGCCGGTGGACAGGTTTTCAGCGCTGGATTGAGCCACCAGCCGCCTGTCAAAAGCCGAGATACGTGCGTCATGCGTTCGGCCATCCGGGGCCTCATGTGCAAAATACTGGTTGATCGCCATATCCAGGCTGTGGAACCGCGCGGCGTCCAGAAGGGCGGGGCGAATGGCAAGCGCGTCAAGACCTCGCGACATGCGCTCTTGGTTCACAAGCTGAACAAACCGCGCCTCCATGGCGGTATCAAACCAATAGTCTCCGGGCGGGCGGTCGAGGCAGGCCAGCCCATTAATCGCATAGCCTGAAACTGAACTTGGCCGCATCTCCACAGACATGTTGCAGGCCTGCGCCAGCGGCGCGGTGGCCATGACTGCCAGACCAAATAATGCAAGAACACGCATGCGCAATGAATAGCAGATCGTTATATAACGCTGTCTGAACGAAGCCGTGACAGGATCGGCGCCAGCATTCGCTCAACCGCTTCTTCGCTGGCCCGCACCTGTCCATAGGCAGGCAGACCTTCATCGGCGATCACGAGATCCGCGGCGAACATAGCCGGATATGTATGCAGGTAATGCGCCGCCCGCACGGTCCCGAGATATTGCGCCAAAACGCTCTCGACGGTTCGCCCACGCTCGATAACGTCGCGGCGCAGGCGGCGGGCCAGGCGCAGATCATCCGGCGTGTCGACATAGATGGACAGATCAATCAGCGGTTTCAACTCGGGGATCGACAGGGCATGTATGCCCTCGAGAATGATTACCGGCGTGGGCGCAATGGTCAGGGTCTCATCCGCATTGCGATCATGCCGGTCATAGTCGTAGATTGGCTGCTCAATTGTCCGCCCGGCCTTCAGGTCTGCCAGCTGGCGCGCCATCAAGCTGGTTTCCTTGCTGATCGGGTCATCATAGTTCACGCCGGCAATGATCGTGCTGCGCTGGGCCTGTGTTTCAGCCGCGCCATAATGTGCCATCGGCCAGTAATAGCCATCCTCGTGGAAGATCACAGCCCCGGGCTTGTGCAGGCGCTCCAACAGAGCCTCGGCAAGAGTCGATTTGCCTGACCCTGACCCGCCCGTCATGGCGATCAGATATGAAGGCCCACCTGCCATACTGTCGGCCTAGTCCTTGTCTTTCAGCCGCACGGCATAGAGTTCAAGACGGTGATCAACCAACCTGTAGCCGAGCTTGCGGGCAATCTCTTCCTGCAATTTCTCGATCGCTTCATTGTGAAACTCGATGACCTCACCGGAATTCACGTCGATCAGGTGATCGTGATGCTCATCCGGCACCTCTTCATAGCGCGCCCGGCCATCACCGAAATCATGGCGATCAATAATCCCGGCCTCTTCGAACAGTTTCACGGTACGATACACCGTGGCCAGCGAGATCGATTTGTCGACTTCATTGGCACGTCGATACAATTCTTCGGCGTCTGGATGATCATCTGCAAGTGACAGAACGCGGGCAATTGTCCGCCGCTGCTCCGTCATGCGGAGACCTTTTTCGGCGCAGAGTTTTTCTAGTCGGTCCATTTCGTTGTCATGCCTGTTTCGGTGACGCGTGTCCAGCAAGCGACTTGCGCAAGATCAACGCATCTACGGGCGCGGCGCCTGCCCGGCTGTAATAGGCCTTTCGCCGCGCCTGCTCAGAAAATCCTAAGCGATGATAGAAGCGACTTGCGGCTTCATTGTCCGCAGCAACATCCAGCGTCAGTTCAGCGACACCAGCGGCGGACAAGTCATCAACAGCGCGCTGCATGAGTATGCGAGCCAGTCCGGTCCGGCGATGATCAGGACGGGTCATGAGCGTCAGTATATCCGCGCTGTCTTGGACCCGCTGAACCAGCAAAGCTGCGACCAGCGCAGCCTCCGCGTCTATTCCCCAGGCATGGCTCGTCGGCAGTGTCAGCAGTTCGCGAAAGCTCTGCTCGCTCCAGACCTCAGTCCCGGAAAAGCATGCAGCATGCAATTTGGCGCATAACGGCGCATCCAAGACCCCTAGCGGCTTGATATCTAACATCACGCTTTGCGCTTGGGCAGCGCTGCATCCGGCGCGCGGACATAGGTCGGCCGCGGCGGATGCAATTCAGGATCGAGAGCCATGGCAAGCTGCGCGGCGCGCACTGCGTTTGGCCCTGCATCATGCACGATCAGGCCGGGCTCAGCCTGCACAAGCGCTTCGCCGCTGCCATAGATCGTGTGCGGATGGGCACTGATAAGCTCGCGCAGCGCCTGCAAGCCAAGCTCTTCTGGTTCGCCGGTCGCGGTGCCAGTCCTGAAACGCTGAGTCCAATAAGTAATGTCAGGTGGACGGCGCTGCGCCGGAAGAATGACGATCGCCGAGCCTTGCTGGCCCGCGGGCAGGCTCGCCTCGAGGCTTGTTACACCCAGGCATGGTGCACCGGTTGCCAGCGCAAGGCCCCGCGCAAAGGCAACACCGACGCGAACACCGGTAAAACTGCCAGGGCCGGTGACAACGGCAATCCGGTCAAGCGCGTTCAACTCAGCGCCGGCCTGCGACATCGCATCCCTCACCAAATCGGCGAGCCTGGCGTCCTGACCTCTCGTCATTGGCTCGGTCCGGATCGCCAAAGGTTCGCCGCTTCGTATCACGGCAACGTCGCAGGCCGGACCGGCTGTATGGATGCCAAGAATAAGCACAGTGGTAGCCCTAAAGGATTTGGCAGGCCTCGGAGAAACGCAGCCTTGGACTGCGCTCGAAAATGGTCGAACTGTCGCCATGGCCAATATTGCAAAGCCAGTTCGAACGCCACTGCTCGGTCTCTGTCTTGCCCTGGAAGAACTCGGCATCGACACCGGCATTGTCAAAGCCCGACATCGGACCACAGTCGAGACCAAGCGCACGCGCCGCCAGCATGAGATAAGCTCCGGACAGGGTGCCATTTCTGAACGCAGTGACCTGGCGAACCTCGGGATCGCCAAACCAGTCCTTGGCACCGGGATTGTGCGGAAACAGCTGCGGAATCTTTTCCGGGAAATTCAGGTCATGGGCGATGATAACGACCCAGGGCGCCGTCATGGTCTTCTCGACATTGCCCGCAAGCAAATGTGGCTTGAGCCTCTGCTTGGCCTCATCCGAACGCAGAAACACAAACCGGGCGGGCGAACAGTTGGCGCTGGTCATGCCCATCTTGGTGAGATCGTACACAGCACGGATTAGGGTTTCAGGCACATCCTGATCCGTCCAGCCATTATACGACCGACCCTGCCGCCAGATCAGATCGAGGGCATAGTCATTTACGGGATTGGACATTGCGTGGCTCCTGGCGCTTCAAACAGGTTTGCCACTTCTAGCCGCACTTCACAGCCAATTGGAAGGCTTTCTAACGGCAGGCAGAGACCGCGCGATCAATCGCCGATGAGGAGCCAGAAAGCGAAAAGTGATATGTCACGCGTGTGTTGCGCTCAGATGTTGCCTCGACCCGAAGCTCTGTGCCCTTCTTCAACGCCCTGACAAGCGGCGCATCATCACCGTCTGACGCGAACGCCTCTTCACCGACCCCATAGAGCGTCCAGCTGCTACGACCGATATTGGCTTTGCCCGGCAGGTCAGGACGCAGCTCATAGCCAACTTTCAGGCTCGGCTGATTGCGCGCTTTTCCAGACCTCCAATTAGAAACATAGAACCAGACGTCACCATGTTCAGCTGACTTCGGCGCAAGGTCTGTCGCGGGTGTCGCCGCATAGCAGAGCGTCTCACCGCTTACAGTTTGGGTGAAAACACTCCAGTTCTTGAACTTGGCAATGGCAGTTGGGGTCGCGCTTGCAGACGGCAAGACGAGCATGAATGCGGCCAGAACACTTGCGCATCGCATTGAGATCATATATCCTCTCCAACATACAATATTTTATTTGTCCATTACTGTTCTATCTGGAACAGGGTTAAGGCTGAAATAAGACCCGCCAATTGCGCTGTGGTTCAGACTTATCGGCTGTACAGGACTTGAATTATTTCGCTTGGCGCGCTGAATGAAGGTGAAAACTATTGGAAGTCAGAGTGTCTTTGAACCCGCAACCCGCGGATGGTGATGACCGAAACCATCTGGCAACATGCCTGGAGCAAGTTGCCTCGTCGCGGTCGCGTTCGGCCTTTGCCGATCTGTTTTCCTATTTCGCCCCGCGCCTCAAATCATATCTGATGCGGCTCGGCAGCGACGCCGCCAACGCTGAAGAAGTCATGCAGGAAGTCATGCTGACCGTGTGGCGCAAGGCAGAACAGTATGACCGCGCCAAGGCGTCGGCTTCAACCTGGATATTCCGCATTGCCCGAAATCGGCGGATCGACGCGCATCGACGTCAGGACAAGCCGGATCTAGATGCCGAGGACACGATGCTCCAGCCAGCTGCATTTGAGCAACCCGATATCACCGTCAATCGCGCGCAAATGGAATTGATTGTCCGGCGCGAGCTGGAAACGCTGCCCGAAGACCAACTCGTGCTGCTAAAAGCCGCCTTCTATGACGGTCTCTCGCACGCGGCGATCGCCGAACATTTTGACCTGCCATTGGGCACGGTCAAGTCACGTATACGCCTGGCTTTTCAACGTTTGCGCGGCCAATTGGACGACGCCTGAACACGGATACTGCATCAATGCTGCTTATTTTCTTGACGCTAATCAATTTACGCCAATATCCGGTATCGACAGTAATTTCTCTGCGAGAGCCAGTTCAGCATGCCTAAAGCAGCGTTACCAGAATCAGGCGAGATATACAGCCTCTATGCGTCAGGTCAGTTGGATCCGGCCTTTGCGCTATTGCTGGAAACGCAAGCACACCTCAGACCGGATACGGCGCGCGCCCTCGGCAATGCGGAAATTCTGGCGGGCACCTTCCTTGAGCAAGAGCCAAAAGCACCGCTTTCGGCAACCGCGATGCAAACGGCGATGGATCTGATCGATGCCTATGAGGCCGATCACCAGAACAACGTCAGCGCCATTCACCAGGCCAGTAGCGCAATAGATGAACTGCTCGCATTGCCCGAACCACTGCGCGACCGCGTCCTGTCAGCCAGCGAAGACCGGGAATGGCAGACGCTGACAAAAGGCGTGCGCCGCCTGGCCCTCGATACTGGCAGCTCGGCTGAAACCGAGCTTTATCGCATCGAACCGGGCCAGACACTGCCGCGCCACAGCCACAAGGCAAGCGAGATCACACTGGTGGTTACCGGTGCCTATTCTGATGAAACAGGCCATTATGGCGCTGGTGATCTTTCCCTCAAAGGTCCGAAAGACATGCATCAACCCATCGCCGATGATGGAGATGTGTGTTTTGCGCTATCGGTTCGTGACGGTGGTCTGAAATTCACCGGCCTGCTCGGCCTCGCCCAGCGCATGGTCGGTCACTGAGCTATTTCACCAGCTCAAATCGCTTGGTCTCAAACACTGAAAGGACTTGGTGCAAGTCGCGACCCCGTTTCAGAATCTGCCCCTGATGGCCCAGGACTGAATACTCGCCTTGCGCCCGGGCCAGGGCCGGTGTCTTGATCACGGCCCAGGTCGGCTTTTCCGCATGCCTGCGATAGATCGCAAACACCGCTTCTTTGGCATACATGCCGATACCGTAGTCTTTGGCCTGCCCTGCCATGACCAGACGGCCATAGATATCGAGAATTGCCGACATCTCCCTGCGGTCAAAAACAACCTTGAAGGCGCCCGGTTTTGCTGTCAGTCGTGTAACACTTCCCATTAAGCGATCTTTTTCCCCAAAATTCCCCTCAAATGACGCATTTTTAATGCTGATTGGGGCGTATTTGCCGCAATTGTGCCTTGTCGGTGACACCGATTGCGACCACCTTGCAATGGTCGGGTGGCGGTGTCTAGCAGTCAATCCGGACCCATCAGCCCCCCCAGCCCCCCGGGGAGACTGTCCCGTCGCTCGACACTTTTCTCCCATAAATCTCAGTATCTGCCGCGAAACCGGCGCATGCCATTAATCGGCTGGCAATCGATCGAGAAGATGGTTAGGTCAAACATCAGAGCGATGATCGGGAACGGCAGAACATGCTCGACCTAGACAATTTGACCAAGACTTTTGGCCAGCGCCCAGCAGTATCGGGCCTGTCCCTCCGGCTGGAGGCAGGCGAAGTGCTTGGTTTTCTCGGTCAAAACGGGGCTGGCAAATCAACAACAATGCGAATGATCGCTGGTGCGCTCGAACCGGATCAAGGCGATGCCCGCATCGCAGGCCACTCAATTGTAAATGAGCGACAGCGCGCGCAGGCCAAACTCGGCTACCTGGCAGAGGGTGCGCCGCTCTATGGTGATATGACACCCGCAGGCTTTTTGAACTTTCTCGCCGACGCACACGGACTGTCCGGCGCCAACCGAAAGCGGGCCGTAGAGCGCGTCATCGCAGATGCGCGTATCGCCAATGTCGCTGGCCAGACAATCTCGACATTGTCCAAGGGTTATCGCCGGCGGGTCGGCCTTGCCGGCGCGCTGTTGCATGATCCGCCGGTCCTGCTGCTGGATGAGCCTACCGACGGCCTCGATCCGACCCAGAAGCGTGCCGTGCGCGCCCTCATCACGCGTATGGCGCCGACAAAGGCCATCATCATATCGACCCACACGCTGGAAGAGGTCCCGGCCATGTGCACGCGTGTCGTGATTATCGATCACGGCCGCATCGTCGCCGACGACACCCCTGACGCAATCGCTCAGTCATTTCCGGGCGGCCTGGAGGAAGCCTTTGTCAGTCTCTCGTCACGCGAGGAAGATGTGACAGTATGAGCGCCGAGCTGAGCAATCTCTGGACCGGCGTGAAATCAGCCTGGCGGCGCGAAATCAAAGCCTATTTCGCAACCCCGCTCGCCTATGTTTTCATTGCGATCTTCCTGCTGACGCTCAGCGTGTTCACCTGGGAACTGTCCGGCTTTTTCGATACCGGGGCGGCAGACCTCGCCCCGTTCTTCTTCTGGCACCCATGGCTCTACATGCTATTCATGCCCGCGCTCGCAATGCGGCTTTGGGCTGATGAAGCCAATGGCGGCACCGCCGAACTGCTGCTCTCGCTTCCGGTCAGTCTGCCCGGCCTGGTGATTGGCAAACTCCTCGCGGCCTGGACCGTTGCTGCTCTGGCATTAGCGGCAACCGCGCCCTGGTGGCTAACCGTCAACATTCTTGGCCCGGCAGACAATGCCGCGATTGCACTCTCATATTTCATGAGTCTGGTCATGGCTGGCGGGTATCTCGCTATCGGGGCCGCCGTGTCCGCACTGACCCGCAGTGCCGTGCTCGCCTTCGTGATCGGCGTGCTGATTGCATTTTTGCTAACCGCCGCAGGTTGGCCAATGGTGACCAGCGCCGCAGCCGATATTCTAGGCCCATCAGCCGGTGATGCCATCGCGCAGTTTTCTTTCCTGAAACATTTTGAAACCGCACAGCGCGGGGTTCTGGAAGTCCGCGGGCTGGTCTTCTATGCTGGCTTCATCGGCCTCTGCATCCTGCTCAACACCCTGTTTGTCAATCACCGGCGGAGCGGGGCGAAATGAACCCCCGGCACTTCCTGGTATTAACGACGCTGCTACTGGTCACGCTGTTTGCCGGACTGAATATCTTGCAGCAATCCTGGTTAGGCGGCGCACGCGCAGACTTCACTGAGAACCAGCTCTACACGCTGTCGGATGGCTCCCGCACAACGCTGGATGGTCTGTCCGATCCAGTTGATCTGACCTTCGTATACACAGCCAGCGTCGGCCAGGACTACCCAGCCGTGCGGGCCTATGCGGTTAGGGTTCGCGAATTGCTGGACGCCTATGCATCAATTGGCGGCAAGCAGCTCAACATTCGCGAAATTGACCCGGCCCCGTTTTCCGAAGCCGAAGACGAGGCCCTTGCCGCTGGCCTCGCGGCGATTGAAACTAATGGCGCCGATCCGCTCTATTTCGGCCTGATTGGCCGCAACAGCGTTGATGATGAACGTGTCATTCCCTTCCTCGCTCCGGAGCGGGAAACCTCGCTGGAATATGATCTCACTCGAATGATTGCGAGGCTGGATCGGCCCGAACCGGCACGGATCGGACTGCTCTCTACATTGCCCGGCATGACCACACAGTCTCAGGAGACCGGCTATTCCATTCTGCGCGAGCTGCGCCGTTCCTTCACGGTCGAGATGATTGCTGAGGACTTCGTCACGCTACCCCCTGAAATCGACATCCTGTTTCTCGCGCATCCGCCGGTCATGTCCGACTGGCAGCTTTGGCAGATCGACCAATTTATCCTCAGCAAGGGGCGCGCCCTGATCCTGGTTGATCCAGCTGCAAAGACAGCGCAGGGCAGCGGTCCGTTCAACATGATGGGGCGTCAGATCCGCTCCGATCTCGACAGATTTGCAGCAAGTTGGGGCGTCGGCCTTGATCAGGACGCGATGGCCGACACACAGACAGCGCTCCCGATTGAAACCAGCGAGCAGGAAGGACGAACGACGGTCCTGCGTCACCCTCTCTTCTTGTCCGTGCCGCCAGGCCTGATGGCGACCGAAAACCTGATTACCGCTGACATTGGCCGACCGATCAATTTCGGGGCACCGGGGCGTCTGTTGATTGAGGCTGATGTTCCGCACAGGATCGAGCCATTGATG
Source organism: uncultured Hyphomonas sp. (assembly GCA_964350465.1). Lineage (GTDB taxonomy): Bacteria > Pseudomonadota > Alphaproteobacteria > Caulobacterales > Hyphomonadaceae > Henriciella. The sequence continues at coordinate 36,816 of CAYGKE010000016.1, forward strand.
ATGACCGGCCCGGCCCCGGCTGCCATCCCGGCGGACCGCGCTGCTGGCGACCTGTCCGCCGCCGACACGCTGGATCTTTATAGCCCCGGCAATGACCCCGCAATATTGGCAGCGCGCATTACCGGGCCATTGGTCACTGCCTTTCCGGAGGGCGCTCCCGATCCAAACCTCGCCGATGATGACATCATGGCTGAGCTGGCGCGCGCGGCAGCGCAGGAGGCCGGACCGCATATCTCAACCAGCAGCATCGACGCCGAAATCATCATGGTTGCAGATGCAGACCTGCTGGATGACGGCCTGCATTCCGACCTGCAAACCGGGGTCGCCTTTGCCGACAATCTCGCCTTCATCCTCAACGCCCTGGACAGTTTGTCCGGGGGCTCGGAGCTCATGCAGCTACGTGCCCGGGCGCCAGGGACGCGCCGCATGGTCCGGGTCGACCGCATGCGCGCTGCGGCGCAGGAACAGTATTTTTCTGAACAGGCCAGGCTCGAAGCGAGACTTGCAAATACTCAGGCAAGGCTGGAAGAGCTGCAGGCGGTCGGCGCCGCAGGTGACTTCTTTGATGGCGAGATTGGCTCGGAACTGACCGAAGCGGAAAAAAGCGAACTGGCGCAATTGCGAAACGATATCGTTTCG
>CAYGKE010000017.1:0-36433 GCA_964350465.1 uncultured Hyphomonas sp.
GCGCCGGACTTTGTGTTCCAGCGCACGGTCGCCCCTGAAGACGCGCCGGACCAGCCGGAAACCATCACGGTTTCCTTCGAGAAAGGCGATGCCACCGCAATCAATGGCGAGGCGATGAGCCCGGCGACACTCCTCACCAAGCTCAACGAGTATGGCCGCAAGCATGGCATTGGCCGGCTTGATCTGCTGGAGAACCGCTTTGTCGGTATGAAGTCACGCGGCATCTATGAGACGCCCGGCGGCACGATCCTGCTGACCGCGCATCGCGGCATTGAACAGATCACGCTCGACCGCGGCGCCGGCCACCTGAAAGACGAGCTGATGCCGCGCTATGCCGAGCTGATCTATAATGGTTTCTGGTGGAGCCCGGAACGTGAAATGCTACAGGCCGCCATCGACCACTCGCAGCGTTTCGTCTCCGGCGATGTGACGCTGAAACTGTATAAGGGCGCAGCCCACCTGATCGGCCGCACCAGCCCCTACTCGCTCTACCGCGAAGACATTGTCACGTTTGAAGACGACCACGGCGCCTATGACCAGAAAGACGCCGAAGGCTTTATCAAGCTCAACGCTTTAAGGTTGCGGATTTTGGCGGGGCGCGACCGCAAGTTCGGGAAGAATTAGTGGCATCAGCGCTTCTTCCAAGCATTTATCAATGCCGCTAACGATGACATAAACAGCGCCAAAACCGCGATTATGGCAATAGATGAATCTGTTATGTTTTGAAGTTCGCTCACGGTTCTCTCCTTAAAAAATCAATTAAGAAGAACCACCTCTTTATAAGGCCCATCTCTCGGTTGAGCGTCAAGACCGCTAGATTTGGCTGCATACGGGGGTTAACAGAAAGCTAATGCGTATTTTTTAAAACACAATAAAAACAATATCTTACAAGCCCTCTCAAACATTAATAATGATTAATGCTTGGGGTGGCTGCTCCACACTTTCAGACCAGCCACTCCATGACTCATCCCGAACCCTACAGACCAAAGCCGAGCCTACACTCCACCAAAGTATCTGTAGCCCTTAACTCACCCAGGCATGTTGCTTCAGCGCCTCGAGGCTAACCATGCTCAAGGTCGCTTCGTGCGTTGCCTCAAGCACGACCGGGGCGGCCGCTCCCGCTTCATAGGCCTCAGCCCAGCGCCCGGCGCAAACGCACCAGCGGTCGCCCGGTTTGAGGCCCGAGAACTGAAATTCCGGGCGCGGTGTCGAGAGGTCATTGCCCGACGCCTTGGAGAAGGCGAGGAACGCCTCCGTCACCCGGCAGCACACCGTGTGCATGCCCCGGTCCATCGGCCCGGTATTGCAGCAGCCATCGCGGAAGAAGCCGGTCAGCGGATCAAACCCGCACTCGATCAGGTCTGTGCCCAGCACATTCTTTTGCGGTGTCCCGTCAAACATGGCTGAGCTGCCCCTGCCCTAGCCGGTATGGAACAGCGAGGTGATCATATCGACATCGCCGCGGCCGCCCCCGGCACGTCGGCGCAGACGGCGGCGCATACGTGATTGCAGCTCGGCGCGCGACTGTTCCAGCGGGCTGGCATCGGCCAGCTTGGCCTGCAAATCTTCGCGGTTGGCACAGAAGTCAGCATAGGCTTCCAGCTCTGGCGCAAGGTCAAACGCCGCCAGATCAATCATGATCACATCATCCAGGAAGCCAACGCCCGGCAAGTGGTCCGGGATCATGTCATTCGGGTCGGAGAAGTAAGCGAGCACTTCCATAACCCGCCCGCGATCCTGATCCTCAAGGTTCCAGTCGCGGTCTTTCAGCATATCGACCATATTCTTCAAGGTCAGCATGCGCGAGATGACGAAAGTCGGCGGCTCGCTTTCCAGGGCTTTGATCGCAAGCGCTTCAGCGCCGAGGATGACCCGGTCATCATCCCTCAAGGCGCGGTTCTTGCGCGACTTGGCCAGGCGTTCCTGAAAGTGTTTGATATCATCCGGGCCCAGTTCAAAATTGATGCGAACGGTTGGCTGGCTTTGTACGTCCATCTTGTCTCACTCCCGAGTGTTTTTGTCTTGGCGCTACGTTGCCCACAGACAAAGCAGGATGCAAGCCTCAACCCCCTGTTTTTTATGGGCTTGGCCATGCTGACCTGCACCGCTTCAAGGCTTTGCCAAAGCAGAGTCACGCTTTTGCCCAAGTCCCGGCCCTAGACTGTCTCGGTCGAAAGCGAGGAGCGACCCACCATGATGAAACCCCTGATCGCACTGGCCGTCTCTGGTCTGCTCGCCCTGCCCGCACTGGCCGCAGCCGAGACCTGGACCTGCCGCAATATGGAGTTGGAAATCTCCTGCGCTGAAGGCTGCACCGTGTCTGAAGAACACACGCCAGTGGATATATTCGTCTCGGCAGAGGAGATGTCGATCTGCGCCTATTCCGGCTGCTGGGAAGGCGCGCCAAGACTGGTCGAGCGCGTCGGCGCCATCGAAACCTATGTCGGCGAGGATTTGATCTGGTCCGGCGTGACCGAAGATCGCGCGACAATCGCCGTCTCCGTTGATACCGAAAACAGCGTCGCAACGGTACTGATCCCTGGTCTGTTCGCGATGCCTGCAACCTGCCGCAAAGTCTGGGCCTGACCAAACATTACGCCGAATACCTATTTTTTTGCCCGTCGACAGGAGATAAGCTGCGACCATGAAGATTCGACCCTCCCATCTCGCCTTGCCGCTCGCAGTGCTGACCCTGACTTTGTCGGCGTGTTCAGACGAACCGGAACCGCTTGACCAGCCCGATTTTGGCGCAATCGAAACTGAACCGATGGATCCTGATCCGGCGACGGACCAGGTCGCGAGTTTCAAGGCTGCTGATCCGTGGAAATTCGGACAGGGCGAGGCGATGGCGGAAAATGTTTGCTCGTCCTGCCATGCCATTACGCTCAGTGATACCCGCCCGCACATGGACGCCCCGGCCTTTCGTGATCTCTCGCTGACGCGCGATCTTTCAGCATTGGCTGAACGGTTTGAGAGCGGCATAATAACTGGCCATCCCGATATGCCGGAATTCCAGTTCGAGCCGGAAGAAGTCGAAAGCCTGATCTATTATATCCAGAGCCTGCAACTGCCGGAATAGAGCCTAGTTGGCATCTTCCAGGCTGATCAATTCCATCATGCCGTTTGGCGCTTCGACGACAACAAGGTCATAGGCTTTGCGGAATTCCTCTGATCCCGACATTTCAACCCGCACCATATAGCGGCCAAGTTCAGCGGCAGGTTCGACATCCACCATCTCGACAAGCGCGCGAGTTGGATGGGCATCATAGACAGCCGCAATCGCGAAGTTGGAAATCGCGGCCTCATCGATGACAGAGGCGCTGGGCGCAGGCGCTTGATAATGATGGCAAGCCGCAAGTGGCAGGCTGGCCGTCAGCGCCGCGAAAATAAGTCGTTTCATGCTAAATCCTCCTGTCCCCTGCCCGTCAGTATGCCTGATCGGTCGCGGTTTGGCGACTTAGCGGGCAGCAAACTTGGCCCCGGCTGCAAATTGCGATTCCACAAATTGATCCTCTGCGCTTGTGCTGGAGAAAAAGAACGTCGCCTCTGTAATCGTCGCTTCATAGCTCTGGCGGATGGTCTTGAAGGCGGCCTTTGCTTCGAACTCCAGCTTGAACTGCGAGATATAGGTCATGCCCCAGACCGGCTCGCTTTCGAGCAGATAGGACTGTTCAAACCGGGTCAGGCGTCCACCTTTTGGATGGCGAACGGGCCTCGGCAATGTGTAATCTATCCGCAGGAACCGGCCCTCTCTCGGCTCCAGCCAGGCCTTTGCATCAAGCCGCTGGGTTGCCCAGACATCCAGCGCTGTATCATTGGCCGAAGGGGCATGATCGAAGCTGACCCGCCAGCCAAAACCGAGATCGTCGACCTCAACGGTGGGACCGAGACTGGCGCGCAAATCGTCCGGAAACAGGCGGCCATCCGGCGCCGGTTCGGCGCCCCAGGCGGCGGCGGCTTCGTCAAGCGCACTGTCTTCGCCCTTCCAGTCTTCCAGTTTCCAGCGCTCGTCTTCCGGGCGGCGTGGATCAAAGCTCAGCGTGCGTTCGGCCTTGGCGCTGATCATCTCGACGGTAAACGCCGCGCGCAACGTGTCCGGCGCTTCGGTTGCCCGCAATGCCCCATCCATCGGACCGGCGCCGGTGGTCATTGGAAATGCGAGGGCTAACAGAACGGTCATGTCAGGCCAGTGTCTCCAGAAATTGCGTCCTGACTGAGGCAGGAAAGATTAACTCTGAAGAGTGTGCCGGTCTAAGGTTTATGAGGCCTGAACGGTTGGTTCAGGGGGGGGTCCAGCGCCCTTGCCCGCGCTTTGAATTGTGCTGCCCTGAGCGCCTGCGGCGCAGCAGCACGAAGCAGGTTCCGGTCTGGCTGCGCCAGGCCATGAACCAGACTCAGGGCTGTTTCCCAGCGCCTTTGCCCGCCCTGCGGGGCGCAGGTCGGCAGGTGGTCTGGATTGGGCAGATTTGCTGCCAAGGCGGGTCGGAGGTGCGGGGGAGATAGAACGTCACTTTCGCCGCAGGCACCCGTGCAGACGGGTGCCCATGGACCGACACGCCGGTCAGATCCATGGTGCAGAGACCCGTCCCTGGATACCCGCCTACGCGGGCATTTGCGGAGAGATCGCAGAGCCGGTCGCGAAGAGGCCGGACATAGTCGCGCAAATCCTCAGGCCCCCACCCCTTCGGCGCATGTGGATCATCACCCAGTGCCAGCACGATGACCTGTCCCCAGGCCGAGACCATGATCAGCCGCTCGCGGCCATCCTGGTCCTTGAGCGCCAGCAGGAAGGCCAGCTGCAACCATAGCCACGGCCAGAACACTGGCGGGCAATCCTCAAACAGGTCACGGAAACGGGTGAAGATTATGTGGTCCAGACAGGCTCAATCAGGGGTCAATTGAGGCTCAGTATAGGCCCAGTCCGGCAGGGGAGGATAGATTTGCTGAAACGCCGATCCCAACTGAGCCAAACCCATGGATTGAGGGGCACGTCCGCTTTCGGCGGCCAAGGGGACATTTGGGTGTATTCTATCTCTGGCGCTGCTAAGCTAATTTGATGGCATTAAAACACTACAAAATGAGATGGCCCGACAACACAATTCCAGCTGGAGAGCCCGCGTGGATGTTTTATGAGGTCGATGCCCAATCCGATAACGTTCTTAGAATTGTAGAGTTGTTCGAAGACGGCTCAAGCCAGCGCAATAGCTTGGTTTTAGAGAGCCAGAAGGGTCCGACAGTTGAGTCTCTGGTGCCGATGAGTTTTACCGAGTGCATCGCCGATCATTCGTATGAGCTGATTGATGCCGAGATGTTCGATGAGTTGTACCGTGATGCCACTGATCGCGCCAACTAGCCAAGACCAGATGTCTGCTCACGGCGGCATATCGGACATCAGCCGAAATTTAAAAAGCACCCACGCGACCTTCTCCAACAGTTTTGGCTCCCTCCTTTATTTTGAAAGATGCACCGGGAACTAGCTTAGAGTAATCTATGCCTTGATATGGCAACTTAGCAGTGGCTGCGAGTTCGACATTAAAGGCTTCCGAGCTTGCACACGTTATGATCTGAACGCCGAGATACTTTTCGTGAGAATCGCCATCAATCACCAGATGAGGTCTGTACAATCCACCCCAGAGTGTCGGCAAGGTCGCACGTCCTCCTCGATCTTTCGAATAAAATTCTACGATTAGGGAGACAACATCCATAGTTTCTTATCGTCAGAACTCATTTTCGAAGCAATAGCGCCTGTCATCATCGGAGCGAAACCCGTTTCTTGAGGAATGCCCATAAATCACCCCAAGGAAGACGCCCAGCTTGAGTCCGCTCTCGGTGTCGGAGGGGACGAGAGCAGAAGGTTGGCCCCTTTGAGACTCATCCTGAGCGAAGTCGAAGGGTGAGGCGGGCGTCTGGGAAGCACGGCCCTTTATCCTTCGACTTCGCTCAGGATGAGGGCCTATAGAGCTGAGGTTCGCCCTGGCCCCAAAGGGGAGATCGATCCCATATCTAACATCAGCTGCAAGCATCGCAGCATGTGCTATTCAGCGGCTATGGCCTTGTGTTTGTAGTGCAATGTAAGCTCGACAATAACCAAAGTCAGGCCGAAACCCGCCACACCGACGCCCCACCAGATCGCAGGCGCGAGCATCGCATAGCCTGCGACGCCATCACTGAGACTTATGCCTGTGAACACGATCAAGCCGAAAATATAGCATGCCAGATTGATAAAGAAGCCAAGGCGCAGGGCGTTTGAAAGTTTAGCCCTTTCTCTTTGACCCTTCTTTTCGGCTTCAACGCGCGCATCAACATTCAAGGCAATGGCATCGACATTGAAAACGGCCGCCAGAGCCATGACAGTTTCGCGCGAAGCGCCGTCACCGTTTTCGATCCGTTGAATCGTCCTAAGACTAATGCCAGCAGCCTCTGCAAGGTGTTCCTGCGACCAGTTACGTTCCTCTCGCCAGCGCTTAATTTTGGCGGCATCAGGGCTAATTTGCATCTTATTCTCCTTCGTTCAGGTTTAACATTGACTGACAGGAAAATACAAAAAATTCAGGTGCAAACCACGTCAACGCTACGCCAAACACACGCCACAAGGACGTCAGCGATATGACAATTGGGCCATATTTACAGAATAGAGCGCGCTGACACCGTCTCTGCCTCACGACGCGGCGTATCTGTCGTGTCCTGTGCAGGTTCGATCAGTCATCCCTGAATCTATTCGTGATCGGGTAGCGCCGGTCGCGGCCGAAATTCTTGCCGCCGACCTTGACGCCGGGCGGGGCCTGGCGGCGCTTATATTCGGCGATATAGAGCAAGTGTTCGATGCGCCGCACCGTCGCCTCATCATGGCCACGTGCAAGAATGTCATCCACGTCCTGTTCCTCATCGACCAGACCGCGAAGGATATCGTCGAGCACGTCATAAGGCGGCAGGCTGTCATCATCGCGCTGGCCTTCGCGCAGTTCAGCCGATGGCGGTTTGGTGATGATCCGCTGCGGGATAACCTCGCCAGCCGGCCCAAGCGCGCCTTTGGGGACAGCGCTGTTGCGGAATTTTGCCAGCTCGAACACTTCGGTCTTGTAGAAATCCTTCAGCGCGTTGTAGCCGCCGCACATGTCGCCATAGAGGGTGGCATAGCCGACCGCCATTTCCGACTTGTTGCCGGTTGTCACCACCATGTGGCCAAACTTGTTGGACAGCGCCATCAGGGTGACCGCGCGCAGGCGGGACTGGATGTTTTCTTCGGTCGTGTCGGCTTCCAGGCCGTCAAATTGAGCGGCCAGCATGTCATCCAGCGCGCCAACACCCGGTGCGATATTGATCGTATCATAGCGCACACCGAGCGCCTTGGCGCAGGCCTTGGCGTCTTCCAGGCTCTCGCTTGACGTGTATTTGCTGGGCATCATCACGCACCAGACCCGCTCCGGCCCCAGCGCATCCACCGCAATGGCGGCGGTCAGCGCGCTGTCGATACCGCCGGACATGCCGAGCACAACGCCGGGAAAGCGGTTCTTGTTGACATAATCGCCAAGCGCCAGCGTCGCGGCGCGATATTCAGCTTCCCAGCCTTGGGTCAGCTCGGCCCGGTGCGCACTGGTGAAACGCCCGGTTCCGCCATCGAACGTGACCAGCGCCGTACCGGTCTCGAAATCGCCGAGCAATTGATGCTCCTTGCCGTCAATATCGACCGCATAGCTCGCGCCATCAAAGACCAGCTCATCCTGGCCGCCGACCTGATTGACGAACAGATATGGTACGCCATTTTTGCGCCAGGACGAAAACGTCGTGTGCCGTTCAGTCTGGATCGTCCGGCGCCACGGCGAGGCATTCGGTACGATCAGGACATCTGCCTCGTCCTGTTTCAGGCTGGCTGGAACGCGCTCGAGCCAGATATCCTCGCAGATGGCAATGCCGATGCGGACGCCGCGAAAGGTGATGGCCCTGGCGTCGCCTTCTCCGGGATCGAAGATACGCTTTTCGTCAAACACCCCGTAATTAGGCAATTCGCGTTTGTCATAACGGTAGGTGATCTCGCCGCCATCGAGCAGCAGCGCGGCGTTGTAGAGCTTGCCCGCTTCGGCCCAGGGCGACCCGATCAGGACGGCCGGGCCGTCTTTGGTCTGCGCGGCCAATGCTGTGACCGCCTGCATCGAGAGCTCAACCGCGCTCAGCTTGAGAACCAGATCTTCTGCCGGATAGCCGAGAATAAACAGTTCCGACAGGACGAGCAGGTCGGCATCTTGCGATTTGGCTTGGCTCAGGGCGGCCTCGGCCAGCGCCTGATTGCCGGTAATATCGCCGACCACGGGGTTAAGCTGGGCGACAAAGAGTTTGAGCGTTTTCGTCATGACTTGCAGTTAGGTAGTTTTGCCGCGCGTGACAATTGACGCTGATGGCCTAAGTTTGCCCGCCATGGGTGGAGAGTTAAGTATCGCAATCGCTGGGGCCGGGATTGGCGGGCTCGCTGCCGCGACGCTGCTGCGCGGTCAGGGCCATAGTGTCCGCATCTTCGACCAGTTCGAGGTGCCCGAACCGGTTGGTTCTGGCCTGATGCTGCAACAGACGGGTCTGGCGGTGCTAAGCGAGCTTGGCCTGCGCCCGGCGCTCGATGAGCTGGGGACGCGGATTGACCGCTTGTGGGGCGTCAGTGCCAAGTCACAGCGCGCCGTGCTGGATGTGCGCTATGGCAAGTGGAAAGACGATCTCTATGGCCTCGGCGTGCAGCGCAGTCTGCTATTCGACCAATTGCTGGCCGTTGCCGAGGCAGCCGGGGCGGAGCTGGTTCCAAACACGGAAATCAAGCGCGCTGACCCGGGCACGGGCATCATCACCGTCGCAGATGGGACTGAGATCGGCCCGTTCGACCTGGTGATTGATGCCCTTGGGGTGCGCTCGCCATTGACGATGAATCCGCGCCGCGACCTGCCCTATGGCGCGCTATGGGCGACGCTGCCCTGGCCGGCACATGGCCCGTTTGATGCGAGCGCGCTGGAACAGCGCTACCAGTCCGCGCGCAAAATGGCCGGAGTGATGCCGTCTGGCCGGCGCGCTGAGGGTGAACCGGAGACGCTGACCTATTTCTGGTCGATCGCGGCGGATCAAGAAGCAGCCTGGCACGCACGACCCTTGCATGAATGGAAGGCCGAAGCCGCTGCGCTGTGGCCAGAAACGCAGGTCCTGCTCGACCAGTTTGCCGACCATGAAGACCTGACCTTTGCGCGCTACCGACACCGCACCCATCCGACACCTGTGTCCGGGCCATGCCTCGCACATATTGGCGATGCCTGGCATGCCGCCTCACCGCAGCTTGGGCAAGGCGCGAACATGGCGCTGCTGGATGCCTGGGCGCTGGCCATGGCGCTGGCGACCAGATCGTCCAAGTCCGATGCGCTGCACGAATACAAGATACTGCGCGGTCGTCATGTCTGGCTGTATCAGGTCATGACCTGGATGTTCACACCGGTCTATCAGGGCAATAGCCGCTTTCTGCCCTGGCTGCGCGACTGGCTCGCCGCGCCGCTCAGCAAGATCCCACCAGGTCCGCAAATCCTCGCGGCGATGGTATCAGGAGCGATTGGCAGCCCGTTAAAGACACTGGAATTACGGGACTGAGCCTACTCGTTGACGGCCCAGTACGTTTTCAAAACTTTTTAGTCTCTCAAGAGACGTCAGGCCCCCACCGCCTCGAGCAACACGTCACAGACCTTGTTGACCTGCCATTCGGCCAGATAGGGGTGCATAGGCAGGCTGAGGCTTTCCTCGGCGGCCTGTTCGCAATTCGGCAGCGTGCCGGTTTCGGCGCAATGGGCAAAGGCCGGCATCTGGTGGATCGCCATATCGTAATAGATACCTGACGGGATACCTGCGGCGCCGAGTTTCTCGCGCACTTCGGTGCGGTTCGGGACGCGGACGGTGTAGAGACCATAGCCGTTTTCCTGGCCTTCCAGCGCCATCTGGTGCTGGATCTTGCCGTCAAGGCGCTGGTCATACAGTTCGGCAGCGGCGATGCGGCGCGTTCGCTCATCTTCGAACAGGGCAAGCTTTTCAGAGACCACCGCGCACTGGATTGAGTCAGAGCGCCCATTGATACCGACGCGCACCGATTCCTTGCGATTGTCGCCCGTCCCATGCCAGCGGATCGAACGCATCCGTTCGGCAAAGTCCGGGTCCTGACAGAAGATCGCGCCGCCATCGCCATAACCGCCAAGCGCCTTGGTCGGGTAAAAGCTGGTCGCGGTAATCTCTGTGATATTGCCGACCCATTTGCCATCGGCCTTGCCGCCAAACGCCTGCGCGCCGTCTGCGATGACACGCAGGCCATGTTTGTCGGCAACCGCCTGGATCGAGCGATAGTCGGCTGGCAGGCCATAAAGGTCGACCGGCATGACACAGCGCGGGGTGAGGTCGCTGGCGACTTTCACCATACGGATTTTCTGCTCGAGGTCGCCGGCATCCATGTTGAACGTGATCGGATCAATATCGACGATCACAGGATAAGCGCCCGCCAGCAGGACAGCATTGGCCGTCGCATTATAGGTGAAGCCGGGAATGAAGACCGCGTCGCCCTCACCAATGCCCATGGCAAGCAGCGGCATAACCAGGGCCTGCGTGCCAGAGCCAACCGCGACGGCATCTGCAGCACCAGTAAACTCGGCGAGTTTCTGTTCGCACTCATCGACTTCAGGGCCGCCAATAAACCGGCCATGATCGAGAATATCACGCCAGCGCTGTTCGAGACGTTCGCGCAGGATCGCCTTTTGCGTATTGAGATCGAAAAGCTGGATCGGGGCATCCGCCGGAAGGTCAATCAGGTTCGCGGTTTTGGTCTCTGCATAGGCCATTTATCAGGCTCCTATTGTATGTGCGGCAGATAGTTCGGCCTGTTCGGCCAAGTGGACAGCCCGGGCGGCTTCAACCCCCGGAATGGCGCAATCGCGCTCCCCCAGCGCGGCAGCGAAAAAGGCATCGTCAGCCGCGCCCAGCGGATCGGGCATCTTGCCTGAGACATCTGCGAAGACTTCATAAGGTGTTGTGTTTTCGATCTCGCGGCTGAGGAAATCGATGGCCACGGCGCCGGACGGATAGGTCACCGTCATGCGGCGATCGCGCTCGGCGGCGCAGCGACTGGCGGTCAATTCTGCGGTGCCGTGACTGAACCGGACCAGCGCTGTCGCCTCATCAAGATGTTGGGTATGGACGCGCTTGCCTGTGGCTTCGACACTGACCGGCGGGCCCATCAATTTGGCGACCATATCGAGGTCATGGATCATCAGGTCCCAGATCACCGAGACATCCCCGGCGCGGCCGTCAGGCGCTGGCGGCCCTGCACGGACAGCCTCGATCTGGCTCGGTGTTTCTGGAATATCAAACAGGCCCATGGCCTCCAGAACAAAGCGTTCCTGATGGCCAACTTGCAGGATCAGGCCGGCGTCTTTGGCCTGCGCCGCGATCTTGTCAGCGGCGTGACCGGTCAGCGCCAGGGGTTTTTCCACCATGACATGACAGCCAGCCTCAAGCGCGTTGCGAACCACCGCTTCATGATACCGGGCCGGACAGGCAACGATAACCGCATCGCATGCCGCCAGAAGCGCTGGCTCGGAGACGAAGGCTGTCACGCCATGCTTTTCGGCAAGGTCGGCGCCGCGCACCTGATCCGGGTCAAACACGCCGACAAATTCGGTCCGGTCCGATCCGGCAATCTTGCCAGCATGATAGCCGCCAAACACGCCGGCGCCGATCAGGCCCGTTTTCAATATCCCCATGGTTCACTCCACTTCAGCGCGGCTTTTTGCACTCGCAACATGACGAGACAAGTTTACGAACCTGTCATCCGCATCAAAAGGCATTACGGTTTCTTACCACCTGCCTTCGCGGCAAGCCTTTCAATTGCGGGGCCTAGCCTCCAAGATAGAGGCAGGAAACGGATTGGGAGAGAGACATGACCGCACTCACATCGAACGGATGGGCGCTTGCCAAACGGCCTGTAGGCGCACCTCAGGCTGATGATTTTCAGGCGCAGACATTCGAAGCGCCCGCCCCTCAGGACGGGCAGATTCAGGTCCGCAACAGCTGGATGTCGGTCGATCCTTATATGCGCGGCCGGATGATGGACCGCGAAAGCTATATTCCGCCTTTCCAGATTGGTGAGCTGCTGCAAGGCGGCGCAGTTGGCACAGTCACCGCATCCGCGCATCCCGACTATAAGGAAGGCGATCTTGTCCTCTCGATGGCGGGATGGCGTGAAGCCTGGACCGCCCCGCCGGACGCCGCGATGACGCAGAAACTGCCGTCCAATACGGGTCTTCCGGACAGCGCCTTTCTCGGCATTGCAGGCATGCCGGGCCTCACCGCCTATGCCGGGATCCTGCGCGTTGCCGAGCTGAAGGAAGGCGACACGGTGTTTGTTTCGGGCGCCGCCGGGGCGGTTGGCTCCGCTGTGGTTCAGATCGCCAAGATCAAAGGCTGCACGGTTATCGGCTCGGCTGGCGGCGCGGAGAAATGCGCCCTCGTCAAGGAGCTTGGCGCCGATGAGTGCATCGACTATCGCGCAGCAGGCGATGCGGAGGCTTTGACAGCGGCCCTCGCAGCAGTAGCGCCAAAAGGCATTGATGTCTATTTTGACAATGTCGGCGGCGACCATTTGCAGGCAGCGATCGCCTGCGCCAAACCGTTCGCGCGTATCGCCCTGTGCGGCATGATCAGCCAATATAATGACACAGCCGTGACACCTGGCCCCAATAACATGATCCAGATTGTCGGCAAGCAGCTACAGATTCGCGGCTTTATCGTTTCCACCCATGCCGACATGCAGCCGCAATTCATGGCCGACATGGCGCAGTGGATCATGGCCGGCAAGATGAAGTTCGAAGAGACGGTTATGGAAGGCATCGAGAATGCCCCGGCCGCCTTTATGGGACTGTTCTCTGGCCAGAACAAAGGCAAGATGCTGGTCAAGCTCTCCTAACTGGCGTCGGGCTCCGGCTGGGCGATGAACAGCAGCGCCAGGAAGCACAATACCGCATACTGGAACGAGCCGTTCATCGGGCCCTGCCCGGCTTCGGCCTGCCACATTTGCAGACCGGCGCCGCCAATGACCTGGAAATAGCCGAACCAGACCAGCACGCCGAGGCCGGCGCCAAACATCGCCCTGCCCTTGCGCTTCGCGAAGCCTTCGGGCGACTGGCGGGACTGGTACAGGTCCCAGGCACCAAGCAGGGAAAAGGCAGCAGCGGCAAGTTCGGTCACGATGATGATCGTCAGCACGGTCCAGGCAATGGCTGCGGACCCGATCGACGGGATCAGTCCAGATGCATAGGCCGGTCGGTCGGACTGCGACAGCATCAGCGAAACGAAGCTGAAGGCCGCATCGAGATTCAACAGGTTCTGGATGGCATAGAGCCCCGCCAGTCCGCCGACGCAGAGCGCCGCCAGGCATTTCAACCCTCTTGATATGGTCATTTTTTCCTCCCCATTATCATGGGCTTAGGATGAATCATGCCGATCTTCACTGCAAGCCAATTCTTAGGACAAGGTAGGTGTTGGGACCGGGCTGAAGGCGGATTTCTCTGTCTCTTCCTCGGTCCGACTTGCTAAAGAAGCGGCAGGACGAAAGGAAACTGATCATGTCCCGCCTGTTTGACGCCTATCTCATTGTCGACTGGAGCGCGTCATCGGTTCCAAAGACAGGAAAGGACTCGATCTGGATCGGGGTGCTTCAGCGTGGGGCAGATGGCGCGCTCAGCTTCCGGAGCAGCAATCCACCAACAAGGCAGCAAGCCAAAGCTGAAATCATGCAGACAGCGAAAGACCTCCTGGCGCGCGGCCTTCGTGTCTTCGCCGGGTTCGATTTCGCGTTTGGGTATCCAGCCGGTACAGCCCAAGCGCTGGAGTTGGACACGGCACAAGCTTGGCGGGCGATGTGGGAGATGTTGGCCAGACAGTTTCCTGCTGACGCCGAAAACAAGTTGGCAAGAAGCCGGTTTGAATTTGCGGGTGAGTTAAACGCACGCCTTAATCGTGGCCCACACCCCTTCTGGGGAGGGCCGAAATCCGCCGCATCCGATCACTTTGCGCTAACCAAAGGTGATTTCTCATCAGGCCTATCGGAAACCCGGCTATGCGAGAACTGGGTCAAGCAGGCATTCAAAGCAAATCCAAAGACGGTCTGGCAGCTCGCCTATTCCGGTGCCGTTGGCAGTCAGAGCATGCTCGGCATCCCGGTTGTCCGCGCAATTCGCGAAGCTGCGCCGGAAAGTCGTATCTGGCCATTCGAAACAGGCCTGGCAGATTTCAGCCAAAATACGCCCACTGACGCGAAAATGATACTTGCCGAGGTCTATCCTTCGACCGTCAAAGTGGCCCAGAATCCGGGTGAAATTCTCGATCAGGCACAGGTCAGAACGCTCTGTTTTGCCCTCGAATCGCGAGATTCCATGGGAAAATTGGGGTCAGCCTTCAGCCCGCCGACAGGGCTCTCAACCTGCGAAATCCACAGAATCGAGGCCGAAGAGGGGTGGATTCTGTCATTTTTGCCCTGAATCGCCCGTCATTATTGGGTTTTTGGGTATTTTCCGATTCCGAATCATGAACAATGCACCGGCGGCACCCAATGCCGTTAACAACAGGGAGAGCCCAATGAACAAGGGTGAACTGACCAAAGCAGTAGCTGATGCTGCTGACATGTCCCAGGCCGAAGCTGGCCGCGCGGTGGACGCCGTCTTTGATTCCATCTCAGGCGCTGTCAAATCACGCGATTCAGTTGCTATCGCTGGTTTTGGTACTTTCGTTGCCAAGACACGCGGTGCGCGTGAAGGCCGCAACCCTGCAACGGGTGAAAAGATCCAGATTGCTGAAAAGACTTCAGCAGCTTTCAAGCCGGCATCGGCTCTGAAAGACATCTAGGTCTGACCTAATTCCCCTCGGGGGCAATACGGCGCGTCGCTTAACGGTGACGCGCCGTTTTTGTTTCCAGCAGTGCCCATTGCGCTAAGCCGGCAACCAGTAAGGTCAGGGTGACGGCCTCCATCATGCCCTGCGCACCGCGATCCAGCGTGATCCCCATGAAATAGCAGGCTGGCAGCATCAGCACGAAAAATGACCCCATGTGAATGGCCGTTGGGGCCCAGACGACCTCTTGCGCACGCAAGGCCATTGATGCAGTGGCCTGCAACCCATCAAACGTCGTTGCGAGCGCAGCATAGATCATCAGCGATGCAATTGCAGGCGCCAGCAATGTCCCGTCTATCTTCGCCTGATCATTGACCAGCATCAGGGCCAACTGGTCCTGAAATATGAAGATGACCAACGCCAGCGCAAAGCCAAGCAGGAAAGTGGCAGCAACGCCGAGACGCGATGCGTCGCGGACCCCCACCATATCCTTTCGACCGAAGGCTTCGGCGACACGCACACTGGTCGCCGTCCCTATGCCCAGAAAGAACATGAAACATAAGCCCATGACCTGAACCGTGTAGCCATAGATTGCTGTCGCAGCGATGCTGATAAAGGCTGCAATCGTATAGGTCAGGTTGAACCCGCCCCATTCGGCCACGTTCGACAAGGCTGTGCCGATCCCGACCTTAAGCTGCCGGATCGGTTCCTCGTCTGGTCCTGAAGACGAGCGTTTGAACCCAGGCGTCAGGAAAATCACGGCGATCAGCAGCATGATTGTGATCGCCCACCGCGATCCACTGGTCGCGAGGGCCACACCCTCTCCGCCCATTTGCGGCATACCCCACCATCCAAGGACAAGGGCCAGATCGATGACAAGATTGATCGCCACCCCGATATAAGACAGCACCGTCACGATAAGCGGGCGGCGCAGCGCCTCTAGATAAAAGGCGCAGGCCGTCGATATGGTGAAGCCCAGCAAGCTCGTCGAGAGGATCTGTGTGACACTCGCGACCTCTACCGCGAACTGTTCTGGTGTCAGCGAGTTACTAATCGCGCCATTTGGATTGATTTCAACAAACAGAAACCGAAAAAGCGGTTCGGCAATTAAATAGACGATAGTCATAAGCGCGAGGCCTAACCAGAAAGCCCACAAAAGACCGCGACGAAAGATTCGCCCCGTGTTCGCGACTTCTGGGATTTTCTGCTCTTCCGAAAATACATCTGATGGATCGGCCTGACTGCGCCCCATCATTTCCGAGGTCAGGACTTGAACACCAAGCAGGAGCCCCATGCTCAGGCCAAGCGAAACCCCGACCGGCAGCCAGGAATTCAGGACATAGGCAAGCTCATGCTCCTGACCGGAAACCTGGCCAAGCACAATCGCATCCGTCAGCGCCATTAGCATCCACGCCATGCGTGAGATCGCAATCGGCCCTGACAGCCGCAATAAGTCTAGTATTTCAGAGGCCCGCGCCCAGGCGGGCCATGCCCGCTGGGTCATGGGAAATATCCTGTTCAGCTCGCGACGCGCGTGTTCATGGAAGTAGCCTCTTTGATGCCGATCAGCTTCTCGGCGATCAGGAAGGCAAGTTCAAGCGCTTGTTCGCCATTCAGACGAGGATCACAATGAGTGTGGTATCTGGATGACAGGTCAGCTTCAGAAATTGCCTGAGCGCCGCCAATACATTCGGTGACGTCCTGGCCGGTCATCTCGAAATGCACGCCGCCCGGCACGCAGCCCTCAGCATTCAGCACGTCAATGAAGCCGCCAACCTCCTTGAGGATGTGGTCAACCGGCCGCGTCTTGAAGCCGCTCTCGGTTTTCAGCGTATTGCCGTGCATCGGGTCGCAGGACCAGACAACCGAGCGGCCGCTGGCTTTGACCGCCTTGGCCAGCGGTGCCAGGCCGGCCTCGACTCCATCAGCGCCAAAGCGTGAGATCAGCGTGATCCGCCCGGCTTCGTCAGCCGGATTGAGCGTCTCGATGATCCGCAGCAGCTCATCAACTTCCAGACCCGGTCCGCATTTCATGCCGATCGGGTTCTTGATGCCCTTGCAAAACTCGACATGGGCATGATCGACTTGACGGGTGCGATGGCCAATCCAGAGCATATGGGCGGACGTATCGTACCAGTCGCCGGAGGTGGAATCGACGCGTGTCATCGCCTGCTCATAGCCAAGCAGCAGCGCTTCGTGGCTGGTATAGACCTCGACCTGCGCCATTTGCGGGACGCTTTGCGAGGTCACGCCGCACGCTTTCATGAATTCAAGCGCGTCGGTGATCTTGTCGGCCATTTCAGCGTAGCGCTCCCCCAAAGGCGAGCGATCAACAAAACCGAGCATCCATTTATGGACATTCGAGAGATCGGCATAACCGCCCTGACTGAAGGCACGGACAAGGTTAAGGGTCGAGGCCGATTGCGAGTACGCCCTGATCAGGCGTTCAGGGTCCGGAATTCGGGCCTCGGACGTGAACTCCATGCCATTGATATTATCCCCGCGATAGGAGGGCAGCGTCACGCCATCAATCGTTTCGACGGGCGAGGAGCGCGGCTTGCCGAACTGACCGGCCAGGCGTCCGACTTTGACCACGGGCTTTGACGCCGCAAAGGTCAGAACGACTGCCATTTGCAGCAGGACGCGCAGCGTGTCGCGAATATTGTCGGCACTGAACTCCTTGAAGCTCTCAGCACAATCGCCGCCCTGCAACAGGAACGCCTCGCCGCGCGACACACTGGCGAGGCGCTGTTTGAGCGTGCGCACTTCGCCGGCAAAGACCAGCGGCGGAAACGCAGCCAGACGGCTTTCGACATCGGCCAGGGCGGCTGTGTCCGGATAGTCCTCCGGAATGTGTTTCGCAGGGCGTGCGCGCCAGCTGTTTGGCGTCCAGGTCATGTTCGCTCTCCTTAGAAGCGCCGCTTTTTGCACAGACAAAGGCAGGAACTCAAGCGTTTCCTCCATTACTTGCGGTCAAAGTATAGCCCAAAACGCCCAATCAGGTTACCGCAGACCCCGCAACCTCCCAGCTCCGGACCTCAGAATGTCCCATCTGATAATTGCCCACGGGCCACATGACGTAGATGCCTTGCTCACCGTGCATGAAGCGGTGCGCCAGCATTCCATCCCGACATGGTATATCACGCCAGAAGGGCGCGGCGACGTTGATCACGAGACCACAAACAATGCGATCGATAGCGCGTTTGGCATGATTGTCCTGGTCTCGGCCTCTTCGGTCCGTTCAAAAGCGGTTCAGGCGCAGCTCAGCCGGGCGCGCGAGCGCGGCCTGACCCTGTTTCCGATTCGCGCCGACAATGCCCGCCTCTCCGGCCTGTTCAAGTCGGCGCTGGCGGACCAGCTGACCGATTCGCTGGCGGATGACGGCGCGCTGGAACGCCTCGTCGCAAAGGTACGCGCGCGTTATGAGCGCCGCTGTCCTGTGGTTACAGTGATGAACCTCAAGGGCGGGGTCGGTAAAACCACCGTCGCGGCGCAGGTTTTTGGCACCTGGCAGGCGACGCTGGGCGGGCGTGTCCTGCTGATCGATCTCGATCCGCAATACAATCTGACCCAGACTTTCTTCAATATGGAACATGCCGATGCCAGCGCCGCGCGCGACAAGTCGGTGATCTCGCTGTTCGAGCGCTCGCGCCTGCATGCCTCTGAGGCGAGCTCACCGGCAGAGAACTGGTCAACAATTGAGACCGAACCCTTCCCGCCAGCAACGCGCGAGGCGATCACGCATGATCTGGTGGCGGGCGATGGTCCCGGCGGACGGTTTGACCTGATCTCCGGCCAGTTTGAAATCTCGAAATATGCGTTTGCGCCAAGCCCGCAATCGCTGGCCATGGTCGGGGCCAATTTCCGGCGCATGATCGACTATTATCGCAGCGAGTATGACCTCATCGTGTTTGACACCAACCCGAACGCAACGTTCCTGACGCGCTGCGCCTTGGAAGCTGCAGACCGAGTACTGGCGCCGATGCACGCCGATATGTATTCGCTGCGCGGCGTACGCCTGCTCAATCAGGTCATGCAGGAACAGGTCAGCGATGAGAACCGGCCGGAGCTCTCCGTGATGTTCAATGCGGTCGGGCGCTCCGAGCAATCCAATTTCGAGGCCGATGCTCGCAATGGCACATTCGATGATCAGGCCGGGTTCGCCCTGTCGAAAGCCTTGCTGCAAAATGCCCTGCCGCGGTCTGGCCATCTGGTCGTGCGCAGCCCTGAGCTGGATGATGCCCCCTGGCAGCAGCTGGTGGTCCATAAAGGCCGCGGCGGCGGTCTGAAAGCCATCCGCGACACGCTATACGGGATTTCAAGCGAATTGCAGAGGCTGGTGGAGGGTTAGACCGCGCCTATTCATCCGGCGAGACGATCACATCTCCGCCTTTCATGACCCAAGCCACGGCGGTCAATGCATCCGGGTCAGACATCGGATCGCCATCGACGGCAACCAAATCAGCCAGCATGCCAACTTGAATATCGCCGCGATCAGGCAACCCGAGAAGTTCTGCCGCATTTGTTGTCCCGGCCTGCAACGCCTGCATGGGCGTCATGCCATGCGCAATCAGAAGAGCGAATTCGTCGCCATTCTGCCCATGCGTGATCACGCCGGCATCACTGCCCAGAACGATCTTCGCGCCAGCGGCGATGGCACGCTCTGTATTGGCTTTCACATAGACCAGGATCGCGCGGTTCTTCTTCTGCATAATCGGTGGCAGGTCATCATCAGGCCAGTACATGGCAGCCAGGGTGGGAATAATGAACACGCCTTGATCAATCGCCATCTGAAGCGTTTCTTCATCCATCATGGATGCATGGTCGATCGAGTGGATTCCGGCATCAATCGCCGCGCGAATCCCGGCAGCGCCGTGTGCGTGTGCGGTAACTTTCACCTGATGGCGCTCGGCTTCCTCAACAATCGCCGTAAGCTCTTCGAGTGAGAGCTGCTGCAGACCAATCGCTGATCCATAACTTAGAATGCCCGCCGTGGCGCAGACCTTGATCGATTCTGCACCGTGCTTGATCTGATACCTGACAGCGGCGACGGCCTCATATGGTCCGTCGGCAACTCCGTCTTCGATGTCAGTTTCCAGAATTCCGGGTTGATACCCTGTCGTATCACAATGACCACCCGTAATGCCGATTGCGTTACCAGATGGAACAATGCGCGGGCCTACAATATAGCCCGCCTCAATAGCCTTTTTCAGCGCGATATCGCCAAAGCCAGTCGACCCGACCTCTCGCACAGTTGTAAAACCTGCCTCGAGGGTCTGCCGGGCAAATGGCACGGCGCGCAAAACCCGATCAGACGCACTCATCGTCGTTGAGGCATGAACCCAGCCAGGCCTTGTTGTATCTGAGGTCAGATGGGTGTGGACATCTATATAACCCGGCAAAAGTGTTCGATCACCCAAATCAATCGTGACGGCCTTGCGCGGCAACCGCTGCGGATTAACCTCCGCAATTCGTCCATCTTCGACGATGACAGTGGCAGGCGAGACGATGGTTTCGCTGCCTGGCTGTATGAGGCGCTCGGCCTTCAGGATCATCGTTTCAGAAACAGCCGGTTCAGCGGTCAAGAAAGCTGCAGCGAGCGCTGATAGTAAAAGGGGTTTCATCATCATCAGTCTCTCCCAAAACCGGCCAAACGGTTATCCTGCAAGAGACTAGAGCCCATCAAGCCAATCAAGCAATACATGATTGGTCTCATCCGGGCGTTCCTGCTGAACCCAGTGACCACAGCCCTCCAAAAGATGGACGCTGCGCAAGTCAGCAAAGCCGGCCTTGATCCGCTGCTCAACATCTCCTGGAAACATGATCAGGGCAGGATCGCGCGCGCCGGCGAGGAACATGGCGGGCTGCTGGATGATCTGGCTCGGTAACGCCGTCAGGAAAGCCGCATCGCGCTCGAAATTGCGATAACGGTTAAGCGCGCCCGACCAGCCTGCACGGGTAAACTCGGCGACGTAGTAAGCTTCATCCTCAGGCGCGAACCAGTCCGGCATCAGCTTTGGCGCTGGCCGGATTGCATCGAACATTTTGCTATTGGCGGGCTTGGCGGGAAACACATCATCCGGCGCATCGCCTGACCAGATCCAGTAGAAATTCCGGATCGCTGCAGCGGTATCGGCTTCAAATTCGGCCTCGGCCCGGCCCGGCTCCTGAAAATAGTGCAGGTAGAAGAAGATGTCCTTGTCGATAAAAGCACGCTTGGTGAGGTCGAGGATTGTAAACTTGCCGACCGGCGCATGCGGGACCGAGAGGCCTGCGACCGCGCGGACCTTGTCTGGATGGATCAATGCCGTGTTCCAGACGATTGGCGCGCCCCAGTCATGGCCGATCAGGATCGCAGGGTCGCCATGTCCCAATGCATTGACAAGGCCGGCAATATCAGCGGCCATGTTCTGTATCGAATAGGCTTCAATTTCGCCTGGCTGATCTGAGCCGCCATAACCACGAACATCAGGCACCGCGACGCGGTAGCCCGCTGCGACAAGCGGACCGATCTGATGCCGCCAGGAATACCAACTCTCCGGAAAACCATGCACCAGAATGACAAGCGGCGCCGTTTCGTCGCCTGCCACAGCGACGCGCAGGTGAATGCCATTGGTATCAATCATATGAAAATCAGTCATGCGCCCTGATTAGGCGCTGGCATCATCGGCGTCCACAAATTGCAGACCGGCGTCAAATGTATCCTGCCAGACTACCTTCGCCATTCTGTCCAAACCCATGCGACCGGAAACGATCCGGACGGTCGGTGACAATTGCCCACGCGACCGGAACCGCACGCGGGCACCGCCGTCTGACAGATCGAGCAGGACACCTTCGCGCTCATGCCCAAATTTCAGGATGACTTTGCAGACCGCCCAGGCGTCCTTGCGTTCGAAGGCACGGCGTACGCTGGGCTTCTTGACCTGAACGACTGGATGGGGCGGGGCCGCAGCGCGGCTCAACCTGTCCAGATTGACGGCGGGGGTCGCTTTTGCACGAGATCCAAACAGCTTCGGCATAATAGCCGAGCTGTACAGAATTATACTTTACGTTGTATTACTTCAAAATGCTACCTAAGGTCTAGCGCGCCTGAAGGAAAGTATTGATCGTAAGGCGCCCTTTCGCCGGATCATCCGACAGGGTGAGACCAGCCGGGATCAGGCCAGAATGCAGCCGCCAACCGCGATACATGACCAGGCGATTATAGGCTGCATCGACCCAGCCGATTTGTTCGAATTGATCATTCGAGCTGCGGATATAATCCTGCTGGGGCGCGCCAATTTCACGGAACTCCTTTTGCAAGAGTTTTGAATAGGGGTGAAGCTCGCCCTGCGAAATATATTCATGTCCCGTCGCGCGGTGACGATAGAAGGCGGTGCCGCCGCCTTCTGGCCCACACAGATAATGCAGCACGGCGAGACGCTTGGGGTCGGTTGAGTCGTAGTGCGGCAGGCGCTGGATCGGGGCGAGATCCTCTGGCGACGTCGTCACCAGGGAATAGTTGCACTCAACCAGAACAGCGCCCTTATCAGCGCCGAAGACGTCGATCAGCACCTGTTTCAGAACATCTGCTCTCTGACCGAGATAATCCGGGTCGCAGGCGGCCCTGATACCTGGATAGTAACGGCTATTGTCTTCAAATGTCATGGACGCGGCAGCTTTAGCCAGCGCATCTGGATTGGCGCTGAACCCATCGATGATGACGACGGGCTCCTGCGACCGGCCAATCTTCAGAACTTCAAAAGCGGGCTTGGTATCGGCTTCCATATCGCCACCCTAGCGGCTTGTTCCGGGCAACAAAAGTGCCGAGGTCAGCCTTGCTTCAGGTCCTCGAAGGCTGCTGTCTTATCGACCCGAATGTCAGCTGGCAGTCCAAGCACCCGCTCGGCAATGATGTTCTTCAGGATTTCATCTGTCCCGCCCGCAATGCGCAAACCTGGTGCCCACATGAAGCTGCTTTGGAAAATACCCTCAGCAATCGTCTGGCTGTCGTCAGACATGATGCCATAATGGTCCTGCATCTCGATCGCCGAGTTGCAGATATCCTGCAAATGGTTAGCGGTGATGACCTTGCCAATGGAGTTTTCCGGCCCTGGCGTCTCACCCTTGGACAAGGCCGTCTGGGTCCGGAACTTGGTGAGCTTGTAGCCCTGCGCCGCAACATACCAATCGGCCAGTTTCGAGCGAAAGGCACTGTCGGACAGCGTCCCGACATCGCGCGCATAGGCCATGATTTCAGCCCAGTCAGGCCCAGGAGAGCCGCCAATCGCGAGGCGTTCATTCATCAGCGTGACCAGCGCAACCTTCCAGCCCTGCCCCGGCTCACCAAGGCGGTCAGAATCCGGCACGCGAAGATCGGTGAAATAGACCTCGTTGAACTCACTGCCGCCGGAAGCCTGATGGATCGGGCGAATATCGACGCCGGGCGCTTTCATGTCGACGATGAACATGGTCAGGCCCCTATGCTTGGGAACGCTTGGATCCGTGCGCACCAGCAGGATCCCGAAATCGGAATAATGCGCGCCAGAGGTCCAGACTTTCTGGCCATTGATCACCCATTCGTTGCCATCCTTGACGGCGCGGGTCTTCAGCCCGGCAACATCTGAACCCGCCGCTGGCTCGGAGAAGAGCTGGCACCAGATTTCCTCACCCGTCAGGGCCTTATGAATATAGCGCTTCTTGTGCTCCTCAGAGCCAAACGCAATGACGGTCGGGATGCACATGCCGAGCCCAATGGCGAACGGACCGCCGGGTGAGTCAAATTTGGCTTCCTCCTGGTTCCAGATCACCTGCTGCATCTGGGTGCCGCCATAGCCGCCCATCTCTTTCGGCCAGGTAATCTTGGCATATCCGGCCTCAGCCTTGGCCTTCTGCCACGCCTTGGCGCGCTTCAGGTTGCCGCCTGTGCCTGCGCCGCCGCGGCCCTTGGACGATTTTGGTTCGAGGTGTTTCGAGAGAAACGCATTGGCCTCAGCGCGAAACTCGGCCTCTTCAGGTGTGTCGTTGAAATCCATGTCGTGTCTCCTCAGGCCGCGTTTTTCATTTCGAGGGCGCGGACCAGTTTTTCTTTCCACACACCAGGGGCGCCAGCCTGCACGGCAAGCAATTTGGCGCGGCGATAAAAGAGGTGGCAATCGACCTCCCAGGTGAAGCCCATGCCGCCATGAGTTTGGATATTTTCCTTCGAAGCAAACCAGAAAGCCTCGCTCGCCGCGAGGCGTGCAGCCGCCGCAGCTTCTGGCAACTCGGCCGCGTCGGTTGAGAGCGCCCACGCCCCGTAAAAGCAGTTGGAGCGCGCGACCTCATTCTTCACATACATGTCGGCAAGCTTGTGCTTGATCGCCTGATTGCCACCTATGGGGCGACCAAAGGCATAGCGTTCCTTGGCGTATTCGGTCGCCATTTCGAGGCAGCGCGAAGCGCCGCCCAATTGTTCAAAGGCCAGCAGGATGGCGGCGCGATTGAGGATCGCGTCGTGCAGCCCCTCGCCCTCACCTGCCGCGCCAATACGCGTCGCGGGCGCCTTGTCGAAAATGATCTCTGCGTGGCTGCGGGTTGGCTCAATTGTCTTGACTGATTTCCGCGTAACGCCAGGCCCGGCAAGATCGACCAGGACCAAGCTGGCACCGCTGCCCTCTTTAGCAAGCACCAGCGCGTGCGTGGCGATATCACCATCGGTGACAGGCAGTTTAGTTCCCGACACTGTCTGACCGTCAAACACCGTGCTGAGCTTGGCGGGGTCGGGATTGCCCGGCCCTTCGCTGCTCGCATAGCAGCCGATGGCCTCGCCGCTCGCGATCAGTGGCAAAACCGCTTTCTTTTGTTCTTCGCTGGCGGCCAAGAGCAGCCCCTCTGCGAAGAAGTAGACTGAGCTGGCAAACGGCACCGGTGCCAGAGCGCGGCCCATTTCCTCGGCCAAAACGCAGAGCTCAAGAGAGCCAAGGCCCAGGCCCCCATATGCTTCCGGGATCGCTGTGCCGAGCCAGCCCATCTCGACCACCTGTTTCCAGACATCGGCATTGTGGCTGACCTCATCATTGTCGAGGACCTGGCGCACCTCAGCGGTCGTACACTTTGCCGAGAGGAATTTTCGCGCCTCATCGCCAAGGAATTTCTGATCGTCCGAGAAGTCGAAATTCATGGCCTCTGATCCTCCTGATTGGTCTTTTGTGGCATTGAACATAGCGCCCTTTACGTGAACGGAAACCCGTCACCCAAGGGAAGCAGCACAAGGTCTGGAAACTGCGATTGAATACGCGAGCGACATGGTTACATCTGCAAGGATCAGCAGATGAGGTCATCCCATGCGCACTGAGACGCCGGTCCAGGTCAAACTTGAAGATTACACGCCCTATCCATTCGCGATCGACCAGGTCGAGTTGAGCTTTGAGCTATCTCCTTCTGACACGCGGGTCGTGGCGAAAATGCAGGTGCGCCGATTGGGCGAGGCAGCTGCAGATATGGTGCTTGATGGCGAGAAGATGGTGTTGGAGGCGATCAAGCTCGATGGGCAGGCCCTTAGGGAGAGCGATTATGCGGTCACCGAGAATACGCTGACACTACATACGCCGCCAGCCAGTTTTGAACTGGAAATCACCGTGCGTATCGATCCCTCCAAGAATACAGAGCTTTCCGGACTCTATATTTCCGGGGGCCGGTTTTGCACGCAATGCGAAAGTGTCGGGTTTCGCCGCATCACCTATTGGCCAGACCGCCCTGATGTGATGAGCCGGTTCAAGGTCAGGCTTGAGGCGGATGCTGAAGCCTATCCGGTCCTGCTGTCGAATGGAACACCCGGTGAGGCAGGTGAACTAGACGGCGGTCGGCACTTCGCTGTGTGGGATGACCCCCACCCCAAGCCGTCCTACCTGTTTGCGCTGTGCGCCGGAGACTACGACATTTACCGCGACAGCTTCACCACGATGAGTGGCAAATCGATTGACCTTGCCGTGCATGTCGACAAGGGCGACGCAGACCGCGCGGTCTGGGCCATGGAAAGCCTGAAAGCCAGTATGAGATGGGATGAAGAGGTTTTCGCCCGCGAATATGATCTCGGCGTCTTCAATATCGTTGCGGTGCGCGACTTCAATTTTGGCGCGATGGAGAATAAGGGCCTTAATGTCTTCAACTCTGCCTATGTGCTCGCCGATGAAGCCACCGCGACCGATTTCGACTTCGAAGCGATCGAGAGCATTGTCGGGCACGAATATTTCCACAACTGGACGGGCAACCGGATCACTTGCCGCGACTGGTTCCAGCTCTGCCTGAAAGAGGGCCTGACGGTTTTCCGCGATCAGGAGTTTTCAGCTGATATGCGCTCGCGCCCGGTGCAGCGCATTAAGGATGTTATCCGCCTGCGGTCGCGTCAGTTTCCAGAGGATGCCGGCCCGCTCGCGCATGCTGTTCGGCCTGACCATTACGGCGCAATAGACAATCTTTATACCGCGACTGTGTACGAAAAGGGCGCGGAGCTGATCCGGATGCTCAAGACGATGATTGGCGACAACGCCTTCGCCAAAGGTATGCAGATCTATTTTGAACGCCACGATGGCGAAGCGACAACTATTGAGACGTTCTACAAATGCTTTGAGGATGCCAGCAATGAAGACCTCAGCGACTTCAGGCGCTGGTACAGCCAGCCAGGAACACCGACCCTAAGCATTGAAGAACACTGGGACAGCAAGGCTGGCAGTCTGGCCGTGCAGATCACCCAAACCAACCCCGAAACACCGGGCAACGCTTCGCCAACAGCATTGCCGATGCCGTTGCGAGTTGCTGCGTTTTCGTCAGCTGGGGAACAGGTTGCCGAGGAGACAATACGCATTGATGGCAAGGTCACGACATGGGTGATCGATGGGCAGAGCGGCAGGCCGCTGGTCTCGGTCAATCGCGGTTTCAGTGCACCAGTCCGCATCAATCGGGACCTGAGCAGTGATCAACTGCTGGCGCTCGCCAAGGTTGATGATGACCCATTCAATCAGTGGGACAGCCTGCAATCGCTCCTCAAGGCCGATCTTTTGGCGATCGCCTATGACGGCAAGAATTCGCCTGACAAGCGCCTGATCCGTTCTGTGGCGGATGCGGTTCGGGCACACATTGACGATCCAGCGTTCGCCGCATTGCTGACCGGCTTGCCGACGGTCGGGGAGATCTTCCTTGATCGCAAACCAGCTGACGCACAGGCCCTAGATCAGGCCCGCAAGAGCCTGCAGACCGAGCTGGCGATGGCGCTGCAAGATACCGCGCAGGACATTCTGGCGGCGGCGTCCCCGGCACCGTTCAATCCGGGCGCGGCGCAGGCCGGCACACGCGCGCTGCGCGCTGCGATGATCGCTCTGACGGGGGCTCTAAAGACGCCTGAAGCATCTCGCCGATTGAAAACGATATTCGATGAAGCTCCAAATATGACCGAGAGCCTGGCAACGCTGCGCGCGCTGTCCCGGATCGATCGTGATGAAGCACGCTTGGCCATGGCGGCCTTTGAGCAGAAATGGGCCGAAAATGACTTGGTGATGGACAAATGGTTCGCCGTACAAGCTGGCGCGGCAGACGCTGACGGGATCAAGCAGCTGATGTCACACAAATTGTTCAGCATGGATAATCCCAACCGTGTTCGCTCTGTGCTGGCTGTGTTTGCGATGCAGAACCTGCCGGAGTTTCATGCCCCGGATGGCAGTGGGTATAAGGTCGTGGCAGACGCTATTGCAGCGGCGGACAAGCTAAACCCGGCGCTCGCCGCTCGCCTGCTTACGGCATTCGAGCACTGGACATCAGTTGTCCCGGATACGCGCGCAAAAGCCAAAATGGCCCTGCAAACCCTGAAAGACGCCAATCTGTCGAAGAATGCAGCGGATATCATCACCCGGACGCTGGCTTAGCCGTGCTTGCCTCAATTGGTTAACCAATCTTAAAACTTACTAAGAGACGTTTAGTGATTCGGGCTGAACGAACGCCCATGGTGAGCAGCGAGACCGTAAGGATTGGCTAGGCAGAAGCACCAACCAAACAGGCGACGCGAGGGGCGTAGTCTCGGTCGTGGGCGGTTGAAAGTTTCAACCGCGATCGCACTGATCGTCGGATTTGAACTGATCGCCCTCAGTATCAAGGCCTTTGACGACCGCAAAACCAGTATCACCTCATTGGAACAGGTAACCCACCGCGAAGCGCTCGCTGTCTCGGAATATATGTCAGGCAAGATCGAACAGGTCCGCTTGACGCTGTCGCTGGGCTACCGCTCAGGTTGGGACGCTGATCGTACAGCCAACGCGCTGAGCGAACTCGATGCCGTGGTCAATCTAGCCGACGCGCTGACGGCGCCATCCGGCAGCCGCCTTGGCGATGCTGGCGAAACCGCCGCGACCCTGCTCGGCATGGATCTAACGCTTGGCCTGTCAAAAGCTGGCGACTTTGTCGTGATGTATGCGCCAGAAACCGGGGCCGCCCGTTTTGGCCTGGTCAAAGCAGGTACCTGGCTACCAAGCGCCGCAGGTGAGCGGCAATTTGCGCTTGAAGCCAGCCCAGTTGATGGTGTTTTCGGGGCGACTGCCGAAACGTTGACAGCCTGCTCACCGCTTAAGCAGGGACCGATATCGGTCTGTGTCGAAACGGTCCGCGCTCCGTTTGGGCAGGTCGAAATCCTGCGCCTGCTTGGATATGGATTGCTATTGCTCGGCCCAGCCCTTGGCATGCTTGGTCTGTTCAAGCTGCTGGAGAGACGGGCGGGCGAGTCGGAGGCTTTTGAAGGCCAAGCGACACGCGCTGGACGGGTTCTTCAAACCGTCTTAAAGGAAGCCAAGGCTGGGTTCTGGTCATGGGATTTTGACAGAAGCGAAGTCTGGCTCAGCGAGGAAGCCTCGTCATTGCTTGGCATTGACGCAACCGGCTACCTGCCAAGCTCGCAATTGCTGGACTGCGTGCACGCCGACCATCGGTCGCTGGTCTCACAATCCCTTGAGACCTTGCCACACAAAAACTACCTGTCGCAGGTCTTTGCCAATAAGGACCGAACGGTTTGGCTGGATATGCGTGCCCGGCCCGATCCCGACAGCGGCGAAGTGAATGGTATCCTGCTTGATATCACCGACATGCGGGCCGCAGTGGCTCGCACAAAGCAGGCTGAGCAAAGACTGCGATCCGCGCTTGAAGGCTTTTCCGGACCATTTGCGCTTTGGGACAAGCGAAAGCGGCTGGTCTACTGGAATCGCGCGTTCACCCGCGTCTTCGGCCTTGAAGACAGCGTGCGTGCAGGCATGGGCCATGAGACGGTTCGTTTGGCGCAAGCCGCCGGCATATCAGAGCGCCGTCCGGGACTGGACGGCGAGGAAAGCGAAATCGTCCAGACCATGGACGGCACATGGTTCAAGATGGTTGAGCGCAAAACCAGCGCTGGCAGCATGATCACGATGGGTTTGGATGTTTCGGTGGATATCGAACGGCAAGTCCAGATGACGGAGCAGCAAAACAAGCTGAAACAACTCATTCAGGAACTCGAGCGCTCTGAAAGCCATGCCGGCGAACTGGCCACACGGCTGAACAAGGAAAAGATCAGGGCCGAGGAATCGGCCAACTCGAAAAGCGCATTCCTGGCCAATATGAGCCACGAACTCCGGACACCGCTGAACGCCATCAATGGCTTCTCTGAAATCATTTCGAGTGAGATGTATGGCCCACTCGGCAATCAGAAATATCGCGACTATGCCGAAGATATCCTGACATCCGGTGAGCATCTGCTGGATATGATAAATGACATTCTCGACATGGCCAAGATCGAGGCAGGCAAGATGACGATTGATCCTCGCCCGCTCGACCTGATCGAACCTGTTGACGCAGCCGTACGCATGATCCGCCGCAAGGCCGAGGATAAAGGGATCAAGCTTTTGCTGCGCTCGGCAGACAATCTGCCGCCTGTGGATGCGGATCACCGGGCTATCCGTCAGATGATTCTGAATCTGGTCTCAAACGCGATCAAATTTACCGATGATGGCGGCACGATCCAGGTCAGCATTGAACAACGCGATGACATGCTACGCGTCGCAGTAAGAGACAATGGCGTTGGCATCCCGTCTGAAGCATTGCCGCGCCTTGCAGAGCCTTTTGAGCAGGTCAGCGATACGC
Organism: uncultured Hyphomonas sp.; assembly: GCA_964350465.1. Taxonomy (GTDB): domain Bacteria; phylum Pseudomonadota; class Alphaproteobacteria; order Caulobacterales; family Hyphomonadaceae; genus Henriciella. The sequence continues at coordinate 30,001 of CAYGKE010000017.1, forward strand.
GGGACCGCAATTATGAGGGCACCGGGCTTGGCCTGGCTTTAACCAAGTCCTTCGCCGAAATGCATGGCGGCCGTCTCTCCATCGCCAGTGAACCGGGCAAAGGTACGTTGGTGTGTTTCTATATTCCGATATCCAAGGAAGAGCTCGAACGCTCAGTCGCCTAGCGTCGCCGACACAAATCCCGCCATCAGGGAGACACACGTCTCGGCGGCCTGTTTCATCGCGCGCGGGCGATCAGTGGACCCTGCCGGTGCACGTGCCTCGACCGGCCCGTTTGCAACGATTTTGCGAAGACTTGTATCAACAATCGTCACGTGTGCCTGACACACAGCCTCATCTGCCCGAAGCCCAAAATACTTGAGGCGCACCGAAACCTCGAATGGCACGAGAACGCCGCTTTCCGGCAAGGTCGCAGCACCCGCACCCTCAACCGAAAAACTATCAATCAGGGCGAGTTGAATTTGACGTGTCGCAGTGCCCGCCCATTCAGTGCGCGGTACAAGGCGAATAGCACCGGTCACGTCTTCAGCGACCAGATGCTGCCCGGCAAATATCCGCGGGGCCTCTGGCTCTTTTACAATAATGTCCTTGCCCAGCGGCGCAGTTGTGGTCGCCTCAATGCGATAGAGGGCGTCCGGAGCGCTCGGCTCTGGCAGAACAGAGACGCAGCCTGCGAGCATTGCAGCAAGCAGGCCCAACGAGAACACAGATTTCAGGTAAACGATCATGCTAACGATCCTCATATGGACGGGGGTCGCCAACGACCAGACTTTGCGGGTTCTGTTCCAGGTCGCGCACGACACGGTCCAGCCTCGTGATAAGGATGCGAAGATCCTGCGCCGCCATGCCGGTTTGCGCGACAGTTGCAGCGGCTGGGCCTTCCACCATGGATGTCGCCGCAGCGATTGCCTTACGGCTTTCGGCAAGCGTCAATTTGGCTTCGCTTGTCGCCAGCTTGAGCTCCGCGACAAGCGCTTTCAATTCACCATTCAAGCTTACCAGTTCACCATCGACCGATTTGGACAAGTCGGTCGCCGCTTCGCTTGCAGTGGCCAGACGGTCCCCGGCCCGCTCCAGTGTCGCCAGTGTTTCGGTCGCACGCAGGATCAGGGTTTCATCATTGTCGGCGAGCGTTCCGGTTATCGTTCGCACACTTTGCAGGGTTTCGCCGACAGCACTCATATTCTCTTCGGTGAGCAAGGCGCTGGCTTGTTCAAGCGCCTGGCTCGCCCGCCCGGCAATCTCTGTCCCACTCGAGAACAGTTCGGCAAGCGGGTTTATACCGGCCGGGATCACCGGCACTTGCTGATAAGGTTTGACCACCAGCGGGCCGGCATTTTCGGACCCGGCATTGATCTGAACGAACGTGACGCCGGTAATACCAGCGAAGTCGATCACCGCAGTGGAGTCCGTTTTGACAGGCGTTTCGCGATCTATGCGGACGCGGGCGCGTACTTTTGAGGCGTCCTGATTATCAATACGAACGCTCTCCACCTCGCCTACCTTGATGCCAATATAGCGTACCGAGGCGCCCTCTTCCAAACTGACCGGTCCCTCGAACACGATGTCATATTGGGCATATTCGCGGTTAATCTGGGATGATCCGAGCCACAGGACAAAGGCCAGAACCGCGACGACGGCCATCAGCACGAACGCACCTATCAGGGCAAAATTTGCTCGTGTTTCCATCAGTTCGCTCCTGCCAGGGCTGCGCGTCCACGCGGCCCCCCGAAATACTCCTTGATCCATGGATGATCATGCGAGCGCATCTCATCCATCGTCCCGACAGCGATCACTCGCTTTTCATCCAGTACGGCGATCCGGTCACAGGTATCGCGCAATGTATCGACGTCGTGAGTGACCAAAAACACCGTAAGTCCAAGCGCCCGCTGCAAATCCCGCACCAATGCATCGAACCCGGCAGCCGTGATCGGGTCAAGCCCGGCTGTCGGCTCATCCAGAAACAGCAATGGCGGATCGAGGGACAAGGCGCGCGCCAGGGCGGCGCGTTTGCGCATACCGCCGGACAGGTCGGAGGGATACTTTCGCCCGCTCCAGGTTTCCAGACCAGACATACGGATTTTCTGGTCTGCGAGTTCACCCATCAAAGCTATCGACAGGTTCGAATGCTCTCTCATGGGTACCATGACGTTTTCGCGCACAGTGAGGTTTGAAAACAGCGCACCGTCCTGAAACATCACGCCCCAAAGCGCTTGTAGCGCAGCGACGTCCTCGCCGAACAGGTGCGTGACTTCTTGCCCAAACACCTCAATCGATCCGGCATCCGGTCGCTTGAGGCCAATAATTGCGCGCAGCAGCACGGACTTACCGGTCCCCGACGCTCCGATAACCCCGAGAACCTCGCCGGTGCGCACATCAAGATCGAGATCCTGATGCACGACATGTTCACCGAAGGCTGTTTTCAGCCCGCGCACCCGGATGGCGACGTCATGGGTCACAGTCCGAGCTCCATGTAAAAGATCGCGAAAAGGGCATCGATAACGATGATGACGAACAGCGCCTGCACCACGGACTTGGTGGTGTGTTCACCGAGGGATTGGACACTGCCGCCCACTTCAAGGCCCTGGCGGCAGCCAATCAGCGCAATCGCCAGTCCAAACACCGGGGCTTTCGACATACCAATCCAGAACTGTGATATCGGCACATAATCCTGCATACGATTGAAAAAGACGGTTGGCGTGATGTCGAGCGCCAGCCAGCTGACCATTACGCCGCCGGCAAGACCCGCCAACATGCCGACAAAGGTCAAGACCGGCAGCACAATGATCATCGCCAGGACCCTTGGTGTGACCAGAACATGCATCGGGTCGACCCCCAGGGTCTGCATGGCGTCAATTTCCTGGCGCATCTTCATCGAGCCGATTTGTGCCGTGAAGGCCGAATTGGTCCGACCGGCAACAATTACCGCCACCAATACGCCGCCAAGTTCCCGCAAGATTCCGATGCCAACCAATTCGACAACGAAAATGGTTGCACCAAGCTCAGACAAGGAAGTCGCGCCGATAAAGGCCACGACCATACCGACAAAGAAGGACAGGAAAGCGATGATCGGGACGGCGTCCAAGCCCGACTCCTCCATGATCGAAACCAAAGCTGTCCAACGCACTCTTGCTGGCCGCGCCAACGCACCGGCAACGCCAAGAACTGTTTCACCAAAGAAAGAGAGCGATTCCAGAAATTCTTCCCAGACATGGACAGCGCCCCGGCCAGTTCGCTCCAGCAAATCTACAAACCCATGGCCCGGCTCAATGTGAGGCGGCTCATGTTCGACCTGGGTCGCAAGGGTTCGGGCTTGCTTTAGCAGGGCTTCAGCGCCCCGCTCTGCGCCGCGGATTTCCAAACGTTCACTCGACAAGGCCCGAGCGGCCCGATCAATCAGGAACGCACCAGCAGTATCGAGCTTTCCGAGCGCGCTGGCGTCGAGTATGGGAGCGTCAGAGCCATGTTTGTTCTGAACCGCTTCGCGAAGGGCTGAATCGAGGGCACCAATTGAAGATACAAGCCAATCCCCGCGCGCCACGATACGTGGGCGGCCAGCCTCCAATTCGAGGTCAAATTCCGGCGCGGTCATGGATTGGCCAATCCTCAAGCTCTGTTTACCCTATCGCATGCAGTTTTAAGGCCATACTCGGCTGAATCGACAAATTTCATCGGTTTTTCAAAGGTACACTATGCGTCAGATCTCGACAGAAACGATTTCTTCGCCCTTGAAACAGGTGTTTGCGATCTCGCGCGGCAGCAAAACCAGCGCTGAAACCCTGCGCGTCTCCATCACCGAAAGCGGCAAGACTGGCCGCGGCGAATGCGTTCCTTATGCACGCTACAATGAAAGCGTGGAGAGCGTTACAGCGCAGATCAAAAGCGTGAAGGCAAAGCTTGAAAATGGCCGCACGACCGAAGACTTGCAGCTTTTGCTGCCGCCGGGCGCCGCCCGCTGTGCCATTGATTGCGCGCTCTGGGACCTGAGGTCGAAACTCGAAGACAAGCCTGTCTGGCAACTGGCTGACCTGCCGGAGCCGAAACCCCTGCCGACCACAATGACCCTCAGCCTGGATAGCGCCGATGCCATGGCCGAGGCGGCAAAGGCAACACCCGCCTCTATCCTGAAACTGAAATTGGGCGGCGAAGATGACCTTGAACGCCTGCGAGCGGTGCATTCGGCGCGGCCGGATGCCAAACTGATCCTTGATGGCAATGAAGCCCTGCAGCCGGAGGCTTTTCCGGACCTTGCCAAAGCCGCCGGGGCTTGCGGCGCGGTCCTGATCGAGCAGCCATTTCCAGCGGGTGAAGATGATGCCCTTTTGCGACGTCCGGGCTTCGTATCGGTCTGCGCCGACGAAAGCGTGCACACGCGCCGCGACCTTCAGGCTTTGGCAAAGAAGTATGACAGCGTGAACATCAAACTGGATAAAGCGGGTGGTTTCACCGAAGCACTTGCGATGATACGTGAGGCCAGACACTGCGGTCTCGGCGTGATGATCGGCTGCATGGTGGCCGGATCGCTCTCAATGGCGCCAGCCCTGACGCTCGGCAGCCTCGCCGATTTTGTCGATCTGGATGGTCCGCTCTGGTTGCAAAAGGACATCCAGCACGGGCTTGTCTATAAAGACGGTCATGTCATGCCGCCATCGCCGAAGCTTTGGGGCTAGCTGCGCAGACGTAACGCGGCGACAGCCCTCGCCATATGAGTAGCCGGGCCTTAAGAGCAAGCCATTAGACAAACCTAACGGGAGCGCGCCATGAGCCTATTCGACTTAACTGGAAAATCCGCCGTTATCACCGGCTCGTCCCGCGGCATTGGCAAGGCAATCGCCGAGGCTTTTGCGGAACAAGGTGCCAAAGTCACAATCTCGTCGCGCAAGCCTGGCCCATGCCAGGACGTCGCCGACGCGCTGAACGAAAAGCATGGCGACGGCACAGCTATCGCTGTACCTGCGAATATCTCCTCCAAGGATGAGCTGCAACGCATGGTCGATGCCACGAATGAAGCATTTGGCAAGATTGATATCTGTGTCTGCAACGCCGCCTCGAACCCTTATTATGGGCCTATGGAGGGCATATCCGACGACCAGTTCGAGAAGATCCTGTCCAATAATATCATTTCGAACAATTGGCTGATCCAGATGTGTGTGCCGCAAATGCGCGAACGCAAAGATGGCGCCGTGATCATTGTCAGCTCAATTGGCGGGATCATGGGATCGAATGTCATCGGCGCTTATAACATCTCCAAAGCAGCCGATTTCCAGCTCGCCCGCAACCTCGCTTGTGAATATGGGCCGGACAATGTTCGGGTGAACTGTATTGCGCCCGGCATCATCCAGACCGATTTTGCCAAGGCGCTGTGGGAAAATCCAAAGATCGCTGAAAGCGTCAAGCGCGGCTTGCCATTGCGGCGATTTGGTCAGCCCGAGGACATTGCTGGCGCTGCTGTGTATTTCGCGTCTGCGGCGGGTGCCTACACGACGGGACAGTCCATCGTGGCAGATGGTGGGTCGATCATTAGCGGCGGGAATCTGTAGGCCGTCCAGCGCGGCAGCGCCGCATTCAAAATATCGTGAAAAAATCACCGTCTGATAGTTGACGGACGACAGGCTTATACCTACTTCCGCATCATCGCTAGCAGACGATGGGTGCGAGTGCTAATGCGCGAATATCCAGCTGGCGAGACAGATATCAACTGACGAACAAGGGTAATATCCATGAAGTTCCGTCCATTAGGCGACCGCGTTCTGGTCCGCCGCGTAGAAGAAGCCACCAAGACCGCTGGTGGCATTATCATTCCAGACACAGCAACCGAAAAGCCGCAGGAAGGCAAAGTTCTCGCTGTCGGCACTGGCGCCATCAATACTGACGGCACGATCCGCAAACTTGACGTCAAAAAAGGCGACAAGATCCTGTTCGGCAAATGGGGTGGTACCGAGGTGAAAATCGACGGTGAAGACCTGCTGATCATGAAAGAGAGCGACATTATGGGGATCATCGAAGGTTAGTCCTCGATCCCTCACGCTCAAGATTAAATTCCAATTTGAAAGGTACCCAAAATGGCTGCCAAACTAGTAAAATTCGGGTCTGAAGCCCGCCGGAAAATGCTCAAGGGCGTCGATACGCTCGCGGATGCTGTAAAGGTGACGCTCGGTCCAAAAGGCCGCAATGTTGTGCTTGAAAAGTCTTTCGGCGCCCCGCGCACCACGAAAGACGGTGTCACCGTTGCAAAAGAGATCGAGCTTGAAGACAAGTTCGAGAATATGGGCGCACAAATGCTGCGCGAAGTTGCTTCCAAGGCCAACGATGTGGCCGGTGACGGCACAACGACAGCGACCGTTCTGGCGCAAGCCATCGTTCGCGAAGGCATGAAACGCGTTGCCGCTGGTATGAACCCGATGGACCTCAAGCGCGGTATCGACAAGGCAAC
>CAYGKE010000018.1:0-6903 GCA_964350465.1 uncultured Hyphomonas sp.
CTTTTAATTGATTTGCAATCTTAACGGCTTGCTCAACATCCCTGAGAGCGGCTTGCTCTGTGAGCTCAAGCCGCATTGCGCCTGAGGTTAGCCCATATCCGCCTATCAAGGCCTCAACAAGCTCGACCAATTTCTCATCAGTCAAGTCGCGAGCCGTAAGGGTGACTTGCACAAACAAGTTTTCGCAGCCCTCAATCTCACGCCAAGTCGCAAGAGCCTGACAAGCATGGATCATCATGTTCGAGGCAAGAGCGTCATCTGATATCCGCTCGCCCCCCTCGGAACCCTCGAACTCCGTTGGCCAGCGCGCAAGAGCTTCAAAGCCAGCAGGTTTGCCAGTCTGAAGCGAAATAATCGGTTGAAAAACGGGAACCAGATCGGGGCCGGGTCCATTATTGGCTTCCTGCACGACTGTTTCAGTCAGAAGCAGGCCCTGAGCGTCCGAGTTCTCATCGAACGCGCCAACCATGTGGACAGTGAGCCCATCGGCCATGATCAGGGCACAACTGACAATTCCTGCCGGCTCTTTGAACACTCGTTTGAACTGCCGGCGACTAAGCCCATTCAGCAGAAGGCCGAACTCGGAAATACCCCACTCGCCCTTTAGCGCCGATGCGTGCTTCTCTGAGTGAAGATCCAGTTTCAGACGTTGATTAATGCTCGTCCAACGCCATTCGCCAAGTGAGTCAGCCAAATTCTTCGACCTCAATACAGGGGCCCAGCCCACACATGCGAACCAGAGTGCCTATGCGTTCAAGATGAACGACTTAACGCTCTGAACGTCGTTTGACACACGTTCAAACACTTCCTTGTGTGACAGTAGCCCCCTGCACCGCTCTGGCAACGGCGCATCACAGCCGGTTGCCTGCTTCACGGTCTCTGGAAATTTAGCGGCGTGTGCAGTTGAAAGCACGACTTGCGCAGCATCGGTTGCAGGCAAGTCTTTCGCAGCAAACGTACCAACTGCTGAATGCGGGCAGATCAGGCCTCCTGTCTGGTCAAGAAACCGCTGCATCTCGCCAAGGGTCTGGTCATTGCTGACAGCCATGGTTGTTATGCCGGTGCAATGTAAAGGACCTGTCACTTGCTTTGGCACTTCTGCATCATGCGACTGGGCATATTGCTCATAAATTGCCCGGACGGCATCACCGTCACGCCCGCTCACCTCGAATAGTAAGCGCTCAAAATTGCTTGGGACTGAAATATCCATCGCCGGGCTTGGTGTAGGGACTGCCTGCGTCCGGCGCATCCTCCCAGAGCTGAATATCGTGTGCAGCGCCTTGTTCTCGTTCACGGCGCAAGTCATCTGCAAGCCCGACAGTAATCCGCAGCGCGCGGCGACATAGCCAGCGAATGCGTCGCCCATATTGCCGCTTGGAACAATGAAATGGATTGGGCGGTCATTGCCCAAGGTGGCTTGCGCTGTCGCATAATAGACTGACTGAGCAGCAATCCGCGCCCAATTAATAGAGTTCACCCCCGACAGCCCAACCTCTTGTGCAAACGGCTTGTCCGCAAACAACGCTTTCACAACTGATTGGCAGTCGTCAAAATCGCCATCCACTGCCAGATTATGAATGTTCGCCGCACCCGTTGTTGTCATGAACAAGCGCTGGACTGGCGATACGCGCTCATGAGGATGCAAGATGAACAAATCTACGTTGTTGGCGCCCGCAAATGCTGCCGCAGCGGCGCCGCCAGTATCACCAGATGTTGCGCAGACAATGCTCATCCGCTCGCCGCGTTCGGAAAGAACGTGATCATAGAGCTGAGCGATTACCTGCATTGCGACGTCTTTGAAGGCCAGCGTCGGACCGTGATGCAGCTCCATCATGAAGCTGTTCGGACCTATTTGATTGAGAGGCGCAACTGAGTGATGCGAGAAGCTCGAATAGGCGCGCTCGCACAGCTCAACGATTGTGTCACTTCTGAGCGCGTCCCCGGCAAACGCGGATAGAATTCTGGCTGCGACCTCAACATAGCTCTCATTGGCGCGCGCTGGTTCAATCTGCGGCCAGGCCTCCGGTACATATAGGCCGCCATCAGGCGCGAGACCTGCGAGACAGGCATCAACAAAACTGACAGGGTCTGCCCTGCCACGTGTCGAAATGTACTGCATTCTATGCGCTCCTGAATCGCAGGCGACCATTCGAGTGGTGGAAGACGAGATACACACCGATCAATCCCAACGCCATCCCCCACCATGTCAGCGCGTACCCGAAATGCCGTTCTGGCGGCAACGGATCCAGAACTTCCATGAATGCATACGGATTATCGGTGCGCCGGGCGCGGTTCAAATCTGCTGAATTGCGCACTGTAACGACAAGACTCTCAACAACCGGAACAGCCGAATCAGTTTTGTAACCAAGGTTCCGAGCCAGTTTATCGGCATCAAATGTATACCACTCATCGGTATCTGGCTGATCTTGCAGGGCGAAGGCCCCCCGTGACGTGGGGCGCATAAGGATATTTGCCTGCCGAACGTAGCTCGCATCCAGATCACCTATGCTCAGCGCGACTGTGTTTGGCCCGCCTGTCGCATCAAGAAGCGCCATCACGAGGGTGCCATCGGCCAGAAACGCTGGCACATATCGGCGCCAAACGGGTTCGCCGTCCATCACGCCATACACATTTTGCGCCTCACCAGGGTTTGAAATATCTATGGTGAGTTGAAGCATTTCAGCCTGCTTTTCGACAGTCACCTGAGCCAACGATGCAAGTTTCGCTTGATAACGCGCATACTGCCAGTTTCCGAGTAGAACCAGGATAACCAGACTGGCCAGTGACAAGACCGTCAACAGAGGCATGGGGCGAAACGTCACTCGACCTTATCTCCGTTGTCTTCCCACTGCGCCTCCTCCGCATGGTTCTTCCACTGCAAAGCAAACATCAGTGATTTAAACGGGCGTAACAGCCAAATCGCCAGAATGATAATGACCGGAGCCCAAGCCACAGCTTGCAACCATGCCGGCGGCTCGAATACTGCCTGCATCAACAGCACGCCCGGGGTGACCAAGATCGCGATCAGAAACATAACGAAGAAGGCTGGTCCATCGCCAGCATCGGCCTTGGCGAAGTTGGCGCCGCAGGCAGAACAGGACGGCGCAAGACCCAGGTAAGACTTGAAGACGGGCCCTTCACCGCATTCTGGGCAACGACAGGATAACCCCGCCGAGAGCGGAGATACCGACCGCGTCACTTAACTAGTGCCCAAGCACCAGGTGCGGAATGACGTAGACAAATGCGAACAGGAACAGCCAGACGACATCGACGAAATGCCAGTACCAGGCCGCAAACTCGAAACCGAGATGCTTCTCGGCTGTAAGATTCCCCAAATACATGCGCAGCAAACAGACCGCGAGGAAAATTGTCCCGATAACAACATGTGCACCGTGGAAGCCCGTCGCCATAAAGAACGCAGACCCATATAGCGTGCCGTCATATGTGAACTCAGCATGAGAGTATTCGAGTACTTGAAGCCCGGTAAAAGCGATGCCTAGAATAATTGTGATGAACAACATCAGCTTGGCATTATCCATCTTGTTATGCTGAAGCGCGTGGTGGGCCGCTGTCACGGTCGTGCCAGAAAGCAGCAACACCAATGTATTCATCAATGGCAAGTGGAACGGATCAAAGGTTGCAACGCCAACGGGGGGCCACTCCGCGAACCGCGAGAGGCCATCGGCAAATATCGGGTTGGTCGCATCATAGGTCGCGCCGACCCGAATATCGCTAAAAATAGCGAACTCGAAAAAGCTCCAGAACCATGCGCCGAAAAACATCACTTCAGATGCGATAAACAGCACCATGCCATAGCGAAGCCCAATGGATACAACAGGTGTGTGGTCACCTGTCCGGCCTTCTTTGATCACCTCAGCCCACCAGCCAATCATCACCCAGATGACCATCGCGAAGCCAGCGACCATAATCCATGGAAAGCCTTCTGGCAGGCCAAACAAGCCCTTCATGTATGTCACTGCGCCAATTGCTAATGTCAGAAGAGCAATCGAGCCGATCAAAGGCCACGCGGATGGGTTTACAAGATGGTAGTCGTGTTTGACGTCTTCGGCCATGTCAGGAAATCCCGTAAGGCAAGTTTAAATTTGATCGGCTTTTAGCCTGCTGCGCGCTGCTGCTGCAACACCTCAATCAAGAGATGCCGATTTCGCCGCACCTGTGAAATTATCGGTCTGGAAGAATGTGTATGAGAGGGTAAGGGTGCGAACATCATCCAAGCTGCTTTCATCCTGCATCGCTGGGTCGATGAAAAAGATCACGGGAAGCTTCTTGCTTTCACCCGCCTTGATAATCCGCTCCTCGAAACAAAAGCACTCCAACTTGTTGAAAAATCGTCCCATTTTATGCGGGGTGACGTTGTAATTCGCGATTAGACTGACGTCTGATCTCGACTGATTTCGCACTTCATAGAATGCAAGCCCATGCTCACCGACTTTAATCGGCATATCGGTTTGAAGGGCCTTGAATCGTATAGGTGCATCCGCGACATTGGCATCAAATCGGACGGTAATTTTACGCTCCAACACACTTTGTGGCCCGCGAGTCGCAGTCTGTGTCGTGCCACCAAAACCGGTCACCCGGCAAAACGTGTCGTAGAGCGGCTTTGAAGCAAACGCCAAACCCAACATAAAGACGGCGGCAGCCGATGCAGCAAGAACAATACGCGTATTATTCATTCGCTCGGCTCCTGTGCATTCTTCGGCGCATCTGCCTCCAGCGCCCCGCTGAAATAGAACCCACCTTCAGTGCTGAGATCAGCTGATTGAATGCGAATAGCCGTCGTTGTTCCGACCAAGACCACGAAAATGACAAGTGCGAGCGCGATCCACCGATTCCGGGATTTCTGCGCGGCCAGCTCCTCAGCCGAGCGGGCAGTTTGAACCTGTTCGGTCATGCTGGAAGCCCCACCACATAGTGAAGACCGGCACCGTGTTCCAGGATCAATACCGCAAACAGTGCAAACAGATAGAAAATCGAGAATGCAAACATCCTCATCGCGAGCTTGCGCTCCGGTACACCGGCATCGGCATTGCCAGCATTGCTTTTGAGGACTTTCACCGCAAACCAGAGAAACGCAACACTTAGGACTGTGGCCACAGCTGCGTAAATCCAACCGCCAAGCTCGGTCACCACGGGCGCAAGAGCCACGGGTGTAAGCAACACAGTGTAGAGCATGATCTGCCAGCGTGTGACACGGGCGCCACTAGTCACAGGCAACATTGGAACACCGGCCTTTTCATACTCCTTATGCGCCACCAGACTGAGCGCCCAGAAATGTGGCGGCGTCCAGAAAAAGATAATTGCAAACAGGATCCAGGCATCAAGCGGCGTTGATCCTGTCACGGCCGCCCAGCCTATGACAGGTGGGAAAGCCCCAGCGGCTCCGCCGACAACGATATTTTGCGCTGTTCGGCGCTTCAATACCATCGTGTAGAACCAGCCATAATAGGCAATCGAGATAGCCAAGAGGATGGCCGTCAATGTGTTTGTCGCCATCCACATTAGCAGGACCGAAACGCCAGACATGATCAACCCCATCGCCAGCGCTTCGTCTTTTGGCACAGCGCCAGCTGGCACAGGGCGCGTCGATGTACGGGTCATGACTGCGGCGATATCGGCATCGTACCACATGTTGATCGCACCAGCGGCGCCAGAACCGAGTGCAACAGCAAATATAGCAATCGCCGCCATGACCGGGTTGATCGAAACACCAGAAACGCTTTGAGCAGCGACAAGCCCGGATAGGGCCGTAAAGACGACCAGCATCATGATACGTGGCTTCAGGAGCTGGATATAGTCGCCTGCAGTGCCGGGTCGGCTTTGCGGCGCGTTGGTTATTGTACTGGCCTGACTCATATCATCTGGTCCCATGACCGGTTAAATATGCGACCCTTCGCGCGCAAACGCAAAGGGTCGCCAAACTTACGCTATCCACGAAGCCTAATGGGCGGCGTCATCCTTGACGACCGGAAGCTCATTAAACTGGTGGAATGGTGGCGGCGATGGCAGCGTCCACTCCAGCGTTGTAGCGCCCTCGCCCCAAGGGTTAGCATCCGCTTTGCGGCGGCGCAGCATGGCCTCAATCAGGCCACCAAAGAAGATCAGTGTACCTACCATGGTGATGGCGTAACCAATCGATGACCAATAGTGCCACAGGCTAAACGCATCTGCGTAGTCGATATAGCGACGCGGCATACCATTCAGACCGAGGAAGTGCTGCGGGAAGAACAGGACGTTTGAGCCTATAAACATGGTCCAGAAATGGGCGTAACCCAACGTCTTGTTATATTTGACGCCGAACATCTTCTCGAACCAGTAATACCAACCGGCAAACAGGCCGAACACAGCGCCGAGCGAGAGCACATAGTGGAAGTGCGCAACGACATAGTAGGTGTCGTGCAACATGTGATCGATACCCGCATTGGCCAGGACAACGCCCGTGACACCGCCAACCGTGAACAGGAATATGAAGCCGATTGCCCAAACCATCGGGACTTCAAACTCGATAGAGCCGCCCCACATGGTTGCGATCCAGGAGAATATCTTAATCCCCGTCGGCACAGCGATGACCATCGTTGCAGCCACGAAGTAAGCCTTCATGTCGGACGGCATCCCTACTGTGTACATGTGGTGTGCCCAGACAATGAAGCCGATGGCTCCAATCGAGACCATGGCATAGGCCATTCCGAGATAGCCAAAGATCGGCTTTTTAGAAAAGGTCGAGACAATGTGCGAAATGATGCCGAATGCTGGCAAGATCATGATGTAAACTTCAGGATGCCCAAAGAACCAGAACAGGTGCTGGAACATGATCGGGTCGCCACCGCCTTCAGCAATGAAGAATTGCGATCCGAAGTTTCGATCCGTAAGCAGCATGGTCAACGC
>CAYGKE010000018.1:6913-26524 GCA_964350465.1 uncultured Hyphomonas sp.
TGGAGAACTGCTGTCACCAATATCGACGAGGCAAACAGCGGCATCTTGTGCAGCGTCATGCCAGGCGCGCGCATATTCAGGATCGTTACGATGAAGTTGATCGCCCCGAGAATTGACGCGATACCAGCAGTGTGAAGCGACAGGATCAGCAAGTCCATCGAAGGTCCTGGGTGCCCTGTCATTCCAGAGAGAGGTGGGTAGAGCACCCAACCGCCGCCAAAACCGTTTCCGGCTGGACTACCCGGAACTGTCATAGAGAAACAGGCCAGGATAAATGCAGCAACTGTAAGCCAGAACGAAATATTGTTCATGCGCGGGAACGCCATATCAGGCGCGCCGATCATGAGCGGCACAAACCAGTTGCCAAAACCGCCAATCAGCGCTGGCATCACCATGAAGAAGATCATGATCAGGCCGTGATAGGTAATCACGACGTTATAAAAATGCTTGGCGGCTTCGATTTTTGCATCAAGAATTGCCGTGTCGATCCGGGCAATTACGGTCGGGTCCGTCGCTGCAGCAGCGTTTCCGGCGGCTTGGGCGGCCTCCACAATACCATTGCGAATGCTTTCGGCATCGACAGATACAAGATGGATAAGGAAGGTCACGCCTGGTTCTGCAAGTTCCGCGCGGATCAGGCCAGAAAGTGTGTAACCGACAATCCCTGCGACCAGCGCAAAGACGAGGTAAAGCGTCCCAATATCCTTGTGGTTAGTCGAAAGAAACCAACGCTTGAAAAAGCCAGGAGTGTGATCGTGGTCATGATCGTGGGTGACGTGATCCATAGGCATGATCAATAATCCTCAGTCTTATTCGGCAAGGGCGAGACGCGTCTCGCCGTCAAAGTTCTGTACCAGCAGTGCAGCGCCATCGTAGTCGCCGCTTTTCATCGTCGCGAGCCAGTCCTCGTAAAGCGCATCGGGAACGACACGAACCTCGATGGGCATATAGGCGTGGTCTTTGCCGCAAAGCTCGGAGCATTGGCCATAATATTGCCCGGTCTTTTCAACCAGGAACCAACCTTCATTCAGGCGCCCAGGCACAGCATCCGTCTTCACGCCAAAGGATGGCACAGTCCAAGAGTGAATAACGTCGGATGCCGCAGTCTGATAACGAATATAACGGTCAGCCGGAATCACCATGGGATAATCAACGGCGAGATTGCGCGGAACATCTATGCTGGAGGGTGCATCACTTGAGACGCCGCGATGCATTGGATTGGAAACAAATTCCAACGGATAACCGCCTTCATCCAACTCATCAGGATATGTATAGGTCCAATTCCACTGATTACCCTGCGCCTTGACCGTAACCCAGCCTTTTTGCGCCGCCTCAATGTAGATATTGGGATTATCAAGGTCGCCGCTTTGCGCAATCACTTCTAAGTCCGGCTCGTTTTCCTGATAGAACAAGTTAGAGAATGACGGGCCCGCGATGACGACCAGAATGATCACAGGCACGACTGTCCAGACAATCTCGACCAGCGTATTGTGACTGAATTTGCGTGGCACAGGATTGGCGCGTTTGTTGTAGCGCAGGATAATCCAGACCAGCAGAGCGAGCACAAATATCGTCACAATCGTGATGATAATCAGGACCAGATAGTGGAACTCGGCCACCCGCTCCATGATTCGCGTTGCGGGTGGCTGGGACCAGAGCGCGCCTGGCGTGGGTTGGCCAGTCGGCGCTGCGAAGGCCGCAGCACTTGCCATTATGGCGGAAAGCAAAGCAAAAACGTAACGCAAGGAACACTCCATCCGATCTTGCCTGAACGCATAATTAGATCGCCGCCCAAGGTCCAGCCACAGTAACTGCGTCACATAAAATGTCGCAGGTCTTCGCAATTTCGCCCAGCTGGCGTATTATTTCACCCGAACACGAGGAGAACCGCATGAAACAAATCAAGCTCGCGACAGTGGCCACGGCCCTCGCACTGTGTTCACCTTCTGCCCTATCGCAGGTTTTCGTTATCGGCGGAGGCTTCGGCGCTCAATGTTACGAAGCAACCAAAGATCCCTCCTCATCCTTCCGCACAGCCGAGGAACTGTGCACAAAAGCCTTGAGCGAGGATGCCATGACTCGCGGTAACCGAGCCGCGACTCTGGTCAATCTCGGCATCCTGCGTATGCGAAATGGCGACTATGATGATTCAATTGCCGATTATGACCGGGCGATCCAAATCAGCGATAGGCTGGGTGAGGCCTATCTCAACAAAGGCGCGGCGCTGATCTATCAACGCAACTACGAGGCTGCGACGCTCGCCCTGAACAAGGCGATTGAATATCAATCCTCACAGCTATTTGCCGCGTATTACAATCGCGCCATTGCGCTTGAGAACAGCGGCGATATTTCAGCGGCCTTTTTTGACTTCAAGAAAGCCCTCGAGCTCAACCCCGGCTGGGAATTAGCTGAAATGCAGTTACGCCGCTTCAAGGTCGACTCTGTAAATGGCTGAGCCGTGCCACTTCATGTGAATGATGACTTGATCTGCCGACCAGAGGTCAGCACATAGGCTAAATGACTGATCAGACACTGGCTTTCGACCAATCCGCCGCTCAATCCGTTCTCGCCAATGCCGCCAAAGGCGCTGACGATGCCGACATTTATGTCCAGAGATCGCGTTCCGAGAGCTTCATATTTGATGATGGCCGGCTGAAATCAGCCGCATACGATACTGCGCAAGGTTTTGGCCTGCGTGTTGTGGCTGGCGAGGCGGTCGGTAATGCCCATTCAGGCGAATTGAGCCTCGATGCCATTTCCCGTGCGGCCGATACCGCCAAACAGGCGGTGCGAGGCTATTCTGGGACTTGGGCCGAAGCGCCCACACCTATCAATCGGCGACTTTATCAACCTATTGATCCCACAGACGCACCCGCTTTTACCGCGAAAACCGACCTGATGGCAGAGATTGATGCCTGGGTCCGGGCGAAAGACCCGCGCGTGGTGCAGGTCTCTGTCTCCCTTGCCGGTAGCCACGAGCAAATCGACATCCTCAGGCCGGGCGGCGAAGCCTATAGCGATGTCCGCCCGCTGGTTCGGCTCAACGTTTCTGTCACACTGGAGCATAAAGGACGGCGAGAATCAGCGTCAGCCGGTGCCGGTGGCCGAGCAGCTTATGATGAGTGGATTGCGCCATCGCGCTGGAAGGACCTTGCCGAGCGCGCGCTAAAGAAAGCCTCGATCAATCTTGAATCTATCCCCGCTCCGGCAGGCGAGATGGAAGTCGTTCTCGGGCCAGGCTGGCCTGCCGTCCTGCTCCACGAGGCTGTCGGCCATGGTCTTGAAGGTGATTTCAACCGCAAGGGCACAAGCGTCTATGCGGGCCGGGTCGGCGAGCAGGTCGCTTCTAAACGCGTTACCGTCATTGATGACGGAACGATCGATGCGCGCCGCGGCTCACTCTCAATCGATGACGAGGGTACGCCGACCAATAAGACCGTCCTGATCGAAGACGGCATACTAAAAGGCTATATGCAGGACCGCCAGAATGCACGCCTCATGGGCGTGGAACCGACCGGAAATGGCCGTAGGGAAAGCTACGATTCTACCATTATGCCGCGCATGACCAATACTGTGATGCTTGGCGGCAGCGATGACCCAGATGAAATTGTGGCTTCGATCAAGAAGGGACTTTGGGCCGTCGATTTTGGCGGCGGTCAGGTCGATATTACGTCCGGCAACTTCGTCTTTCAGTGCACAGAAGCTTATCTGGTTGAAAACGGTAAGATTGTCGCGCCCGTCAAGAACGCGACCCTGATAGGTCACGGCCCGACTGCGTTGAACCAGGTCTCAATGATAGGTGACGACTTCGCCATGGATGACGGCGTTGGCACCTGCGGCAAAGCTGGTCAGTCAGTGCCTGTAGGTGTTGGCCAGCCAACCTTGAAGATTGGCGGCCTCACGGTTGGCGGCGCGGGTTAAGTTACTTAAGGACACAGGAATTTCTTCGCAGGGCTCAAGCGGCCTCGGATCTGATTTTGATGTGTCACCACTCCCCTCAAAGAAAAAATTCAACGGGAAAACCACATTGCGTCTTTTGACGGGCACACCTCCCACAAGTTTTGGGCTAAACCGAGAGGCGGTGACTGCACGCTTGGCCTCGTGACAGAAGATTGCGCGAGTGCAGGACGCAGAGGGAGCAACAACAAAGCCGCGCTCATTCACCATAAAGCGAACTTCGCAATATCCCTCAATCCGCAACCATGACGCGATCATTGGGTATTTGGGCTGTGGACCGATTTTGATGCGAGCGTCCTGATCCTGAGCGCTGGCAATTGATGTCAAAAACAGCGCAACACAGAATGTGCACCACTTCGCCATTCAATCTGCCTAACTCGCCCCTGACCGATCCATCGCTGGACCAGACGCATCCACTTCCATAGCGCCATTATTCCCCTCAACCTTCGCCGTCAGCTTGCGCAAGAACGGGCTCGCAACAAGCAGGATAGCTCCAAGGCCTACGGCGGCACTACCAAGCTGCAGATACACCGCATTGTATGCGGCGAGGCTCTCTGCCGTTGGCGCCCCTTCCGGCACCTGGGTCGCCTTTGCCACTTCTGCTGCGATGACGTTGGCAAATGAGGATGCCAGGAACCAATAGCCCATCATGAAACCGACAATCTGTTTTGCCGACATCTTGGTAACGGCGGACAGCCCCACCGGCGACAGGAATATCTCACCCGTAGTATGCATGAGGTACATCAGCAGGATGAACACGACTGATATTCGTAACGCCCCACTTGCATCTGGCGTTGCGGTCTGGATGCCAAGATTGAGAATGTAAAAACCTGCTCCAATCTGCACCATTGCAAAACCGAACTTCACAAAGGAGTTCGGCTCCCATCCGCGATTGCCGAGCCAGGTCCAAAGCGCCGCAACCAAAGGCGCAAAGACAATAATGAAGTACGGATTGGCTGACTGAAGCGCCGCCGCCGGGAATTCCTGACCAGCGATTTCATTTGTCACGTGCGCCCCAGCGAACAAGTTGAGCGACGTAGGTCCTTGATCAAATAGCGTCCAGAACAGAACTGACGATATCGACAGGATCAACAGCCCGATCATCGCGTTGCGTGCTTCGGCGTCCAATCTCGTCAACATGTAGACAACAATACCGAGTGTGACCAAGCCGAACAGCGGATACATGGCGGCCGATGTCAGTGTCGCGAACTGTAGCATAACAAAGGCTGCAACGACATATCCAATACCCGCGGCGTAAACCAACCACTCGCGGTTCAGGCCAACAAAAACCGGGCTTGTAATGTCGACATCCGCGGGCGGCTCTGCGCGGCCTTCGAGCCAGCCTTGTCCAAGGATGAACATCACCAAGCCTGCCAGCATACCGACAGCCGCCAGGCCAAAACCTGCGGACCAACCAAACTCAGCTGCGGCCCAAGCACACAGAATGCCTGACAAGAATGAGCCCAGATTGATACCCATATAGTAGAGCGTAAAACCACTATCGCGGCGGCGGTCGCCTTGGTCGTAGAGCGCGCCAACACAGGTCGAAATGTTCGGCTTTAGGAAGCCGACACCTGCGACGATCAAGGCCAGTGCAAGGAACAGGATTGTTTCGTGAATTGGGCTCCGAACCCGCTCAATAATCCCATCAAGGGTAACCGCATTGCCGTCACCTCCAACATAGCTGACTTTGCGCTCATTCGACCCGATAGTCGGCTGCTCAAAGCCTGTGACTGTGTAGGCCTGGCCATCAACCAATATGGTTCTTTCGTCGCGTGTTTCGCTATAGTCGGGACGCTCAAGCTCAAAGGTCTGGCCATCTGCGACAAGACGTTCAACAGCCGGCGGACCATGAAAGCCCATCAAGCCATGCCCCGCAACGAGCAGAATAGCGCCAAAGGTCACCGCTTTTCGAAAGCCGATATATTTGTCGGCGAGGTAGCCCCCAAGAAGCGGGCCAAGATAGACCAGCGCAACATAGGCTCCATACAGCGTCAGCGAGAAATCACTCTCGTAGAGGAAATGCCAGGTCAGGTAGAAAATCAGCAAGGCCCGCATGCCATAATAGGAAAATCGTTCCCACATCTCGGCAAAGAACAGGACATAAAGGCCCTTAGGATGTTTGCGCATCTGCCACATCGAAAAGACAAATATGATCGGCACGAGTGCCAGCGCAGCGTATAGAAAGACTTGCATAGATTTCTTACCCCAGTTGCCGCCGACAATTTTTGCCTGACGATCCTCCGGTGGGCACATCACCACGCGATTGCGCGGCCCTCAAGCCAGAATCTGCTTTTTTGTGGTTTGGAGGCGCAAAATCCGCCTAATAAGCCAGCGCCTTGAAAACAGGACGAACGTCCCTGCCCCATTCGGTGTGATAGCGCTCAAGCAAACGCTCAGCAGGCGTCACACCAGATCGCGCAATCTCGTCCAACTCGGCCAGAAAGCCGGTTTCATCATCGCCGGAAGCTGACAGTTTCGCTCGGTTCTTGAGGCCCTGACGCGACAGGTCGAGTATCTCGACGGCAAGATCCTGTAGCGTCTGACCACCGGGTATTGGCGTTTTCAATCCCAGAATACGGGCGCTTTGGCGCATCGCCTCTCGCTCAGCGGCCGTCCAGCCATTGACCCGCTCCCAGGCGACATCAAGACAATCGGGACAGTATAGGAGCCCCGTCCAGAATGCCGAGAAGGCGCACAGGCGGCTCCACGGACCAGCATCACTGCCGCGCATTTCCAGGAAGTTCTTCAGCCGAACTTCCGGGAAAATCGTCGAAAGGTGATCAAGGAAATCATCGAGCGCAGGCTTTTCGCCTGGCAGAATTGGCAGTTTTCCATCCATGAAGTCGCGGAAGCTCAAGCCTGATGCGTCCAGATACGCGCCTTGGCGCCGGACAAAATACATAGGAACATCAAGGGCATAGTCGACATATTGTTCAAAGCCAAACCCGTCCTCAAAAACAAATGGCAGCATGCCCGTGCGATCAGGATCCGTGTCGGTCCATATCTGTGCACGATAGGAGAGAAAACCGTTCGGTCGCCCCTCCATAAAGGGTGAATTGGCAAACAGCGCCGTGCCGAGCGGCTGCAAAGCCAGCGACACCCGGAATTTCTTCACCATATCGGCTTCCGAACCGTAATCGAGATTGGCCTGCACGGTACAGGTGCGAAACATCATCTGCTGACCAAGACGGCCAACTTTGTTCATATAGGCCCGCATAATCTTGTAGCGGCCCTTCGGCATGATCGGCGTTTCGTCTAGCGACCAGAGTGGGCTTGCCCCAAGCCCCAAAAACCCTATTCCGAGCGGATCAGCGATTTCCCGCACTTCCGTCAGATGCGCGCCGACCTCGTTGCAAGTCTGGTGTATATGTTCAAGCGGCGCCCCAGACAGCTCGAACTGTCCGCCTGGCTCCAGGCTAACGCTCGCGCCGTCCTTCTTCAGACCAATGAGGTGGCCGCCCTCTTCAATTGGATTCCAGCCGAATCGATCACGAAGCCCCTCCAGCATAGCTTTTACGGAGGCATCTCCATCATAGGGAAGAGGCCGCAAACCATCGTGCAAAAACCCGAACTTCTCATGCTCAGTGCCGATGCGCCAATCGCTCATGGGCTTACTGCCCGCTTCAAACCACTCGATCAGCTCGGTTTTTCCCGAAAGTCGAGGAGCCGCTTCGTCAATGTCAGTCGTCGGCGTCGTCATCCCGAGCCCTCCGGGTGTTTCTAATTATGGCAGATAGGGGCGCTTCCGCCAGTCTCCAAGTTCCGATTGCCAAAGCGTGAGGGCGGACACAACCGCAGTTTCCGCTCTAAGGATACGTGGACCCAGCGATACAGGGATCACAAAGTCGAGAGCACGCAACATTTCTCGCTCCGTCGCGGAAAAACCACCCTCCGGTCCGACCAGCACGCCGCGAACCGGACGGGTCGATTCTCTCAATACTTCTGGAATCGGCTGCGCCGTCCCGGCCTCGTCGCAATAGATAAGCCCGATGTCTCGCGGCCAATCTGCCAAAACCCGCGTCAGAGGCAGGGCGGCACTGAACCCAGGAATATCCATCCGTTCGGTCTGTTCGGCTGCTTCTATGGCCGTCGCCAACAATCTATCCAACCGCACCGTCTTGGTTTGGGTATAATCGGTCAAAACCGGCTGAATGCGTGACACGCCAAGCTCGCTGGCTTTCTCTATGATAAAATCAGTTCGGGCTTTCTTGATTGGCGCGAATAACAAAGTCAGATCAACACCTTCAGTCTGAGGGCGCGTCTGTTCCGTCGGCTCCAGCGACACCTTGCGCCCCACCACTATCAGCCGACACAGCCATTCCCCGTCACGGCCATTGAACACACGGACTTGCGCCCCTGAAGCAAGCCGCATGACGCGGGTCAGGTACTTCCCCTGCCCCTCCGCAAGGGCAATTTCTTGATCCTTTTCAAGCGTGTCATCGACATAAAGACGGGGAATATGGGCCATTTGCGATGTATAGTCACAAGCGGCCCTGTTCGTTAAGTCATGTCATAGAAACCAAAACTCGCTATAGAGACGCCATGACTGAGTCGCATGACACAATTGGCGATAGTGAGCTGGACGAGGCCATTGCAGGTCCACGTGATAGCGCATTTCCTGAATGGCTGCGCAGCCTGCCTGAAACGGCACGCCCATATGTAACCCTCGCGCGTCTGGATAGACCTGTCGGCATTTGGCTTTTGCTGCTGCCATGCTGGATTGGTTTGGCGCAAATGCGTATCCCAACTGGCTTCCAGCTTATCGACCTGTTCTGGATTCCGCTATTTGCCATTGGCGCTGTCGCAATGCGCGGCGCAGGGTGCACCTGGAACGACATTCTCGACCGCGATGTTGATGCAGGCGTGGAGCGCACCAGTGGACGCCCCCTCCCCACCGGCGATGTCACATTGCGGCAAGCCAGCATCTTCCTCGGCGCTCAGCTCTTTGTCGGCCTCCTGGTCTGGTTCTGCCTGCCGGGCGACGCCAAGATTGTGGCACTCCTGGCGATCCCACTTGTCGCCGCCTACCCATATATGAAGCGGGTGACCTGGTGGCCGCAGGCCTGGCTCGGATTCACCTTCAATTTCGGCGTGTTGGTCGGTGCTGCGACTGCTGCAAGTGTTACCGGCGCGAGTGTTGTTCTGTACCTGGGCCTCGCCGCATGGACCGTCGCTTATGACACAATCTATGCGTTGCAGGACATCGAGGACGACGCCCTTGTTGGCGTCAAATCAACGGCCCGGCTGTTCGGTGACAAGGTTCTCACAGGCATCTTTGTTTTCCATCTCGCGGCAACGGCATTGATTGCCCTCGGCAGCCTGTTTGCCGGTGCTGGACGAATGGGGGCGCTGGTCGGTTTGGTTTTCCTTGGACATGGGATATGGCAATTGGTTCGCCTGTCTGGCGCCCGCCAGGACAATGCCCTCGCTGTCTTCAAGTCAAATATATGGGCTGGCGTAATTGTCCTTGTCGGCCTGTCGATTGCCGCGCTTCTCTAGTCCGCCGATCCATCACAAAATGTTGCATGGCTTGTCTGACCTAGCGATAGGTCTGTATTCTATGGTCCATGCCCGTCGCTGCCCGCATACGACCGCTTGACCTGTTCAGCCGCGAAGAGTGGCAAACAGTTAGCGCACGCTCGGACCTGATTGGCCTTGGCATCGTTGGGCATGCCTGGTTCGTAATCGGTTTGGCAATGGCCGCCGCAATTTGGCAGCCTTGGCTCGCCATACTCGCCATACCAATCATTGGCGCGCGGCAGCTTGGTCTTGCCGTATTGATGCACGAAGCGGCGCATGGCGGGCTTAGCAGGCGTGGTGCACTTAATGATTTTGTCGGGCAATGGCTTTGTGCCGCGCCAGTTGGCGCGAGCCTGCGCAATTATCGTGACTACCATTTACAGCATCACAAATACGCCCAGCAACCGGAAGATCCGGACCTTGTTCTATCGGCGCCCTTTCCGGTGACGCGCGCATCCCTGCGCCGGAAAATCATCCGAGACTTGACCGGCCAGACCTTCCTGAAACAAAGACGTAACCTGTTCGCCAATGCCATGGGGCTTGGTATCAATCCCGGCCCGGGCACAGAAAACCGGGCGCAGTCGGCGCGCGAAGCTGTCACACCATTCCTGCTGACAAATGTTGCCCTGTTCGCTGGACTGACGCTGCTGGGCGCCTGGTGGGCCTATTTTGTCCTCTGGTTACTGCCGCTTGCGACCTGGAACCAGATGGTCACCCGCCTCCGCAATATCGCTGAACATGCGGTCGTCCCAGATCATGATGATCCCCTACGCCATGCCCGCACGACACGCGCCAGCTTGATAGAGCGCGCGCTTATTGCCCCCTATTGGGTCAATTATCACTGCGAGCATCACATGTTCATGCACTTGCCTTGCTATCGCCTGCGTGCTGCGCATCGACTCCTGACGGCCAAAGGCGTTACTCAGCGTATGGAAGTACAAACCGGCTACCGCACCGTATTGGCAGCCGCCTCAAGTAAACCCGAAGCGGACAGCATATGACACTCCACATCGAAATGGTTTCAGACGTTGTCTGCCCGTGGTGCTGGCTCGGACTTCGCCGCTTTAAACAGGCCATAGCCCTTGTTCCTGACATCGAGGTGAACGTGGTATTTCGGCCGTACGAACTCGACCCGACAATTCCTGCGGGCGGTGCTGATTACAAAGACTATATGCGCCAGAAATTCGGCTCGGACGGCTCCTCTGACCGGTCCAAAGGCATGCGAGAGGCCCTGGAGACCTATGGCCGCGACGAAGGCGTTCCCTACAATTTTGACGCCATTTCACGCCGCCCCAACAGCCTGAACGCGCATCGCCTGATTCATTGGGCGCAGGGTCAAAACAAGGGCGAGGCCATGAAGGAGGCTCTGTTTCAGGCATTCTTCGCTGACGAACAGGATATCGGCGATCACGAAACTCTGGTGTCACTTGCAGCCAAGGTTGGCTTGGACGCGAACATCGTTTCTGATCTTCTGGCGAGTGATGCAGATGTCGAGACGGTTCGGAGCGAGATTGAGATGTTTCGCGGTATGGGCGTCAGAGGTGTACCGACATTCATCGCAAATAGGGCTCTTGCCGCCAGCGGCGCCGAAACACCTGAACGGCTTGCTGAATTCTTGCGCAAGGCCGTTGATTTCAAACCACGGGAACGCCCGGCCACGCCGCCTAGCTAAGCTGCAATTCCACCAGCCGTTTGTAAACGCCGCCTCCGGCCATCAACGCGTCATGCGTTCCTTCTTCAGCCAGACGTCCCTCTTCCAGAACGATAATCCGGTCCGCTGCGCGCACGGTCGACAGCCTATGCGCAATAATCAGTGTCGTTCGGTTCTCAGAGAACTCTGCCAGCGCCGTCTGAACTTTGGCTTCACTCTCTGCGTCCAGCGCCGAAGTTGCCTCATCGAGCAACAGTATTGGCGCCTCGCGCAGGATCGCCCGGGCCAATGCTATGCGCTGCCTCTGCCCGCCAGACAGGCTACGCCCCATTTCGCCAACAGGCGCATCGTACCCGCCAGGCAGCGCCAGGATAAAGTCATGGGCATTAGCTGCTTTCGCAGCTGCTTCAATCTGTTCTTGCGACGCTTCAAACCGTCCTTGAGCGATATTGGCCCTTATCGTGTCGTCAAACAGCGCAGCGTCCTGCGCCACCAGCGCTGTTGCCTGGCGCAGGCTCAGCGCCTTCACGTCCAGAATATTATACCCATCAATCTCGATATGCCCGTTATTGGCGTCATAGAGCCTGAGGAGAAGGTTGAAGATGGTTGATTTCCCAGCACCGCTCGGGCCGACAAAAGCAACCGTTTCACCCGGCGTGATGGTAAAGCTAAGCCCCTTCAGGGCACTGGTGCCATCCGGATAGCTGAACGCGACATCCTCAAATGAAAGCGCGCCCTTGACAGCATTGAGCGCCTTGGCGTCCGCGCGATCTGCAATTGTTGGGACAGTATCGATGATTTCAAACACCCGGTCAGCCGCAGCCCCGCCCTCCTGTGCAACCGCATTCAATGTTCCGAGCGCGCGAAGCTCTGGTGCGGCGACGCCGATTACAGCGACAATGCCCAGCAAAGCCCCTAAAGAGCTGCCGCCATTTGCGATTTGCCATGCTGAGAAGCCGAGTATTCCAGCCAGCGCAACGCCGCCGGTTACTTCCAGGATGGGGTCCACCGCCGCCTTGTCAGTCAGAACTTTCAAAAAAAGCCGGGAGCGCTCCATGAAACCAGCTTTTGCCCGGTCCTTCTGGTAGGGCTCCAGCCCGTAGGCCTTCACAACACGTGCTGATTGAAACCCCTCAGATAGCAGCGCTGTAACCTCGCCGACCTGTTTTTGTGCCGTCTTGGCCCGTTTCCGGACACGGTTGCCAAGGGAAATGACGGGTCCGAAGGCGAGCGGATAAGCCACCAACAGAATAAGGGTCAGTTTCCAATCGAGATAAAGCATCACGCCGAGCGCACCGGTCACGGTGACGATACTCTTTGTAAAGTTGTTTGCGAAACGCAGTCCTGCATCTCGGATCGAGTTTACGTCATTGATGAAACGGGACACGAAGCCGCCTGACGCATCACCCGACAGCCGCGCGAAATCTCCATCGGTCAGGTCATCAAACTGAGCACTCTGAATATCTACCAGTGCGTTTTGCACGCCGGTATTGTTGAGGATTGTCATCAAATACATTGAGAGCGCGCGACCGATCGAGAGAGCAATTATTCCACCCGCCGACCACAGGACCCAGCTCGGATCTCCGCCGGGCGTCTTGATCGCGTTCTGTATGCCATTGCCGACCACCGCCATGACCAAGCCATAAGCGTTCGCGCATAGCGCCGTGAGCACGGCAAACACCGTACCGCCAAGAAACCATTTAAGGTGAGGCCTGAAATAGGTCGCAAACAACCGATACAGGCTGTTCTTACGACCTCCTCCCGATTGCCCAGAGCTAGACGTGATGATGATCCCCCGTCTCAGGGTCTAGCAGCTTGTGTGCATGCAAGATGAAGTAACGCGTCTCGGCATTATCCACTGTTCGCTGAGCGGCGTCTTTCCAGGCATCATAGGCGCCTTTGTAATTAGGAAAGGCACCAACAAAGTCGATCTTGGTAAGGTCCTCAAACTCGATGCCGGTGACATCTTTCAGCTCGCCGCCAATCACAATGTGCAGCAATTGCTTGCTGCCAGTTGTATCATTCATATCCTGACGCTCCGTCTGTTTCGTGCGATCATACGGGCGCACGGTCCAGTTTGGATCTGGCAGCCGAACACCTTTGACGCGCGCTACTAACAGGGAATGCAATGCCTTTCCAGCCGCCAACAGACTTCGCTGCGCTGGTTCGCCGCGATTGAACACATAGTCCTCGCCCAGGTGGGTCGTGGCGAGGCCGCCCGCCTCCCTGACTATGATCGCGCCGGGTGCCAGATCCCAATCGGATTTGCGCCACAATGCCAATACAGCATCCCACTCGCCGGACGCGACCCAACACATCCTCAGCAGTGTTGCATTGGGTTTCGGATCGGCCAATTCCATTTCTGGCCACGGGATCGGCCACGCTGGATGCGTCAGCATCCCCTGATTGGTAATGATGCGGCAACCTTCTTCGCGATTGCAGTCGCTGATGTTGA
This sequence comes from uncultured Hyphomonas sp., assembly GCA_964350465.1. Classification (GTDB taxonomy): domain Bacteria; phylum Pseudomonadota; class Alphaproteobacteria; order Caulobacterales; family Hyphomonadaceae; genus Henriciella. The sequence continues at coordinate 20,500 of CAYGKE010000018.1, forward strand.
TCGGTTGATCGTTCAGAAAAGCGCCGCCGCCCAGCATGGCATGGAAGGTTTGTTTAAGCATTGGCGCCTCAACGACGCCGACCACCGCTTGGCCATTTTCAATAACGCCAATGCCGATACACCAGTAAGGCTGCCCGCGCATGAAAGCACGTGTGCCGTCTATTGGATCGACGATCCAGGTTCGGTGGGCAACCGGAGCGTGTTGGTCAAGGTCGGTTTCTTCCGACAGCCAGCCATAATCGGGTCGAGCCTCCCGGAGCCGGTGCCGAATGAGCGCGTTCACCTCAATATCGGCTTCGGTAACGGGGTGGTTCTTGGACTTATCCCAAGTAACAAGTTCATTCTTACCAAGAAATGACATGGCCAGATCGCCAGCCTCTTTGGCCACAGCACGCAGGGTATTCAGATCTTCATGCAGGCTGTCATCACTCACCGGCAATCGACATATCCTCTACCAGCAGACTTGGCGCATCACGGCGCCCCCGAAACTCCAGGTCCGAGGCAGGCACAAGCCGCCGGAACATGGCAGGCAGATCATCAGCGATGGTGACTTCGGAAACCGGGTGCTGGATCTCGCCATTCTCGAACCAGAAACCAGCCACACCGACAGAATAGTCGCCCGTGTTGGGATTGATCGATGGGCCAAACATGTCCGTGACCAGCAACCCTTTACCAACTGCCTTGATTAGCTCTTCCTGTGTTTGACTCCCCGCCTCAATATAGGCGTTTGAAACACCCACACTCGGCGGATTACCAAACCCACCCGACGCGAAGCCATTTGGCGAAATGCCCAATTGCTTGGCTGATGCGCCATTCAGAAGCCAGCGTGTCAGCGTGCCATTCTCTATTAAGTGCGCCTTCGCGACAGGCCGCCCCTCGCCATCATAGGCACGACTACCCATACCATATGGGCGAAAAGGGTCGTCGATCAGGTTGATGTCATCAGAAAAGACCTGCTGGCCCAAGCTGTCTTTCAGAAACGATACGCCTCGGGCGACACTGGGACCACTGATAGCCGACAGAAATGCGCCGATAAGGCTGCCAGATACACGCTTGTCATAGATGACAGAAGCGGTTTGTGACTTAACCTTCCGGGGACCAAGCCGAGCCACGGCCCGCTGCCCGGCTATCGTCCCGATTTCTTCTGGCAAGGGGCGATCAGCCAACCGGCGGACGGATCGGCTTTCGTAATCGCGTTCCATATTGCCGTCACGCTCGGCAACGACCGCAAGGCCAAGACCGGTAGAGCCGTTTGAGCGATGGGCGGCAAATCCATTGCTCGCAGCGACCCATGACCGAGACCTGGACCAGCCATTCCCGCAGCTCGATATGGTCTTCACGCCATCCACCGCGAGGGCGGCTTCTTCCGCTAAAAGTGCTGCTTTTTCAAGCTGGTCGGTAGAGACGTCACCATCCGTACTGAGGTCTAGTTCAGCGACATTCACTGCAAGGTCCTGTTCAGGCGCGAGACCGCAATAAGGATCCTCCGGCACTAAGCGCGCCATGGCAACACAGCGTTCAACAAGCACGTCAAGAGCATCTGCAGACAGGTCCGAGCCTGACACATTGGCCTGTCGCTGGCCAAATAGGCACCGCAAAGATATACCTTGTGCTTCAGAGCGCTCTATACTTTCAAGCTTGCCGTCCCGCACTTCAACGCTAACCCCTTCACTCATGCCGATCGAGGCGTCCGCGTCAGTGGCGCCGGCCTTCAGGCATTTAGAGATAAGAGCCTGAAGCAGGTCCGGCGCAGTCTTGTTCAAATCTGTCATTGCACCCATTTAGAGAGCCGGAAGACATCTGCAAACCCATAAGCTGTCCTACTGCTTATCCGACACCTTGTCCGGCGGATAAGCGGTTCAATAAGGGGTCAAAAATGGGTCTGTATTGACCCTTTGACACCGGCCGCCGCTTGCCGCGAAGTCATCCGGACAGCCCCCTAACGCTACCCCTCATTTTCCTCTAAGCTAAAAAAGTAGATGACGGGATAGGGCAATGACCAAGCAACATTGGATTTCAAAAACAAAACTGCGCGACACGAAGTGGCAATCGCGTGAGGAAATGCTTGGTGATGGTCAGGTGCGCCTCAAGCTCGACGCCTTTGCCCTGACGTCCAATAATGCAACCTATGCCGCGTTTGGCGGCGCGCCGCTTTTCTACTGGAATTTCTTTCCGACTGGCGACGAGGAGTGGGGCCGCGTACCGGTTTGGGGTTTTGCCACTGTCGCAGAGTCCAATGTCGATGCAATTAGCCCCGGTCGCCGCGTCTATGGTTACTTTCCGATCTCGGAATCCTTGATTGTCGAACCGGCCAAAATTGATGCGGCGAAGTTCGTGGATGGAGCAGCGCACCGCTTGCCCATGTCGCCGATCTATAATCAATACAGTTTCAACGATCATGACCCGGCCTATGTCGAGGGCACGGAAGCCGAGCAAATGCTGTTCCGGCCGCTCTACCAAACCGGCTGGATGATCTGTGACTGCATCGTGCAAAGCGCTCCGGCGATCCAGACGGCAGTAATCTCCAGCGCATCGTCAAAAACCGCGCTCGCCACGGCCCAAGGCCTACAAAACAAGGGCGTCAAAACGATCGGGCTAACCTCTGCCGGTAATCTGGAATATGTCAAAGGCTCCGACTTGTATGATCAAGTCCTGACCTACGATGACGTTGCGAACACTGAGACAGAAGGAAACGCGGCCTATATCGACTTCACGGGACGCCCGGCCCTGACCAAGGCGGTGCATGACGCCTGCGGAATGGCGCTGACGCGCAGTCTGATCATTGGCGCGACCGATTGGGAGGCCGACAAAACACCACCTGTGGATATGCCCGGCCCGCAACCGGAATTCTTTTTTGTACCGGATTATATTGCAGGGCGCCTGAAAGAAACCAAACCCGGCGACCTATTGGGCGCCATGATGGTGGACCTCAAAACCTTCTACACCGCCTCGCACAAATTCGTGACACCAGAGGTTGTTCAGGGGCCCGACAATATCGACCAGGCATGGCGCGATACAGTCGATGGCAAGGTCGCGCCCCAGCGGGGCCTGATCTGCAAATTCTAGAACCCGTTATTCAACAATCGCCTGAAACTTGATCTCAAAACTGGGGTCAGCAATACCGTCAACATGGGCGGCCATAGCGCCGCTTGGTGAGAACCGTACATGCGTTATCGCGCCGTCAGCGTCATCGCTGTCGAGCACAGGCACGTAGCTGAAATCGATACCATCGGTCGAAAAGCTGACATCGTCGGTAGAGCTGGATGGACCGAGCCAGCTTAAGGTGAGACCGGACGCGGTCGAGCCGTCCACGAGTTCAAACGCGCTCGCCCCGCTGACCACGAGTTTGACATTGCCGGGCAGATTGTCAGTCAAAACCACCGTGTCGGAATCGACAGGCTGACCTGGATTGGTGACTGAAATCGCATAGTCCGCAATCGCACCTGGCAGCGCAAAATCCGGGGTGCGACTGATCAGGTCCGATACGGTTGTCACAGATTTCACGACATCGACTTGTGACGAGCAGGATTCTGACGCCGCCGTCGTGACAGCCACTGTTGTGACAACACAGCGGGTCGCCCGCATCGAGAAATTCGCGGTCGACAGATCGCGCCAAGGACCGCCGGGTGCCCTGCCCTGCCAACCAACAGCGCCGTCGCAGCACCCTTCAAAGCCAAGCGCTTCATAGCGGTGCCAGCCCTCATCAAGGTAGATTGAGCCTTCAAGCGTTTCGGCTGTATTGGCATAATTATTGGCCCACCAAAGATCGTCGTTCCACTGCTGCTCAAGTTCGGTCTCGCGGACATAGAGATGGCCACCGCGGCCGAAATCAGCGCCGTAACGAAACTCCCAGATTCCAGCATTGGCAGCCGTGACTTCGATCATAGCGCTGATACACCAACCATAATTGCCATTGCTGCCGCCCAGCGCCCGATTATTCAGACCACTTACCGAGATAAGCACCGCATCATAAACATCGACAGTTGCAGCGGCGAATGCGCTTCGTGCGCTAGCAGCATCAACCGGGTCAGCGCTTGAAACGCGCGACCGTAATCGCAAACCGGTTGTCGGAAATACGGCATCAATGTCACCAAACGAACCAAGACTGGGATCGCCGTAATAGATGTAGACGCTGTTAGATGAACTGGGCGCCAGTGCGGGCAGCTTGATGTAGATCGTGCCGGTGCGTGTCGCACTATCCCAACCGGTTACAATATGATCCACCGGGGTTGAATCATCACTGGCCAGCACGACCCGGACATCATCGCCTGCGGCTGTAAACGTGTAGGCGGCCGGAAAGTCGCTGGATGCAAGATCAATCCTGATCTCTTCACTGTGTCCAGCGGCGCCTGCGGTCACTGTGACCTGGTTGCGATGCGCGTTTGTGCAATTCCAGGCGGACGCTGTCGGCACCGCGCCAAACAGACCGATCGTGCAAAGGACAAGACCAATAAGTACACGCAAACTGATTCCCCCTACCGCCTTGGCAATTAACGAGATTGTGCTGAAAAGTCGATGTATTGGCGGTGAATAGGCATGTCGGTGGCTTGACGCTCTGGGCCTGCGGGATCAGATGCAGGCGATGAGCGATATCAACCCAATCCACATTATAGGCGGCGGCATGGCTGGTTCCGAAGCCGCCTGGCAAGCCGCAAATATGGGCGTCCCGGTCATCCTCCACGAAATGCGCGGCGTTAAAGGCACTGAGGCCCATCAAACGACTGACTTGGCTGAACTGGTCTGTTCCAACTCATTTCGCTCTGATGATCATGAATTGAATGCCGTCGGTGTGCTGCATCAGGAAATGCGGCTCGCGGGGGGACTGATTATCCCGACAGCCGACAAGCACCAAGTACCAGCCGGCAGCGCCCTGGCCGTTGACCGGGAAGGCTTTGCGCAGGCTGTCACGACCAAGCTTGAAACGCACCCACTGATCTCCATCGTGAGAGAAGAAATCACGGATTTGCCGCCAGAAGACTGGGACAGCGTGATCATTGCGACAGGGCCGCTAACCTCGATTGCGCTGGCAGAAGCCATTCGCGCGCAGACTGGTGAAGACGATCTTGCTTTCTTTGATGCGATCGCGCCGATTATCCATGCTGACAGCATTGATATGTCCAAGGCCTGGCGCCAATCGCGTTATGACAAGCCGGGACCGCATGGCGAGACGGCAGCCTATATCAACTGCGCGATGGACGAGGCCCAGTATAATGCCTTCATCGATGCCCTGATTGCGGGCGACAAAACCGAGTTCAAGGATTGGGAGAAAGACACCCCGTATTTTGAGGGCTGCCTGCCGATCGAAGTAATGGCCGAGCGTGGCCGGGAAACGCTGCGATTTGGCCCGATGAAGCCGGTTGGCCTAACCAATCCGCACAATCCGAATGTTAAAGCGCATGCGATTGTGCAGCTGCGCCAGGACAATGCCCTCGGCACGCTGTGGAATATGGTCGGGTTCCAGACCAAATTGAAATATGGTGCGCAGTCAGACATCTTCCGAATGATACCTGGATTGGAAGAGGCGCAATTTGCTCGCCTTGGCGGCATACATAGGAATACATTCCTAAATTCACCAAAGCTTCTGGATCAATATTTACGACTGAAATCGTTGCCCCGCATCCGTTTCGCCGGACAGGTCACGGGTGTGGAAGGCTATGTCGAGAGCGCTGCTATGGGGCTCCTGGCCGGGCGTTTCGCCGCTGCTGAACGTCTTGGTCACCCATTGCAGGTGCCGCCGGACACGACAGCACTGGGCGCCCTCGTTAAGCACATCACTGGCGGGCACCTGGAAGGCAAAGCGACCTTCCAGCCGATGAATGTGAATTTCGGGCTGTTCCCGCCGCCAGACATGAACGAAGTTGCAACCAAGGACGAGCATGGCAGGCGCTTGCGCGGCAAGGACAAGGGACGCGCCAAGAAGCGGGTTCAGGCCGCCAGAGCGCTCAGGAATGTGGAGATATGGTTGGCACAGCAGGCAGCCGTGGCCGAAACGGCCTGAATTTCAATCACTTGTGATCAATGTTGT